>DATCGU010000110.1:0-14668 GCA_036508735.1 Gemmatimonadaceae bacterium
GATCTGGTGGACCTTGTCGTCGCGGATGAGCGCCCGGATAGCCTGCGTGACGACGAGCACCTCGGCCGCCATCGCCCGCCCCTTGCCGCTCTTCTTGGGCAGGAGCACCTGGGTGATGATCCCCTCGAGCACGAACGACAACTGGGCGCGCACCTGCGACTGCTGGTGGGCGGGGAAGACGTCGATGATGCGATTGATGGCTTCGGCCGCCGAGTTGGTGTGCAGCGTGGCGAAGGCCAAGTGGCCCGTTTCGGCGATGGTGAGCGCGGCGTGGATGGTCTCGAGGTCGCGCATTTCGCCGACGAGGATGACGTCGGGGTCCTGGCGCAGCGCGTACTTGAGCGCGTTGGCGAACGACTTGGTGTCGGTGCCCACCTCGCGCTGGTTGACGATGCACCCCTGGTGCCGGTGGATGAACTCGATGGGGTCCTCCACCGTGATGATGTGGCCGTGCCGCTCGCGGTTGATCTTGTCGATCATCGCGGCCAGGGTGGTGGACTTGCCCGAGCCCGTGGGTCCGGTGACGAGCACGAGGCCGCGCGGCTTCTCGGCCATGCGGGCGATCACCGGCGGGAGGTGGAGGTCGTCGAACGTCTTGATGGAGAACGGGATCTGCCGCATCACGATGGACACGCAGCCCCGCTGCTTGAAGACGTTGCCGCGGAAGCGCGCGAGGTTCTGGATGCCGAACGAGAAGTCGAGCTCGTCCTCGGTCTCGAAGCGCTTCTTCTGGTTCTCGGTGAGCACCGAGTAGGCCAGCTGCAGCGTGTCCTTGGGATTGAGCACGTACTCGATGCGCGAGTTCGTGATTTCGCCGTCGATGCGCATCTTGGCGCGCTCGCCCGCGGTGATGTGCAGGTCGGAGGCGTTGCGCTCGATCACCTCCTCGAGCAGTACGCGCAGGTTGACGCCCTGCGGCGGCGCCGCGGCGGGCGCGGAGGGAGGTGCACCACTGCTCATTGAGAAGTCCGGTTCATTTGGGGTCCTGGCCGCGAGGCAAGCGTCAGGCGCTCGACTCGCGGATCACCTGCTCCAACGGTACCACGCCCTTCAGCACCTTCAGCCAGCCATCCATGCGCAGCGTGAGCATGCCGTCCTCGACGGCACCGTCCTTGATTTCCGCGGCACCGACGTTCATGAGGATGAGGCGCCGCAGCTTCGGCGTCATGAACATCACCTCGTACAGCCCCTGGCGTCCCTTGAGGCCCGAGCCGGCGCAGGCATCGCACCCCTTGCCGCGGAACAGCGATATTTCGCCGAACGTCGTGTCGAGATTGAGCTTCGTGAGGTACGGCGCCGCTTCCTTGGACGCGTTCTTCACGGCATCGCGCAGGGCTTCGTCGGTGAAGCGCAGCTCGCGGAAGGTCGTCGTCTTCGTGACCTTCGCCGTCGACAGTTCGAGGTCGTCGGGCACGTACCGCTCCTTGCACTGCGAGCAGATACGGCGCACGAGGCGCTGGGCGAGCACGAGGTTGAGCGCCGAGCTGACGTTGAACGGTTCGAGGCCCATGTCGAGCAGGCGCGTCACGGTTTCCGGCGCGGAGTTCGTGTGCAGCGTGGACAGCACGAGGTGGCCGGTAAGCGCGGCCTTGATGGCGATGCCGCCGGTCTCGAGGTCGCGGATCTCGCCGACCATGATGATGTTCGGGTCCTGCCGAAGGAATGCCTTGAGCGCCGCGGCGAACGTCATCCCGATCTCGTTGCGCACGAGCACCTGGTTGATGCCGAAGATGTTGTACTCCACCGGGTCTTCGGCCGTCATGATGTTCGTGTCGATGCTGTTGATCTTGGACAGCGCCGAGTAGAGCGTGGTCGTCTTGCCGGAGCCCGTGGGGCCGGTGACGAGCACCATGCCGTACGGGTTGTTGACCGCCTCCATCAGCTCGCGCTCGGCGCGCGGCTCGATGCCGAACTTCTCGAGGTCGAGCGTCAGGTTGCCCTTGTCGAGGATGCGGAGCACCACCTTCTCGCCGAAGAGCGTGGGGAGCACCGACACGCGGTAGTCGATGACCTTCTTGCCCATCTTCAGCTTGATGCGCCCGTCCTGGGGCACGCGGCGCTCGGCGATATTGAGCGACGCCATGATCTTGAAGCGTGAAATCAGGGCCGACTGCATCTTCTTGGGCGGCTTCATGATTTCCATCAGCGCGCCGTCAATGCGGTAGCGCACGCGCAACTCGAACTCGAAGCACTCGAAGTGGATGTCCGACGCGCCACGCTTGACGGCATCGGTGAGGATGGCGTTGAGGAGCTTCACCACCGGCGCGTCGTCCACCAGCTGCGCCTGTCCCGCGGCCTCGTCGTCCTTGTCCTCCACCACCTCGACGTCCGCGTCGGGATCGAGCCCCTCGATCTCGTCGAGCAGGGCGCCCATCGCGATGTCGTTGGACTCGTAGTGCTTCTCGATGGCGTTCTTGAGCGTGAACTCGCCGGCGATGACCGGGAAGATGTCGTAGCGGGTGATGAACTTGAGGTCTTCCACCACCCCGAGGTTCGTGGGGTCGGCCATCGCCACGGTGAGCGTGCGCCCGTCCCGCTTCAGCGGGAGCACGAGGTGCTTCACCGCGAGATCGGCGGGGACCAGCTTCACGATGCGGGGGTCGACCTCGAACTTCGACAGGTCGACGGCCGGCATCTTGTACTGGCGGGCCAGCACCTTCGTCAGTTCAATCTCGGGGATGAAGCCCATCTTCACGAGATTGTAGCCGACGCGCGAGCCGCTCGTCTTTTGTTCCGCCAGCGCCTTCTCCAGCTGCTCCTTGGTGATCAGCCCCTCTTTGACGAGGAGGTCACCAAGGCGTTCGACACCGGCAGCGGCGGGATTGGCCATTCTGGAGAGAGTGGATAGTCGATAGGGGATAGACGATGGAGGCTTGCCCGGCGCGCGCGGCCTCTAATGAGTGAAAGTCGTCCCCGGGAGTCGGGGTGTCAAGGCGCGGAACGGCGTCGACGACCCTTGACGGCGAGCGAAGGAGCATCCGGTCGCGGAACCCCGGAAAACGTCACCAAGCTCCCGAGCGCCTTGGCGATGCCCGGACCGATCCCCCGGACTCGCTGCAGCCCGTCGAGCGAGCCGAAGGCGCCGAACGAGTCGCGGTTGGCGACAATCCGTTTGGCCAGGGCCGGCCCGATGCGCGGGAGCGACTCGACCGCCGCGACCGACGCGAAATCGAGGTCGATTGGACCGATGGCAGTGGGAGGCAGGCCGTAAGCGGTTGGTGGTTGGTAGCTGGTGGCTGGTGGTTGGCGGGTGGCGGGGGACGCCGACTGGCTGTTCGCTCGCATTCTGGCGCTCTTTGCGCTCGCGTTCAGCCGTCGCTCCCGGCTGGGCGAACTGGCAACCGCCGAGTCAACGCGCGCGATCTGCGTGGCAAGATCGCCGGGCGAGCCGGCGATGATCGCGTCACCACCGCGCACGGCACGCCACGCATTGACGCCGATGCCCAGCGCGGCGACGGCGGCGAAGAAGACGAGCGCCTGGCGCTCCGCAGGGGTGGGCATGCGCCACGTTCGTCGTGCGGAGTCCCCGGAGCGTGACCAATTCCGTGCGAGTCGCCGCTTATTACCGCAGCAACGCCAGCGCCACGTCGCCCACGATCTTCAGCGACTTGGCCGAGATCTTGTCCATGGTATCCTGCAGCGTGTGGTGGTAGGAATTGCCGGGCCCATAGTCGAGGTCAATGACATCGATGACCTTCAGCCCGGCCTTGAGCAGCGGAATGTGATCGTCGGTGATGGCCTGCTCGGCGCGCGGCACGAAGGTCGACGCATAGCCCATCTCGGCCGCCTTCCCCCAGACGCGCTGTACGACGTCGGGCTGCTGCTGCGCCGAGTTGACCTCCTGCGGGATCCGCAGGTCGGCGTCGCCGATCATGTCGAAGAGCACGCCGAAGAGGGGCTTGTAGCCCGGCTCGGGCAGGTGCGCCGCGAAGTACTTGGAGCCCAGCAGTACGTCGACCTCGGGCGGCCCGAAGTCCCCGTAATCCTCGCCGTCCACGAACAGGAGGTCGACGCCGAGCGCCGACGGCTTCTTCTGGAGCGCATCGGCGAGGGCCACGAAGAGCCCCACCCCCGAGGCTGCGTCGTTGGCGCCGTCGATGGGTGTGAGCTGGTTCGCGGGATCCTGATCGGAATCGGCGACAGGGCGCGTGTCCCAGTGCGTCAGGTAGAGCACGCGCTGGGTGGCCTGCGGGTTGAAGCGGGCGAGGACGTTGCGCAGCGGAAGCTTGCGCCCGTTCCTGGTGGTGTGCGTCCACGTCTGTTCCACTACGGTGGCGCCACGCTGCTTCATCTGCGCGACAATCCATTCGCCGGCCTTGCGATGCGCGTCGGAGCCGGGCACGCGGGGACCGAAATCCACCTGCGCCTTGGCGTAGCGGAGCGCGGCAGCGCCGTCGAATTCGGTGGTCATGGCCGGCGTCGCCGACTTCGCTGGCGCGTCCGACTTGGTGCAGGCGCCGGCCAGCAGGGTGCAGCTCAGTACTGCAGCTGTAAGCTGTACGCCATACGCTCTACGCCGTCCGCTTCCGGCCAACCACCAACCACCAGTCACCAACCACCAACCTCCTTCTTCTCGCGCTCTCGCGCTCTCGCGCTCTCCCCGTCTCACTTTATTTCCCCCGCAAAGAACGAAATCTGCAGCACCGCCGTGAAGACGAGCTGCGAGAACCGCCGGTTGAGATTGTTGTCGAAATTGACGATGCGCGCACCGGTAAGCGAGAAGGTAAGGTTCTCGGCCACGTCGGCGTCGGCATTGAAATTGATGGCCTGGCGCCCATTGTCGGCCAAGCGACTGCGGCTGGTCACGGCATTCTGGTTCTGCACGTAGGCTTGCGCGCTGCTCTGCTGGTAGCTCAGCCGCGTGCGGAGGTCCTTCCTGAGCCCCCAGCTGGCCGGCATCTTGATGCCGCGGGCGATGTCGGCGCTGAGGTCGCGCGACCGGGACTCGGCGACGCTGCCGGGCAGCGAATCAAGGCGGTGCGTGGTGCCGAGCCCGAACGACGTGATGAGCCCCGTGCCGACGTTCCACGTGATGCTGCCGTTTAGCGGCCAGCTGTCCACGCGACTGACGCGCACGTCGGCCGGCGTACCGGCCATCTCGCTGGGAACGACGCTCGACTGGCGCGTGTTGAGGTAGCGCAGGTTGGCGCCGATGCTGGTGATCACGCGGCTGGCAAAGGCCGGACTCAGCGACATGCGCAGCGACAGGTCGGGGAGCGTCACCTGCTGGCCGTCGATGATCGCCTGTGTGTTGTCGAAGCGGCGCGTCCAGTTGCGCGAGTTCACGCGCTGCATGCGCGTGGTCAGCGACATGCCGAAGGGCAGGCGCAGCCCGCTGGACAGCGTCACCTGCGCGTTGCTGCCGGCGCTGGTGGCGTTGAGCCCGTTCTGCGTGCGGAAATGATCTATGCCGCCCCAGCCGAACTGGTAGCCGGCGCCCGGCGTGAACGGCGCACCGTCGAACGCCGACACCAGGGAACGACTGGCCTGCACGTCGATGGGTTGCAGCACCCGCACCAGCGTGGGCGTGACGAGGGAGTCGTGCAGGTAGGCACGCAGCGCGGCGGGGAGGTCGATGTTGGCGCCGACGGCCACCGACTGGATGTTGTTGGCGCGGCGCGGCAGGTGAAAGCCCCCGGTGGTGTCGGCGTCGCGCACCAGCGTCCGCGAGTTCGGGTCGCGCTGAATGGAGGAGGAACTGGTGAGGTCGAAGCGCGGGCGCAACCAGAAGGCGACCGTTGGCGTGAAGCCGATGGCGGTGTTCATCTGGCGCTCGCGCTCGAGCCCGACGTCGAGTCCGAGCAGCTTGCTGCGCTCGGCCGTGGCGACCACCGCCGACGGGGTGCTGTCGCCGTACTGCCGCAGGTCGCGCAGCGAGGTGAAGTCCCAGCGGGCGCTCAGGGCCTGGAAGGGATGGAACTCCACGCCGGCCACGTTGCGCCACACCTGCGTGAGGCCGGTGACCAGGCGCGCGGTGTCGGAGAGCGCCTCGGCGGGCTTGAGGTAGGCGAGTCGATGGTCGGACGCGCGCGCCAGGGCGCTGCTGAAACGCACGCTGGACGGGTTCCACCGGAACTGCGCGCCACGCAGCGCCTGCACCCACTCGGTGTTCTGCATCCAGTTGGGGAGTGCGTTGAGCGTACCGTCCATCCATCGAGGCAGGGGGCGCACGCGCGCCTCCGAGGCGAGGTTGTAGTCGACGCTGGCGTTCACGCTGGTGCTCTTGCCCGACTGGTACTCACTGCGCGTGCTGGCCGTTCCGTAGTTGGCCGTGCCGCCCAGGTTGTTGAGGATGGGCGCGAGCCACCCGTCGCTCAGCGGCACGGTGCGCCGCAGGGCCAGCCCCACGGTGGTGGCCCCGCTCATGGGCGTGCGCAGTCCCTGGATACCGTCGCCGCGCAGGTCGGAGCGCGACACGAAGAACGGACTGTTGGCCGTGCGCGAATGGTTCACGACGAGCGGGATGGCCATGCCAAGCCCCTGCGGCAGGAATTTGTCGAGCCGCAGCGTGGTGCCCACGTCGAACTGGTTGTCCGAGACGTACGTCGGCATCTCGTTGAGCTGGCGGAAATTCGGGTCGCGATGACTGAAGTTCACACGGAACGTGCCGACGTCCCCCGCCGTGACGCTCAGCCCCACCTGCGCGGCGTATCCCGGCGTATTGTCCACGCCGGTGAGGCGTATGTCGTCCACCCACAACTCGAGCGTGTCGGTGGGGAAGATGCGCGTGGCGCCGGCGCCGGCCGAATCGACGCGGACGATGCCGACGGCCATGTCCTGTACCGCCGCGAGGTTGGGCGCGCTGACATTGGGATCGACGGTGTAGACCATGTAGCCGCCCGAGCAGGCGGCGTAGCGGTGCACGCTGACGCCGAGGGGGAGTCCGCTACGGGCGATCAGCACCGAGTCGGCGCCGTGGCAGGCCAGCGAATCGGGACGGTTCTGCAGGAACGCGTTCTGCAACTGCGCGCGCAGGGCGAAGAACTTCTCGAAATCCACCCGCACCTCGGGCAGCCACGCCGCCTGGCCGGTGCCCACCGCGACCGGCGTGCGGTACAGGTAGAAGTTATCGGCGTCACGCCCCAGCCTGACGAAGAACTGCAGCTCGCCCTGCTCGCCCCAGCCGTTGCCGCGCCCGCGCGCCCAGAGGCGCAGCTCGCGGTACTGGATGAAGTTCTTGCTCCCCTCGGGGAAGCGCTGGTACGCCTCGACCCGCTGGTACGGCTCGAGTTGCTGCGCCGTGATGCGCATGGAGCGTTCATTGATCTGGATGAGCTGGTTCTCGAGTCCCGAGATGACCTGGTCGGGGGCGTCGGTGACGCCCGGCGGCGACTGGTAGTTGAGCCCGCTGGTGGAGCCGCTGTCCGTGGTGCCGATGGTCGACGCCTGCATGGTGCCCCGTCCGGTCTGCTCGCCGGCGATGCCGGTGAGCGTGCGGTCGGAGCGCTTGAGCCACGACGCGCCAGTGAGGCGGAACTCCGCCATGGGCAGCTGCGTGAAGGCATCGTCGCGCTGCCCGACGCCGCTCACCACGGTGAGCCTGAGCGCGCGCACGCGCCGGATGCTCGGCCCGCCAGCCACCGTGTCGAAGGGCGCATTGAACGGCAGCCGGAAGAAGACCCAGCAGAGCGTGTTGGTCTCCACGCCGCCGCCCGCGCTGTCGAGTTGCGCCACCTCGCACTTGCCGACGCGCGTGTACGCCTTGGGGTCCGCCAGGTCCACCACGTACCGCAGCAGGCGCTCGTTTTCCCGCTGCGAGCTGAGGAAGTTGAGCACGTTGTCGGCGTCGATGTCCTCCTCGTCCAGCCGCCCGTTGCGCACCGTGCAGTTCGTCCTGCTGTCGCCCAGCCGGGTGAGCCTCACGTCGCCCAGCTGGCAGATGGGAAAATTCTTGAGGACCCCCGACGAATCGGGCGACGTGAAGGGCAGGCTCGGCACCACGTCTCCCGGCAGGCCGTTGTCGTCGCGCGCCTGGTTGAAGGAGCGCGAGAAGGGGTCACGCTCTGAGTTCAGCGAATCGAGCCCGACGACGGCGCGCCCGGTGTACAGCGTGTCGGCGGCCGAGCCGTTGCGCGACACGACGAGGCGTGTGGGGGCGAGCGCCACCGAATTCTCTGAGACGTCGCCAAAATCGAGCACCAGCGTGGGATTACGCGCGCGGTGCGCGGCGGTCGTGTCGATGAGCGTCCAGAACTGGATGTTCTCTATGCGTGACAGGTCGGCGCCCGACGGCCCCAGCGGCGTGCGGATGGAGCGCCAGCGGCGCCCGAGCGGCGCGCCGCTCACCTGCCACTCGTACTTCTTGCTGGTCTCATTGTAGACGCCGCCCACGCCCAGCGGGTACAGCGTGAGCCACAGCATCTGTTCCGGCTGCTGCAGCCCGGCGCCGGTGAAGTTCACCAGCGGGTCGATCTGCTGCAGCGTGTAGGTGACGGTCTGCCCAGCCGCATTGAGGCCGTTGTTCTGCCAGGCCATGGTGGAGGCGCGCGACAGGTCGAGTGTGGTGGCCCCGCCCAAGCGTGCGGCCAGCCGGTTGCCGAGCGCCGGCTGGCTGCTGTACCACCACGACGGGTCGGAAAGCGCCACCTGCGTGCCGCCCTCACCCTCGAAGCTCTCGAGATACGCCTGCCCCGCGCTGTTGGACTGCGGCCGGCTGGTGGCCACTTCGGCCTCGAGGTGCACGCTGGACGGCGCCTTGCTCTGCTGGAACGGCAGCCGCTGCAGGGCGCGCGTGAGCGGCGCGGCGTCGAAGTCGAAGCTGCCGCTGATGCCGGCGAGCAGCGATGACTGCGGCTCGTAGCCGAGCGGCGGTCGCGTGAAGGTCGTGCGCTGGTTCTGGGCGATGGCCATCACGTTGATCTCGCCAGCGTCCAGCGGGAATTGCGACGCGAAACCGACGATGCTGGTGGGTGCCGCGGCGAAAAGCGGGTTCTCCTCGTAGCGCACCGTCACGTTGCGCGGGCTCGGGAAGAGCGTGTCGGGGCGCACGAAGGTGACGCGCCCGAGGTCATAGTCCACGTGGTAGTTGACGTCGCGCTTCAGCAGCACGCCGTCGAGCACGAGCCGTTCGGAGTTGGGGCGCACCTGCACCGACCCCAGCGCCAGCGAGCCGGCGTCACCTCCCCCCTCGGCGTCGTACCGCAGGCGTATGCGATAGATCGACTGCGGGTGCTGCGTCGAGTAGAGGTACTCGCCCGGCGTCGTGTAGATGGCTTCGTTGGCCGGGTTTCCGGCGGGCTGTGCCAGGCCGGTGCGGGCAAACGGGCGCACCGACGGAAAGATGAGGAAGTTGTCGCGCACGATGCGCGTGCCGGCCGCGCCGCCCACGGTGTAGTTGGGGTCGCCCGGACGCGGGAAGAGCCGGTTGTCGATGTCGAACGTGGCGCTGTTCCCCGACTGCGCCAGGCCGAACATCTGCAGCCAGGTGTCACTGCCGCCGGCCAGCGGCTTCTCCTGGTCGCCGGCCGGCCCGGTCACGATGCGCGCCGTCACGGTGCCGCGGCGCACGTCCTCACCGCCCACCCGGTATACGGAGCGGATCTCGCGGTCGAAGGCGGCGTCGGTGGGACGCACCTGCGGATCCCACAGCAGGTTGGCAAACTGCTCGTGCGTGGCCGTGAACTCGTAGTCGGGCGTGCCGCCGGTGGAGGCGATCGTCGTATCACGCCCGTGGAGGCGCACGGTGTAGGCGACGACGAGTCGCTCGTTGTTCAGGTTGAGCGGCCGCACCAGTGCCACCCAGAGCAACGACGGATCGGTGTAGTAATCCACGTTCTCGCGCAGCAGCTCGTAGATCTGGCCGTGACGCGAGGTGGGGTCGCCGAGGAGCCTGAACTGGGGACCGTTGGGGTTGGGCGGCTGGCCGCCGATGAGCAGGCGGTAGAGGAAGATGCGCGACGGACGCAGCGTGTCGGGAAGCGACGCGGCCAGCCGCTGCAACTGCGTCGAGTTCAGGAGGTCGATGTTCGGGTAGTCGCTGAAGCGGTGCGGATCGACGGTGAAGAAGAAGCGCCGCGGTTCGACCTGGTAGTCCTCCACGTCGCGGTCGACGGCCTGCACGGTGTGGCTGCCCACGGTGAAGACCCGATCCTTGCTCACGTTCCCCTTCTGCTGCGCCACGATGGTACGGAAGCGCATCGGTCCCACCTTTCCGATGGCCTGCAGGCCATAGTTGCCGCTGGGGATGCCGCTGGTGATGAAGCGGCTGGCGGGGGGCTGAAAGGTGACGTTGCCCACTTCGAGCTTCTGCAGCACCTCGTCGCCCTTGCCCTGGTAGTAGACCTGGATGTTGTTGGACGCGTCGAACTCGCGCTTGCTGTCGTAGTCGACGTTCAGATGCACGCGGTCGGCCACCACGCCGCCGGTGCGCACGTCGAACTGGAAGTCGAAGTTGGGCTGGAAGGAACCGCTGCACTGCGAGGCGAGGGTGAACAGCTGGCTGCTGATGCACCGCTCGTTCCGGATGCGGTTCAGCTTGCTTTCCAGCCGCCCATTCATGGCAAGGCCCAGGTCGGCATACTGGCCGAAGAGATCGGTGGCCTGTTTCAGGCGCGCGGTGTCGGCCGGCGTGCCGCCGGCGACGCCGGCGACGCGGGCGGCGGCCGTTGTCGTGGGACCTAATCCGGCACGAATGGCTGACTGCCACTGGTCGGCCAGGCGGCGGTCAGCCGCCGCGCGCGCCCTGGCCACGGCCGCCCGGGCGATTTCGTCGGCCGGGCGCCGGTTTCGTGCCAGGCTTCCACCCGGAGCGAGGGCGGCCGGCGGCACGAACGTGAGCCGAAATGGGACGAGAATGGACGGCTCCGCACGCCCTCCCCGTTGGGCTCCCGGGGACTGGGCCGCCAGTGGCAGCGCGAGCAAGCAGGCGGCAAGTAGGCGGAGGGCGCGCACCAAATTAGGCGGAACGGGGTAACATCAACCGGAACACGGGAGGCACGCCGGGAGGTCTGCGCGTCCTCGGACCTTGCCATTGAGCGGTCGCCCGGTGGAATATACGGTCGGTCCGACACCCTACAACCCTCGGCGTGACCGGCAGTTTCACCGTCTCCGAGCTCGGGGCCGACCCGTTGAAGATCACCTCCAGATACATCCTGAAAGAGCATGTTGGCCCGCTCGTGTTCGCCCTTTCGGCGCTCACGTCGCTGATGCTGCTCAACTACGTCGCCAAGAAGTTCGGCGACCTGGTGGGCAAGGGGCTGCACTGGACGGTCATCGCCGAGTTCTTCGCGCTGTCGGTGCCGTTCACGGTGGCGATGACCCTGCCGATGGCCATTCTCGTGGCCACGTTGCACGCGTTCAGCCGGCTGGCATCGGAGAACGAGATCACGGCGTACAAGGCGAGCGGCGTCTCGATGCACCGCCTGCTGGCGCCGGTGCTGGTGGCGGCGCTCGGGTTCACGGCGGCCATGCTCGTGTTCAACGACCAGATCCTGCCGTGGGCCAACCACCGGCTCGCCACGCTCACCGCGGACATCTCGCGCAAGAAGCCGACGGTCGCCTTCAAGGAACAGATCATCAACGAGGTGTCGCCCAACCGGCTATACCTGCGCGCCGGGCGCATCAACCGCGCCACCAGCATGATGCGCGAGGTGACCATCTATGACCTCACGCTGCCGCAGAAGCGGCGCATCATCCACGCCGACAGCGGCCTGCTGGAGATGTCGGCCAATCAGATCGACCTGCAGCTGACGCTCTTCAGCGGCTCCATGAGCGAGGTCTCGCTGGCGGAGCCGGCCAAGCTGCAGCGCAACTTCTTCCGCACAGACTTGCTGCTGGTGCGCGGGGTCGGCAACCAGTATGAGAGCGAGTCGCCGGACAGCATGTACAAGAGCGACCGCGAGATGACCATCTGCGAACTGCAGACGCGCGTGGAGCGTGCGGCGCGCACGCGCGACAGCGCGTGGCAGGTGCTCTGGCGCTTCGACCGCAAGACGGCGCGCACGCTCCAGCCCGACGCACTGCGCAGCGGTCTCGGCGGCGCCTACTGCCGGCTGCTCGGCGCGCTGCACGTGCAGACGGCCGGCGCCGCCGAAGTGCAGGACACAATCAGGAAGGGGCGAAAGACCGCCCCCGATGCCCCCTCGAAACCCGTCCTGAGCAGCATGTCGGCGGCGGCCCTGCAGGGACCCACGCCGCGCGTGGCTCCGTCCACCGGCGTCGTCGTGCTTGGCGCGGCCGGGGGGGCCGGGGGGGCCGGAGCCGACTCGCTCTCGCAAGCTTCGCTCGGGATCGTGGTCGAGGGGACGAAACTCCAGTTCGAGGGTGCCCAGAACATCGTGGACGGGCACTCGGTGGAAATCGAGAAGAAGTTTGCCATCGCCGCGGCGTGCTTCATCTTCGTGCTGCTCGGCGCCCCCATCGCGCTGCGGTTCCCGCGCGGCGGCGTGGGAATGACCATCGGCGTCTCGTTGGCGGTCTTCGGCCTGTACTACGTGGGGCTCATCGTCGGCGAGACCATGGCCGACCGCGACTACATGTCGCCCTTCTGGGGCATGTGGGCGGCCAACGCCATCCTCGGCTCCATCGGGCTGGTGCTGACCGCGCGCCTGGGACATGAGGGCACGACGAACCGCGGCAGCGAGACCACGGAATTCATCGACCGCACGCGCCGTCGCGTGGTGCGGCTGTTCCGGCGGAGGCGCTGATGCGCGTACTGAAGCCGCTCGACCGCTACGTGCTCTCCGAATGGATGAAGATCTTCGCCGGCACGGCGCTCGGATTCCCGGTGCTGGTGATCGTCATCGACCTCACCGAGAAGCTCGACAAGTACCTCAGCCGCAGCCTCTCGCTGAAGACCATCGCGCTGGCGTACCTGTACGGCGTGCCCGACACCATGTTCCTGGTGCTGCCGGCCGCCGTGCTGTTCGCCACGGTGTTCTCGGTGGGGAGCTTCACGCGCCATTCGGAGATCACCGCCGCAAAGGCCAGTGGCATCAGCTTCTACCGGTTCATCCGCCCGATGGCGCTGGGCGCCCTGCTCGCCACCGGACTGGGACTTGGCATCGGCGTGCTGTCGCCCTACACGAACTCGCGCCGCGTCGAGCTGCTCAAGGAGCGGCAGTTCAGCAACCGGTCGTCGCGCTTCAACTTCACGTATGCGGCGGAAGGGGGGCGGGTGTACACCATCGGCAGCGCCGACGTGGACAAGCGGGTGCTCGACGGCGTGGTGGTGGAACGCAAGGGAAAGGACGCCAGCTATCCCACGTATTTCGTGGCCGCCCGCGAGGGCAAGTACAACGTCCGCTCCGGGGACTGGACGCTGAAGGAAGGCGTCATGCACATCCTCCCGACCGACTCGATGAACATCACGGTGGCGTTCGACTCGCTGCGCGACCGCCGCATGCGCGAGGAGCCGCGGGAGCTGATGGTCGCGTCCAAGGTGCCCGACGAAATGACCTTCACCCAGCTCGGAGAGTTCATCAGCAACCTCGAGCGCTCGGGCAGCGACGTCGGCGCGCTCAAGGTGGGACGCATGCTGAAGATCGCCATCCCGGCGACCTGCCTCATCATCATGCTCTTCGGCGCGCCCCTGGCCACGAGCACCCAGCGGGGCGGCGGCACGGCCTTCGGCGTGGGCATCAGTCTCGGGACGACCGTTATATTCCTGATGCTGGTGCAGCTTACCCAGGCCATCGGCTCCAAGGGTCTCGTGCCCCCGAACCTCGCGGCCTGGATCCCGGGATTGCTGTTTGGCCTCGTCGGCGTGGTACTGCTGGCCCGCGTTCGGACCTGACCCTGAACGTTCTTCCGTGTCCTACGATAATTTCCTGACGACCGAACGCCGCGAGACGAACTCGTATCCGATCATGCACCGATCGGGCATCAAGCTGTTCCGCCCCATGGCGCAATTGTCGCTGGGCACGCTGCGCGGCATCGGGATGCGCGTGCTCTTCCTGCGCGAGATCTGGCGGGCATTCAAGGAACCGCGCACCTACGTGCCACACATCATTCCGCAGATGCGGGCGATCGGCGTCGATTCGGTTCCGCTGACCCTGATGGTGGCCGCATTCATCGGCGCCGTCATCTCGCTGCAGATTCGATACCAGCTGTTCCCCGGCATCCAGCTCTCCATCGTGGGGCTGGGGGTTCGCCAGATGGTGGTGCTTGAGGTCGGTCCCCTGCTCACCGGGCTGGTGCTTGCCGGTCGCGTGGGGGCGCGCATGACGGCGGAGATCGGCACCATGCGCGTCACCGAGCAGATCGACGCGCTCGAGACGCTGGCCTACGATCCGGTGGCCTATCTCATCGTGCCGCGGCTGATAGCGGGCATACTGATGCTTCCCGTGCTGACGGTCATCGCCGACATCACCGGCGTGCTCTCCGGCATGTTTGCGGCAATCACGATCACCGATGTGCCACTCTCGGCGTTCGTCGAGGGAATGCGGCTGAGCTTCGATCCGTTCCAGGTGACGTACAGCCTGATCAAGGCGACGATGTTCGGCGGCGCCATTGCCGGGCTCTGCGCCTACGAGGGCTACACGACGACGGCCGGCGCCGAGGGCGTGGGGCAGGCGACGGCCAAGGCGGTGGTCGTCAGTTCGGTGGCCATCCTGATCCTTGACGCGGTGACCGCGCTGGTGCTGGCGCCATACCTGCAGGGATAGAGGGCTACAGAGAAATACAGAGCGCGAGAGCGCGAGAACGCGAGAACGCGAGAGACACGGACTTT
>DATCGU010000111.1:0-6798 GCA_036508735.1 Gemmatimonadaceae bacterium
CCAGTTGGCTGCGTCGCGCGCCCAGCTCATCAGTGCACGCAATGAGCGCGATCGCTCCCGCCTCGAACTGCGGCGTGTCATCGGCATCGACCCGTCGGTCGAGCTCGTCCTCGCCGACTCGCTCACGGCGCTGCCAAACGACGTCACGGCGCCCTCGGTGGACGAGGCCATGCGCGTCGCCCTCACGCGCCGCGCGGACATCCGCACGGCCGAGGCGCAGAAGCTCGCCGCCGAGCGCACGATGAACGCCACCAAGCTCGAGCGGCTGCCGACCCTGGGCATCTTCGGCGACCAGGGCGCGATCGGCCCCTCCACCGCCCATCTGCTGAACACCTACACCTGGGGACTGCAGGTGTCGGTACCCATCTTCGACGGCTTCCGCCGTGAAGGACGGGTGCAGGAGCAGCTCGCCCAGGTCCATGAAGCCGAGGCGCGCCGCCGCGACTTCGCGGCGCAGGCCGCCATCGAAGTGCGCGCCGCCCTGCTCGACCTCGCATCCGCCCGCGAGTTGCTCGCTGCCGCCGAGGAGCGACTGGTCCTGGCGCAGCAGGAACTCGAGCAGGCACGCGAGCGCTTCAAGGCAGGGGTGAGCGGCAATGCCGACGTCATCACCGCTTCGCTCGGCATCAATGCCGCCCGCACGCTGGAAGTGGACGCGCGCGCCGCCTACCAGACCGCGCGCGTTACGCTGGCGCGCTCGCAGGGCGCCGTGACCGACCTGCCGTAGCTGCTCCCATCTTCTTCTTCCGCATTCCGTTTCGATTCCCGCCTTCGCATCCCAATTCCGTCATCCGAGTTCCGATTAATGAAGAAGCCCCTGATCCCCATCGTCGCCCTCGCGGCCGCCGCGGCCATCTTCTGGACCGCCAGGACCACGCTCTACAACCGGGCTCACGAAAGCACCGACAACGCGCAGGTGGACGGGTCCATTGTCCCCGTGCTCGCCAAGGTCGGCGGATTCGTCGCGCAACTCTCGGTCGTCGAGAATCAGCCGGTGAAGGAGGGCGACGTGCTGGTGCGCATCGACTCCAGCGAGTACACCATGCGGCTGGCGCAGGCACAGGCGGAGTATGAGGCGGCCGTGTCCGTGGCCGGTGGCCGCGGCATCAGCGGCCAGGCCGAAGCGCAGATGCGCGGCGCGGAAAGCCAGCGCCAGGTCGTCGGCGCGCAGATTGACGCTGCCAGGGCGCAGGTGGCCAAGGCCATGGCCGATCTTGCGCGGATGAAGGAACTGGTGGGCAAGCAGATCGTCAGCCGCCAGCAGCTCGACGCTGCACAGTCCGCGTACGATCAGGCGACCGCCAGTCTCCAGGCGGTGGAACGCCAGGCGCGGTCCGCCGACGCCCAGATGAGCGGCGCGCAGGCGGGGGCCAAGCTCGCCAACGCACGCCTCGCCGCCGCGCGCGCATCACTCGACAACGCCCGGCTGCAGCTCACCTACACGAAGGTGCCGGCACCGCTCACCGGCGTGGTGTCGCGCAAGCAGGTGGAGGTCGGACAGCTGGTCGCTCCCGGCCAGCCACTGCTGACCGTCGTTGACGGCGCACACACCTGGGTGACCGCCAACTTCAAGGAAACGCAGCTCGCCGACGTGCGCGTGGGGCAGCCTGTGTCACTCGAGGTGGACGCGTACGACAGTTGTGACGCCGAGGGCAAGGTGGAAAGCGTTGGCGCGGCCACCGGGGCGAGGTTCGCGTTGCTCCCGCCCGACAACTCCACCGGCAACTTCACCAAGGTCGTGCAGCGCGTCCCCGTGCGGATCGCGGTGACCAAGGGATGCGGCGATGGACGCCCCCTGCTGCCTGGGATGAGCGTGGTGGCGCACGTGACGGTCAGATAGCCGTTGGCAGTTGGCAGCGGGCGGTTGGCAGACTACTGCTGGCCGCCAACTGCCCGACGTTCCCTGCCAACTGTCAACTGCCATCCGCCAACATTCGCACTCCAGAAAACCCCGTGACCACACCAACCGCGTCCGCGACCCCTGAGGCCGAGGACAAGGACAAGTACAAATACAAATACCTCATCGCCATCGCCGTCACGATGGCGGCGATGCTCGAGCTCATCGACACGTCCATCGTGAACGTTGCCATTCCCCACATGATGGGGAACCTTGGCGCCACGCTCGACGAAATCTCATGGGTGAGCGTTGGCTACATCATCGCCAACGTCATCGTCATCCCCATGTCGAGCTGGCTCTCGGCGTACTTCGGGCGCCGGCGCTACCTCACCGGGTCGATCCTCCTGTTCGTCGCCGCGTCGTTCTTCTGCGGCTGGTCGACCACGCTTGTGCAGTTGGTCGTCTGGCGCGTCATCCAGGGCATCGGCGGCGGCGCGCTGCTGTCCACGGCGCAGTCGACCCTGTGGGAGGCATTCCCCCCGCACGAGGTGGGCATCGGCCAGGCGATGTTCGGCGTCGGCGTGATGGTGGGACCCACGCTCGGGCCTACGCTCGGCGGCTACATCGTCGATACCTGGAACTGGCCGTGGATCTTCTACATCAACCTGCCGCTCGGCCTCATGGCCGCCGCCATGGTGTGGGCCTACGTCACCAACTCGGAGCACCAGGAGCGCGCCGACACGGTGGACTGGCTCGGCATCGCGTTGCTCACGGTCGCGGTCGGCTCGCTGCAGTGGATGCTCGAGCGCGGCGAACGGTACGACTGGTTCGACTCCCGGTTCGTGACGACCCTGGCCGTCGTGTCGGCGACATCGTTTGCGTGGCTCATCTGGCATGAGCTGCATACTGATGAACCGGTCATCGACTTCCATCTCCTGAACGACCGACAGCTCGCCACCGGCGTGCTGATGGGCTCGGTGCTCGGCTTCGCGCTGTTCGGGTCGATCTTTGTCCTTCCGGTCTTCCTGCAGACGCTGCACGGGTTCACCGCCAACCAGACGGGGATGGTGATCCTTCCTGGCGCTCTCGCCTCGGCCCTCACGATGGCGCTCATGGGGCGCCGCTTGCGCGTCGTCCCCGACGGCCGGCCGGTGATCTTGCTGGGGGCGTCGTTGTTCATGGTGTGCATGTGGCTGCTCGCCAACCTTACCTTCGACAGCGGCAAGGCCGACCTCTTCTGGCCGCTCATCATCCGAGGGGTGGCGCTGGGCCTGATCTTCATCCCCCTCAACTCCATCGCCCTCGCCGAGCTCAAGCCCCGCGATCTCGCCCAGGGCACCGGGCTGTTCAACCTGATGCGGCAGCTGGGCGGCTCCATGGGTATCGCCATCATGGCAACCATGCTCAGCCGCTTCACCAAGGAGAAGAAGGGGCTGCTCGCCGAGCACATGGTAGCCATCGCCCCCGACGTGCAGTCGCGGCTCGACGGACTCACCCACGCGCTCACCGCCAAGGGGGCGAGCCTGACCGTCGCGCATCAGGAGGCGCTGATGATCATGGACCGCACGTTGGGCGGCCAAGCCAGCGTGCTCGCCTTCTCGCGCATCTATTGGATCAGCGGACTCGTGCTGTTGTGCGCCACGCCGTTGATGCTCTTCTGGCGCACCGGGCGCCCTCGTGGCACGGCCGGGAGCGGTGAACACTAGCCGCCCGAACGGCGTCCAGCGGATGACGCCTCTCGCGCATTGGCACGGCAGGCAACATCATAGTCAGACACCCCTTCACCCGGGCGCGGCTAACAGTCGTGCCCGGTTGCGTGTTTGAGGAGACGGATGCGAGAACCCACCCGCGAGCCGGCAACCGACGCAGAAGAAACGGCGTTGGTCGATCGCGCGACGCGCGGCGATCCAGCAGCGTTTGATGCGCTTGTCCGTCGCCATCTCCCGGGAGCTCTCGTCGCCGCCGAACGGTTGCTGGGTGACCGGGCCGATGCGGAAGACCTCGTGCAGGATGCCTTCCTGCGCGCACTCGACCGCCTTCCCCTGCTCGATCCCAACCGGCCGTTCGGTCCGTGGTTCTTCACGTTGCTGCGCAACCTCGGCATCAACCAGTTGCGAGCCAAGCGGGTGCGACACACCGAGCCCGAACTGCTCGATGCCGCCTCGCCCGACGCGCTGCCGGACGAAGAGATGGAGCGCGCGGAAGTTCGGGAGCGGTTCGACGCGGCGCTGGCCGCGCTGACACCGCGACAGCGGGAGATCGTGATGCTCTTTGAAGTTGAGGGTTGGAAGGGCGCGGAGATTGCCGAACATCTCGGCCTCACGCCCGAGAACGTACGGTGGCACCTGCACCAGGCGAAGAAGAGCCTGCGTGTCTCGCTGTCTACGCTGCGGGACGAGGGGACCTTATGAACGGCGAACAGATCAACCACTCCGACGGCGACTTCTCCCAGGATCCGGAGCGTGACCCATTCCTCGGCGCCCTCCTGCGCGAGGCGCGGCTGCGCGAGCGCATCGCGGTGGCATCGCGACGGCACCGCATGCGCCTGACCGAGACGTCCTGGTACGGGTGGGTGGCGCGCTATGGGCGCGCCGCCGTCCCCATCGGCATCGCGGCGGCGCTCATCGCCGCCGTCATCCTCAATCGTTCGGTGCGCACCGAGGCCGAGTTCGCCGCACAGGCCGCAGCGGCCACGCTGGACCTGCGTGGCGCCGTGGCGGGCGGATCGCGTTCGGCGGTGACCGATGCCGTGGTCGGTCCCGATTCAACGGAGTTCCTCATTGCAATGGCGGTGGATCGATGACCCAGGAGCGTTCGTTCGACGCGGCTGAGGGGACGCCGCTGGCCCCGCCGTCGCGCGGCACTCGGCTGCTCGCCGTGGGCGTGCTGCTGGTTGTCGCCCTGGCCGGTGTCATCGGCGGCATCGCCCTTGACCGCAGCGTCTTGCACCAGCGTCAGGGGGAGGGTCGCGGCGGGCCCGGCCGAAGCGGTGCGCGCCAACAGGGACCGCGACGCCCGAGTGCCATGCTGGGCGCCGACCTCAAGCTCACCGAGGAGCAGGCGGTGCGCATCGACACGCTCATCGAACGGCAGATGCGCGGCTTCCGCGAGGTTCGCAAGTCGACACAGCCGGCCATCGATTCCCTGATGGCGCAGACCAAGCGGTCGATGGACAGCATCCTCACGCCAGTGCAGCGCACCTTGCTCGATTCGGCGCGCGCACGGCGCGAGGCTGAATTCAAGAGGCGCTATCCCAATGGTGGACCGTCGCGCGGCGGCCCCGGTGAGTGGCCACGCGGCGCGCCAGGCCGGCCGTAGCCGACACTCGCGACGCCGTCAGCAACACCTTCCGCCACAATTGTACCGCCCCCCGGGCGCGTCACTCCTGAACGAGCTCCTACGATGCGCATTCGACCTTTCCCTGCCCTCCTGCTCCTCCTGTCACTGCTCGCGCCGCGCCTCGTCGTGGCACAGGTGGGGAGCACGACCGACATCATCACCGGCACCGTGCGCAACGTCAGCAACCTCCCCGTCGCCAATGCGCGGGTCGAGGTGACGTCGGTGGAGACCGGCACGACGCGCATTCGCACCACTAACGAGAAGGGGCAGTACACGCTGCTCTTCCCCGACGGAGGAGGCCAGTATGTGCTGCGGGTACGCGCCATCGGCCTCGCGCCGGCTACCGTGAACCTGAACCGCCTCTCCGACGAAGATCGCCTCGTCGCCGACTTCCGGCTCTCCCCCACGACCACGAGCCTCGGCGCGGTGGTGGTGAACGCACGGCAGACACCGCGTTCCAACGACAATCAGCCTACGCCCGGCAGCACGGAGCGCGCATTGTCGGGTGAGCAGCTCATGCGCCTGCCCATCGACGCCTCCGATCCCAACGCCATCGCGGCGCTCCAAGCCGGCGTCGTGGGACTCGCGGGCTCCGACACATCGGCGGCCGGCTTCTCCGTGGCCGGCCAGCGCGCCGACCAGAACCTGGTGACCCTCGATGGCCTGTCGTTCGGCGGCAGCGTGCCAGCCGAGGCGGTGCGCAGCACGCGCGTCATCACCAGCACGTACGACGTTGCCCGCGGCCAGTTCACGGGCGGGCAGGTGGCCTCGACCACCAAGGGCGGCACCAACGACCTGTCGGGTTCGTTCGGCTACGCGTTGCGCGACCCGAGTCTCGAGTTTGCCACCGGCGACAACACCGGGGCAACGACGTTCAGCGGGGCGTACACGCAGCATCAGCTCAGTGGCGGCCTCGGCGGCCCGATAGTCAAGGACAAGACGTTCTGGTTCGGCAGCTTCCAGGTGCGCCGGCGCATGGACCCGCTGCAGTCGCTGCTCGGCGCCGGTGCGCAGACGCTCGAGGCGCTCAACGTGCAACCCGACTCGGCGGCGCGCTTCTTGTCGCTGCTCTCCCGTTACGGGCTGCCTGCTCGGAACGCGCTCGTACCTGACGATCGCACTACGAACAACGTGACGGGAATCATCCGCTTCGACCAGCAGCTCAACGAGGCGCATTCGCTGTCCGTGCGCGGCAACGTGGCCGGGAATGTCCTCGACGGATTCCGCACCTCCGTGCAGAGCGTCCCGACTCACGCCGGCGAGCAGAAGGGGGGCAGCGTCGGCGGCCTCGTATCGCTCTCATCGGTGATGGGCCAGTTCCTGAACGAGGTCAAGGGCTCCTATGCCCTCACCACCTCCGGGGCCAACCCCTACCTGCGCCTCCCCGAGGGGCGCGTGCTCGTGGGCAGCACGCTCGCCAACGGCCAGACCGGCTTCACCAACCTCGACTTCGGCGGCAACTCCCAGCTTCCCAATGACAACGCCACCACGGCGCTCGAGGTGACCGACGAGCTGTCGTGGCTTTCGGGCGGAGGCAAGCATCGCTGGAAGCTCGGCGGACTCCTGAATCGTTCGGGCTTCCGCACCACGGCGGGCGCAAATCGCAGCGGCAATTTCCAGTT
>DATCGU010000112.1:0-2777 GCA_036508735.1 Gemmatimonadaceae bacterium
GCGGCGATGGCGTCCGGCTGGCGCACGTCGGCGCGCACGAACTCGACATCGCCCAGCGACCGGAGCCACGCGAGGTTCATCTCCGAGCCGGCGCGCGAGAGGTTGTCGCAGAGGACCACCCGTTCACCGCGCGCGATCAATCGTGCTGCCACGTTGCTGCCGACGAACCCGCAGCCCCCCGTCACGAGGTAGTACATGGGCGCACCACCGTCTGCCGTGCCCGGCACTTGAGTCGGTAGAGGCGCGCGAGCGTCCCGGCGTACTCGAAGGCGAACGTCACGAGGTCCCGCTTCGTCCGGCCCGCCTTCCGGGTCTCGAAGGTGAACGGCAGTTCGAGCATGCGGTACCCGGGACGCGAGAAGGCGAGCTTCACGAGGATCTCCTCGACGATGTCAAAGTGCTCGCACTCCAGTTCCAGTGCCCGCACGTCGTCCCCCCGGTAGAGCCGGAAGCTGTTCGAGACGTCGGCCACCGCCAGCCCGAGGACGAGGCGAAAGATGACGTTCACCATCAAGCTCAGGAAGATCAGGATCGCCGGGTTCTCGGTGTGCCCGCCGCGCACGTACCGCGACGCGATCACCAGTTCGGCGCGCTCGCGCTCGGCCCAGAGCTTCTGCACGAAGCGCGGCGAGTGCGACCCGTCCGCATCCATCAGGATCACCCAGCGGCCGCGCGAGGCGGCCAGCGCCGTCCTCACGGCATGGCTGTACAGCGACCCGCCCTGGCGCGCGAGGTAGCGCACGCCTTGCTCCGCACAGACTGCGGGCGTGTCATCGTGCGGCGCCTCCGTGTCGACGACGAGGATCTCGTGCGTCACGCCGAGCGTCGCGAGCGTCTCGCGCAGGACGGGGAGGAGCATCCGGAGATTCTCCCCCTCTTCGTACGCCGGCAGGGCAACGGTCAGCAGCACTTCGTCGCCCGGCGTCATGCCTGCTCCGCGGGTTCGCGCACGTGGAGCTCCGGGAACGACTCCCGGGCGAGCTGCCAGACGGCGTGCGAGAGGTTGTGCGTCGGCATCCAGCCGAGGACGTGCGCCGCGTGGCCGATATCGGCCACGAGAAAGGGCGGATCGAACCGTCCCGGCTCACGCGCGCCGAACTGGAGTTCCATCTGCAAGCCGATGTCGGCCACGACCCGCTCGATCACCGTGCGCAAGGGATCGACGCAGCCGCTGCCGAGGTTGAAGATGCGGGCCTCGCCTTTGTCCTGGCGTTCCGCCTCCATCGCCCTCACGATCCCGGCGGCGATGTCACGCGCCGAACAGTGGTCGCGCACCTGCGTGCCCGCCGAGAGCGCGAGCGGCACGCCGTCCGCCGCCGCGCGCAGGATCCCGGCGAACAGCCGCCGGCGATCGTCCCCGAGTCCCGTGAAGGAGAACGGCCGCAACACCGTGAGCGGCACCGCGAACTCGGCGGCCGCCGAGCGCACGAGCAGGTCGGCGGCCGCCTTGCTGGCTCCGTACGGATGCTGGGTGTCGAGCGCATCGTCCTCGACCAAGGGCCGGCGCAAGGGACGGTAGGCGAGCCCGGTGCTCACGAAGATGAAGTGGCAGTCGGGCACCGCGGCCGCGCATTCACAGAGGTTCACCGTGAGGTCGACGTTGAACCGGATGAGGTCGAACCACTCGGTACGCGGAAACTCCATGCCCGTCGCGGCGCAATGGACGACGCAGGTGGGCTGGAAGGCGCTCACGACCTCCGCCAGCAGCGGCCGGTCGTGCAGGTCGACGCGCACCGATGCCACCGACGGCCACGTGACGCGCATCTGCGACTCGGGACGCAGCAGGTTGAGCACCTGCACGTCGGACCGCTGCCCGACGAGTTCGAGGAAGTTCCGGCCGAGTGTCCCCGACGCGCCGGTGAGGACGACGCGATGGCGCGCGCCGCTCACGGCGCACGTCTCGCGGTGGCGTCGAGATGCGCCTGGACGTCGCCGGTGAGGCGAACGTCGATGGCAATGGGCACGACGCGAATGTCGCCGGGCGCGTGGAGCAGCGCCATCGCGATCGAGCCTCCGCTCGACTTCTTGTCGCGCCGCGCCGCCGCCACGAGTGCATCGGCGGTCGGCCAGAGGTCGAGGGCGACGCGAAAGTGCGCGGCGACGAACGCCCGCAGTTCCTCCGCCACCTTCGGGGCGAGCAGGCCACGGCGCACCGCGATGGTGTTGGCGCAGTCGAGGCCCCAGGCCACCGCCGTGCCGTGCGGCACGGCAAACCGGCTCAGCCCCTCCAGCGCGTGCCCGAAGGTGTGTCCATAGTTGAGGATGCGGCGCAGGTCGTGCTCGTACTCGTCGATCTCGATGACCCGCTGCTTGGCGGCGAGGCTGGCCCGGATCAGCGCCGGCAGTTCAGGTGTGCGGAATCCGTCGCGAGCCACCGCCGCCATCACCTCACGCACGAACGGCGCGGGATGCGTGAGCGAAAGCTTGAGGATCTCGCCCCAGCCCGATGCGATATCTCCGGCCTCGAGCGTGCGCGTGAAGTCCGTGGCGATGTGCACCACGGTCGGCGACTGGAAGAACCCGAGCTGGTTCTTGTGGCCGCCGAGGTTGATGGCGGTCTTGGCGCCAATGCAGCTGTCGGCCATTGCCAGCAGCGTCGTTGGGACGAAGGTCCACGGCATGCCGCGATGCCAGCAATGTGCGGCGAAGCTCGAGATATCCTGCGTGATGCCGCCGCCGATGACGATCAGCATGGTTCGCTTCGTCGCCTTGGCGGCGAGCAGGTGCATGGCAATGCGCTCGGCGCCGGCGAGCGTCTTGGAATCTTCAGTCGCGTC
>DATCGU010000113.1:0-9313 GCA_036508735.1 Gemmatimonadaceae bacterium
CCTCCTGCCGCGTCGCCCCGACGACAAGACCCGTGACGCCGACGTCGAGCGTTTTCGCGAGGTGGTCGCCGCCGAGGTGGCCGAAAGCGATAGCGGACACGCGGGCGGGCACTTGCTGAGCGGAGTCTTCGCCCTCGGCGATACGCAGGTGCGGGAGATCATGGTGCCGCGGGTGG
Organism: Gemmatimonadaceae bacterium; assembly: GCA_036508735.1. GTDB lineage: Bacteria > Gemmatimonadota > Gemmatimonadetes > Gemmatimonadales > Gemmatimonadaceae > PNKL01. Next base: position 177 of record DATCGU010000113.1, read on the forward strand.
ACATCGTCGGCATCGAGCGCGGCACGCGGTGGTCCGACATGGTGGCCCGCGTGCGCAGTGCGCGCCACTCGCGCGTGGTGATCTGCGGCGACGACCTCGACGATGTCTCCGGCATCCTGTACGCCAAGGACCTGCTGGGCGCCGTCCTCGCTGACGAGGAACCTGCGGCGGGCTGGCAGTCGCTGGTGCGGCCGGCCTGGTTCATTCCGATGACCAACACGGTGGACGCGCAACTGCGCGATTTCCGCACCAATCACCGGCACATCGCGCTCGTGGTCGACGAGTTCGGCGGCATCGCCGGCCTGGTCACGCTCGAGGACGTGATTGAGCTCATCGTGGGCGACATCCGTGACGAGCACGACACCGAGGATGACGACCGGATCAAGCGTGAGGGTGACGACCGGTTCTGGCTGCCCGCGCATGTTTCGCTCGACACGCTGTCCGCGCTCACGAGGCACGATTTCCGCCGTGAGGACCTCAGCACCGTCGGTGGCCTGGCCTACGAGCTGTTCGATGGCGTGCCGGAGCCGGGCGAGGACATTGCCGTTGCCGGCTTTCGCGTGGTGGTGGAGCGCATGAAGGGACGCCGCATCGAGCGCGTCTATTTCGAGCGCCTCGCGCGCGATCCCGGGGTGGAGGCGCCATGACGCTGCTGCTCTTTCTTCTCGTGCTGCTGGTGGCGTGGCTTACGGCGGCTGCCACGGCGGTACGCACGGTCAGTCGCATCTGGCTGCGCCACTGGGTGGAACGCAAGCTCACGGGATCGGCCAGCGCCGAGGTGTACCTCGCACGACCGCAGCGGCTGCTGCTCGCCGCGGGAACGGTCGTCGCCGCGCTCACCTTCACCATCGGGGCGGTGGCGGGTTCGCAGGCGCAGTCGGGCATGGCGCTGGCGCGCGCGCTGGTTGTTGCCGTCCTGCTGCTCCTGGTCGTCGGCCAGCTCGTGCCCCGCGCGATCGCCCGTCATTGGGGCGTGGCGCTGGTGCCGGTGCTGTTGCCGGCGCTGCACGCGCTGGGCGTGGTCGTCTCGCCGGTGCTCTGGCTGACCGAGCGTGCGGCGCGCGCCCTGGCCCGTCCGGCGCCGCCGGCGCCGGACGGGCCGCGCGAAGCGCTGGAGGACCTGCTGCGCGAAGGCGAACTCGAGGGAGTCGGCGAAGCGGAGGAGAGTGCCATCATCAGCGGCGTCGCGGAGTTCGGCGCCACGCGCGTGGGCGGCGTCATGACGCCCCGCGAGCGGATCGTTGCGGTTGACCGGTCGCTCCCGGCCGCCGAGATGGCCTCCATGATTGCCAATGCGGCCTATTCGCGAGTCCCGGTCATCGACGGAGACCTCGATCACGTGGCGGGCATGATCCACTCGTTCGACGTCCTCGAACACCCCCTGGCGCCGGCGGCGCGGCTGCGGCGCGTCATGTACGCAACGCCGGACCTCCCGTGCCTCGACCTGATGCGCTCGATGCTGCTGGAACGCCGGCACCTGGCCATCGTGCGCGATGCGAGTGGCCGCACGCTCGGTCTGGCCACGCTGGACGATCTCGTGGAAGAACTGGTGGGTGACATTCACGATGAGTACGACGACGCTTCCTCCCAGGGAAAGGCATGACGGCGATATCCCTTCCCGACGGCGCGAGCGCGCCACTCGTGCGGCTGCTCGGCGACCTCACCGCCGGGCGCAAGGCCGCTCTGGCGCGAGCCGTCTCGATGGTCGAGGACGGGCGGCCCGGCTCGGACCTGCTGCTTGGCGCGCTTCATCCCCTGGTGGGAAGGGCCCGGCGTATTGGGCTGACGGGTCCGCCTGGGGCGGGCAAGAGCACGTTGGTCGCCGAGCTCGTGAAGCTGCTGCGAACGCAGGGACTTACCGTGGGCGTGGTCGCGGTCGATCCCACGTCGCCATTCTCCGGCGGGGCCCTCCTCGGTGACCGCGTGCGCATGGAGTCGGTGGCCCTCGACCCCGGCGTCTTCATCCGGTCGATGGCCACGCGGGGCTCGCTGGGCGGGCTGGCCGCCACGACGCGCGAAGTCTGCGACGTGCTCGACGCGTTCGGGCTCGACCGCATCCTCATTGAGACGGTGGGCGTCGGCCAGAGCGAGCTCGACATCGCCCGTACCGCCGACACCTCGCTGGTGGTGCTCGTTCCCGAGTCGGGGGACGCCATCCAGACGCTGAAGGCCGGCCTCATGGAAATCGCCGATGTCTTTGTGGTCAACAAGGCCGACCGTCCCGGCGCCGACCGCCTGCGCACCGACATCGAGATGATGCTGGGCCTGCGCGGTGGCAGCGCCATGCAAAACGCTCCAGCGCACCACGGCATCGACCTAAAGAGCCTCACCACTCCGCACTCCTCCCGTGTCGCGGCGGCTGACGACTCCGCTGACAAGTGGACGCCCGCGGTCTTGCGCTCCTGTGGGTCCACCGGTGAAGGGCTTCCCGAACTCCTGGCCGCTCTTGATCGGCACTTCGCCTATCTTGAACGGAGCGGTGAACTGGCCGTGCGGCGCCGGGCGCGCTTGCGCGAACGGGTGAAGGACGTCGTGTTCCAGCGGCTGGCCCGCAGGCTCTGGGGCGACGCCGCCACCAACGCGTGGATCGACGACCAGATTGCCGGCCTGGCCGAGGGCCGCACGACACCCTACGTCGTGGCCGATGCGCTGCTCCGGCGGAGCGGCACCCTGATGACTGGAGAACCTGCATGACAACGCGCCCCGATCTCGATACCTCGCTCGACGAGATGCGCGCTGAGCTGGCGCACCTGCGCGCCGAGATCGTCACCTGGAAGGAACGGTATGACAAGGCGGCCAAGCGCGACCTCGCCTGGTCGAACTCGGCGCACGAGGTGGAGCCGCTCTACACCGCGCTCGACCTCGAGGGCTCTGGTGGCACCGCGTTCGAGATGCCTGGCTCCTGGCCGTTCACCCGCGGCATCCACCCTACCGGCTATCGTGGCAAGCTGTGGACCATGCGCCAGTTCGCCGGCTTCGGCTCGGCGCACGAGACCAACCAGCGCTACAAGTTCCTGCTCGAGCGCGGCACGACCGGGCTGTCCGTCGCCTTCGACTTCCCGACGCTGATGGGGTACGATTCCGACCATCCGCGGTCGGAAGGCGAGGTGGGCAAGTGCGGCGTGGCCATCAGCTCGCTCGCCGACATGGAGGTGCTGTTCGACGGCATTCCGCTCGACCAGGTGTCGACGTCCATGACCATCAACGGGCCGGCGATCATCCTGTGGTGCTTCTACATCGCCGCCGCCGAGAAGCAGGGCGTGTCGCCGGAGAAGCTGCGCGGCACCATCCAGAACGACATCCTGAAGGAGTACATGGCGCAGCATGCGTGGTGCTTCCCCATCGAGCCCGCGCTGCGCCTCATCGTCGACTGCTTTGCGTGGGGAACGCAGCACGCGCCGCAGTGGAACACGGTGTCGATCTCCGGCTACCACATCCGCGAGGCGGGCGCCACGGCGGCGCAGGAGCTGGCCTTCACGCTCGCCGACGGGTTCACGTACGTGGAGCGCGGCATCGCGCGCGGGCTCGACGTCGACGAGTTTGCGCCGCGCCTGTCGTTCTTCTGGGACATCCACAACGACTTCTTCGAGGAGGTCGCCAAGCTCCGGGCGGCGCGCCGCATCTGGGCGCGCCATCTCCGCGATCGCTACGCGGCGAAGAGCCCGCGCAGCTGGATCATGCGCTTCCACTCGCAGACCGCCGGCGTGACGCTCACCGCGCAGCAGCCGATGAACAACGTGGTGCGGGTTGCCTACCAGGCGCTCGCCGCCGTGCTCGGCGGCACGCAGTCGCTGCACACCAACTCCATGGACGAGACGCTGGCGCTCCCCTCCGAGCACGCGGTGGAGGTGGCCCTGCGTACGCAGCAGGTGCTGGCGTACGAGACGGGCGTGGCCTCGGTGAGCGATCCGCTGGGCGGGTCGTACTACGTGGAGAAGCTCACGGATGACATCGAGCGCGAGGCGGAGGAGCTGTTCGCGCAGATCGGGGAGCAGGGCGGGGTGGTGCGCGGACTCGAGGACGGCTGGTTCCAGAAACGCATCGCCGAGAGCGCCGCGCGCCAGCAGTGGGAAATCGAGCAGCATCGCAAGGTCGTCGTCGGCGTCAACGAGTTCGTCACCGACGAGAAGCTCACCATTCCGCTCCTGCAGATCGACGAGGCGGCGACCGCGCGGCAGATGGCCACGCTGGCGCGGCTGCGCCAGACGCGGGACAATGCGCTGGTGCAGGCCCGGCTCGACGCGTTGCGCTCGGCAGCGCGCGGCACCGAGAACCTGGTGCCATTTATCCTCGACTGCGCGCGGGCCTATGCCACGCTGTATGAGATCCGGGCGGCAATGGAGGACGTCTTCGGGGCGTATCGGGAGCCGGTGTTCTTCTAGGAGTACGAGAGAGCGCGAGAGCGTGCATCAGCGCGCGGGAACGATCACCCCGGGGCCATGACAACCACCGACCATCAGCCACCAACCACCGACTCGAACTGGTGGCGCACGTACTTCGACACCGGGTACTTGCGCGAGTATGAACCGTTCTTCGAACTGGTGGAGGACCGCCGCCAGGTGGCGCGGTTGCTCGAGGTGCTCGCCCTCCCGGTCGGCGCGCGCATGCTGGACTGCGCCTGCGGCCAGGGGCGGCACGCGCACCTGCTCTCCGAGGCCGGCTTCGACGTCGATGGCGTGGACTTCTCCGGGCCGCTGCTGGAGAAGGCCCGCGCGCGCGGAACCGGGCGCACGCTGCGCTATCACCGCGCCGACATGCGCCGGCTCCCCGCCGGGTGGACGGGGCGTTTTGATGCCGTCCTCAACCTCTTCACCAGTTTTGGGTTCTTTGCCGACCCGCGAGACGATGCCCGCGTGCTTCGCGAGTTCGCGCGCGTGCTCAAGCCCGGCGGCCTGCTGCTCTGGCACGGGGGCGACCGCGACGGCGTCATGGCCAAGTTCCTCGTCCGCGACTGGTGGACCACCGCCGATGGCACCCTGGTCGCCCAGGCGCGGAGCTTCGATCCGCTCTCCGGTTTCCTGATCGTCGAGTCGAGCTGGCGCGGCCCGAAGGTCCACGAGGATCGCACGCACCGCATCCGGCTCTACACGCCCACGCAACTGGCCGACCTCATGCGCGATGCCGGACTGATTGTCGAGCAGGCCTTCGACAGCTTCAGCGACCGGTCGCTGACCCGGCGCTCGAGCGAGATGCTGATCCTGGCGCGCAAGGACGGCTGACTGCGCTTCTCCTGCACGGCTGTCTAGTCCTTCCGGGCGAGAGCCGGACTCACCCGTCTGGGCGATTGTGAGATTCGCGAAACTGGCCGATATAGCGGCAGGTTCGGAATGCCGATGGTCCGGCCTCCAGCTTGCCTTGCCGGCCGTGGTCGAGGCGAGCCGAGGCTGCGATGTCAGGCAGCCACACTCCCGGGAGGGCAAGCGATGAAACGTGAACTGGCGAGTCCGCCGATGTCGGACGCGATGCACCACGTGATGGCCAACCTCATGGCCCTCAGCGAGCAGCTCTCGGACCTGGAATCTGAGCTCGGCACGTGGGTTCCCGATGCGGCCAAGGTCTCGGCGCATACCACCGAGATCCGGAGGCAGTTTGCCGGCAAGTCCTCGCCGCACGACACCGTCGAACGGCGCCAGATGAAATGACGCGGGGGGCGGTACAGCCCGCGCGTTCCCCGGCTGGCGGTGGGCTGCTACGGCGCCCGGACGGCGGCCCTTACCTGGAGCACGCGACCATTGCTGAGGTGCAACTCCAGCGGCAGTGAATCGCCGGCGGTGAGCTTGCGCCGGAGCCCCGTGACCATCAGGTGCTTCGCGCCCTCCCGCAGCACCAGCGAGTCACCCGCCGCGATGGTCTGCGCGGAATCGAGCGGCATCATGTGCACCATCCCGCCCATCTCCATCGTCTCGTGCAGCGTCACGGACTCGGCCACCGGCGACGAAGCCGAGGACAGCTTCACCGGCAGCTGCTCGTGGTTCAGCATGACCAGGTACACCGCCGTCACGCTGGCGGAGTCGGCGGGACGCGCCCAGGCGTCGCGCACTTCCACCGGCGGCGTTGGGGGGCGGCGGCCGCACGTGCACACGAGCACGGCCACCAGGAACGTCAATCGGCGCATCACGTCATCCTCAGGTCGGCCGTCAGTTCGTACCCTGCCACGGAAGCCCCGCTGGCACGCTTGTCTGCCCAGCGGGGTTGCATCAACCTACCGCCCTTCGGTACTGCCCAGCAGCCTCAAACGGGCCCTGTGCCGATCGCCGGGGCAGCGTCCTCGCCGGCGCCACGGGACATCATGCCTTTCATCCCGTCAAACAGGTCCATCGGGATCGGGATGACGGTGCTGTTGCCCGACCCGGCCATCTCCACCAGCGTCTGCAGGTAACGGAGCTGCAGGGCCGGCGGCTCGCTGCGAATGATCCGTGCCGCCTTGCCGAGCGTGGCCGCCGCAAGGAACTCGCCGTCCGCGCGGATGACCTTCGCCCGCTTCTCGCGCTCGGCTTCGGCCTGGGCCGCCATCGAGCGCTGCATCGCCTCGGGAAGCAGGACGTCCTTCACCTCGACCACCGAGACCTTCACGCCCCACGGCTCCGTGTGCGCGTCGATGATGTGCTGCAGCTTCTGGTTGATCTTGTCGCGCTGGGCCAGCAGTTCGTCGAGTTCCGACTGGCCGAGCACGCTCCGCAGCGTCGTCAGGGCAATCTGCGAGGTGGCCTTCTTGAAGTCCTCCACCTGCAGCAGCGCCTTGGCGCAATCGATGACGGCGAAGTACACCACCGCGTCCACCTTGATCGTCACGTTGTCGCGGGTGATCAGTTCCTGCGGCTCGACGATGTAGGTCACGACGCGCACGTCGATCTTGAACATCCGGTCGACCAGCGGGATGATGAAGTTCAGGCCCGGCCTCCGCACGCCGACCAGCCGGCCGAACCGCAGTACCACGCCGCCCTCGTACTGCTTCACGATCTTCACGCCGAGCCTGAGCATCACGATGATGACCACGGCGGCGGCGAAATACATCAATTTGGTGCTGTCCATGCCTGCGTCCCCCGGTAATTAGTTGCGTCCTGCTGTCATCCGAACTTTGAGTAACCCTTCAGCGTCCTGCGTGGCGGCTCCACGTCCTTCATGAACTTCTTCGGGAAGGTGTCGATCCCTCCCCACAGCGGCAATATCTGCGAGATGACCAGCATCGTGATGAAGGGCAGGGAGAACACGAGGCCGGCCACGACCAGTCCCTCCCGCCCCCAGATCTCGACGTCGAAGTTCAGGAATCCGCGGAAGCTCTTCGAGAACATCTGTCCGCCCATCACCACGTTCCAGCGCATGGCGGCTACCTGCATCAGCAGCAGCACTCCCCCGACCAGCCCGATGGCGTTCCGTGTCCCGGCTGCCATCCGGTCCTTGAGAAGGACCACGGAACCGAAGAGGAAGAAGGGAATCATCGACCCCAGGAGGATCTGGATGATGAAGAAGCTGGTGAAGAGCTTGGTGGTGATCAGGGCCTTCAGGATCTGCCAGTCGTCATTGGCCATGTACGCGCGGTTCAGCAGTTCCAGCAGTTCGAGCGTGACGTCGATGATCAGGAAATACCACGCCGACTCGATGAGGGCGTACGCGCACGGCCCGTTGATCTCGCGCTTCTTCACCCACTGCACCGTCAGGTAGCAGACGAGCACCATCGCGACGCCCGAGACGATGGCGCTGAGCAGGAAGATCACGGGCATCAGCGGGCTGGCCCACCACGGATTCGCCTTGATGGCGCCGAAGATGAAGCCCACGTACCCGTGCAGTCCGCACGCCGCCGGGATGCCGATCGACGCCAGGAAGATCATCACCTTGCGGTCCAGCGCCTTCGCCTCGGGGGAGACGTCCATCACGCCCAGGGCCAGCAGCCAGTAGAGGCGGCGCATCACCGGCCACTTTGCGTTCTCGGCAAGGAAGACGAAGTCCGCCCGGTACAGCAGCCAGATCTCCACCGCCAGGAGGACGAGGTACGCGGTGTAGATGAAGCCGAACCCCGCCATCGCCGACGTCGGGTTCGGCGTGAACATCATGTTGAACGCCCGCTCCGGATGTCCCAGGTGCGCCATCAGCGGCAAGGTGGCAAACAGCAGGAACGCGAACGCCATGATCATGGCAAACCGGCTGACCGGCTCGAGCTCGTGCCGGTCGAACACATGGTGCAGCGACGAGATGATGAAGGCGCCGGCGACGATGCCCGTGATGTACGGGTACAGCACGATCATCGTCGTCCAGTAGATGTGCATCTGGTTCGGCAGGACGTACCCTTCGGTGACGAAATGATTCATGCTAGATGACCTCGGAGTCGAGGCCGATGTAGCGCGTGCGCGGGCGCGTGCCGAGATACGACTTGAGCACCTGCACCCGGTTCGTGGCGAGGATCTGGCTGATCTCGCTCAGCGGGTCGCTCACGTTTCCGAAGATGCGGGCCTTGGCCGGGCAGTACTGCACGCAGGCCGGCATCAGGCCCTTGGTGATCCGGTGGTAGCACCAGGTGCACTTGTCGGCGCACTTGGTGTCCGGGTTCAGGAATCGCGACCCGAAGGGGCAGGCCTGCACGCAGTAGCCGCAGCCCACGCAGTGCTCGTTGTCGATCAGCACCACGCCCTCCTTGGTCACGAACGACGCGCCCACCGGGCACACCTGGATGCAGGGGGTGTCGATGCAGTGATTGCACAGCTTGGGCACGAAGAAGCCGCGCACCGGAAGCTGCTCGAGCTCCTTCGGCATGTTGCGTTCGGGCAGGTTGTCCGGGAAGCCGTTCTCGCCGCCCAGCGGCGAGTTCACGATGACCTCGCCATTCGGGAAGAAGGTGTATTGCTCCACCCAGGTCCGGTTGAACCCGTCGGGCACGTTGTTCTCCGCCTTGCACGCCCGCACGCACGAGCCGCACCCGATGCACTTGGTGGTGTCCACCACGAACCCGTAAATCGCCTGTTCCGCCTTCTTCTCCTGCGAAGCGCTGAGCGCGGTCTCCTGCGGCAGGCGCAGCTTCGCCGTGGTCAGGAAGAGGCCGCCGAAGACGAATGTCTGCGCCCCCACCTCGGAGCACTTGTCGAAGAATTCCCGCCGGGTGATCTCCGGCTTGTTCCAGAGGTCCGTCACTTGACCACCGTCGT
>DATCGU010000114.1:0-6064 GCA_036508735.1 Gemmatimonadaceae bacterium
GTCTGCTTCAACGTGAAGGGCCCCGACCTCTGCTTCCTCGACCAGCCGGCGACGCGGCTGGACGATGCGGACCGCGCCCTGTACGAGGCCCTCGGCGTGCCCGCCGAGCCGTTCCGGGAAGTCGAGTACTTTGCGCCGTACACGGCGCGCGGCTACTCGCTGGCCACGCTGCGCACGAACGAGGCGCTGTCGCACAACGTGCACCCGCTGTCGTGGGGGCTGCGCGAGGTGCTGCAGTATGCCGAGGTCCTGCTCAACAAGGACGACGTCGACGCCAAGGCCGACGCGCTCATCGACTTCATTCGCGAGCGCGTGGTGAACGTCGAGTTCACGGACAGCATCCTCGAACGCGCCCATACGGTGCGCTCGTTCACCGACCTCGAGCAGTGGTTTCGCGACGTCCTGCGCGCCATGGAATCTCGCAACGCCGAGAGCTGGCGTACGCACCACGTGGCCACCATCCGCAAGGTGCGCAACCGGCTCACCAACATCTCCACGCGCTGTCGCGGGCTGGTGACCGACGACGGCACGTCCAATGACCTGCCGTTCGGCGCCTTCCGCGACCGCGCCGTCTATGTCATCGACGTCGCCTCGTCCGAGGAGGATGCGCAGGACCTCATCTTCGCCCGCGTCGTCTCGCAGCTGCGCGAGCAGCTGGAGCGCCGCACCCTGGGCGTCGACCACGTGGTGGTGTTCGTCGACGAGCTCAACAAGTACGCGCCCAGCGACGGCCCCGACACCTACGTGCGCAAGATGTTGCTCGACATCGCGGAGCGGGGGCGGTATCTCGGGCTCGTGCTCTTTGCCGCGCAGCAGTTCCGGTCGCAGGTGCATCGCCGCGTGGTGGGCAACTGCGGCACCGCGCTCTATGGCCGCATGGACATGGACGAGCTGGCGACGCCGGGGTATGCCACGCTCGCCCCGGCGACGCGTATCAAGCTCTCCACCCTCGACAAGGGACAGCTGATGGTGCGGCATCCGCACTTTGCCCAGCCGGTCTTCGTGCGTTTTCCGCGCCCGGCGGTGCTCGGCGGGCGCGAGGGGGTGGAGAAGTTCCCGGCCGAGCCCGAACCTTCGCTCGAGGTATCGGTGACGCGCACCCTTCGCAAGCTCGACCCGTCGATCACGCTCGAGTGGGTGAAACAGGCCATCGTGGCGGCGCCCGAGGACGAGGTGCTGCGCGCACGCAATCGCACGCTGCAGGCCAGGCCCGAGGACGCCAAGGCGTACTTCAAGGCGCAGTTCCGCGGCCGGGCGAAGACGGAGTCCGTGCCGGGACGTCCCGTATCGCTCCCATTGGCCGGCGCGAGCGGTGACGATCCCTACGGTTTCTAGGGCGCGCCCGGACTCCGTCGCTCCTGCGGAGGGGCGTTCCCTCGCGTAGATTTCCCAAAATCCGCGTCCAAGCCCCGTGCGCCTAGTCCACCTCTCCGACCTCCACCTCGGCTTCCGCCAGTTTCAGCGCGTCACCTCCCGCGGCATCAACCAGCGTGAGGCCGACGTCGCGCAGTCGTTCACGCGCGCCATCGACAAGGTGATCGCGCTCGCGCCCGACTTGGTGCTGATCGCCGGTGACGTCTTCCATACGGTGCGGCCGACGAATTCAGCCATCCTTCAGGCGTTTCAGCAGTTCTCTCGTCTGCGGAATGAATTGCCGAACGCTCAGGTTGTCATTGTGGCCGGCAATCACGATATGCCACGCTCGAGCGAGACGACGTGTATCCTGCGCCTCTTCAAGCCACTCGGCTTCCACATCGTCGACGTTGAGCCCAAGAGGATACTCTTTCCTGAGTACGAGCTGTCCCTCCTCGCGGTGCCCGATCTGCCGCCGGGAAGTTTGGAACTCGCCCCCGACCTGAGCGCTAAGTACAACGTGCTCTTGCTGCACGGCGAGGTTGAGGGAGCGCTGCCGGACGGGGCGCGTGAAGACGAGCGCGTCTCGATGCTGATCCCTGCGAGCGCATTGGCCCACGAACGATGGGACTATGTGGCACTTGGCCACTACCACGTCTATCGAAAAGTGGGCCCAAACGCGTTCTACTGCGGCTCGCTTGACTACACCAGCAGCAATACGTGGGGCGAGTACGCGGAAGAGCGGATGGCGAAACTGCCCGGGAAGGGAATGATTGAACGAGACCTGACGACTGGTCGTCAAGCGTTTCATTCGCTTCCGGTTACGAGAAAGGTCATTGATCTCCCGCCGCTGATCGGCCGCGGAAAATCCGCGGTAGACTTGGACGCAGAGATTGCTTCGGCGGTGGAAAGGTGCCCGGAAGGAGGAATCGAGGGAAAGATCGTCCGGCTGGTCGTGAAGGAAGTACAGCGTCACGTCGTTCGCGAAATGGACCACCAGAAATTGCGAGAATACCAACGGCGCGCGCTTCACTTTGTCCTCGACGCGCGGCGTTCTGAGGCCATACGACCACAGCTGTCGGAAAGTGGAGCGCCAGGTCATCGGCCCTCGTTGGCGGACACGTTGCGCGAGGCTCTCCGTGGCCGGGTCATATCCAGCGACATCGAACGCGACCGCTTGGTGGAACTGGGCGCGCATTACCTGCGTGAGGCCGAGCACCAGATGGCGTCGCGCGGCATCGGCGAGTCGGAGGACGCGTGAGACTGTCGCGACTCCGCCTCGTGAACTTCCGCCAGCACGTCGACAGCACGCTGTTGTTCGACAGCGGGCTCACGGGAATCATCGGCCCCAACGGCGTCGGCAAGACGACGATCCTCGAGGCCATCAAGTGGGCCCTCTACGGCGGTGATGCCACGCGCGGCACGGTGGACTCCATCCGCTTTGCCCGGGCCCCCGCGCGCTCGCCAGTGCGCATCGAGCTCGACTTCGACCTGAGTGGCCATCGCTACCGGCTGGTGCGCGGGCTCACAACGGCCGAGCTGTACCTCGACGGCGGCGAGCGTCCCATTGCCACGGGAGCGTCGGCCGTCACCGACCTCATGCGCCGCCGCCTCGGCATGACGCTCGAGGAGTTCGACAACACCTACTTCACCGCGCAGAAGCAGCTGGCGGTCATGGCGACGCTCACCGCGGCGGCGCGCGCGCAGTTCCTGTCGCGCGTGCTCGGCTACGAGAAGCTTCGTGCCGCACAGGACCTCTGCGACGAGCGCCGCAAGGCGTTGCGCAACGAGAGCAACGGCATGCGCTCCGGCATGCCCGACGCCGAGGCACTGGCCCGGCAGCTGGCCGCCGCCGAGGCGCGGTCGCGCGAAGCCCAGGCGCAGACCGCCGCCGCGGCCGCCGAAAAGGCACGGGCCCAGCAGGACCTCGATGCCCTGCAGGCGCGGTGGCTTACCGCCCAGCGCGCCCGCGACGAACTGCAGGGGCTCGACGCCGAGCGCCGCGTCATCGACGCCGAGGTCATCGGGCTTGCGCGCACGGTCGAACGGGCCGAGGAAGAGCTGAAGCACGTGGCCGAGGCCCGCGCGGCGCTCGTTCCGCTCGCCGACGCCCTGGTGCCCTTTCATGAGGTCGGCGAGGAACTTACCCGGCAGCGGGAGCTGGCAGTCTCCGACGGCCGCCGGCAGGCGCTGCAGGAGGCGGCCGTGGAGCTTTCGGCCGAGTTGCAGCACCTGCGCGAGGGGCGGTCGCGGGTGGAGACCGCCCCGGCGCTCGAGGAACAGGTGACGGTGGAGTTCGAGCAGAAGCGGCACCGTCTCGAGGAGCTTCAGGGGCGGCTCGAGTTGCGCCGCACCGAGTGGGTACGCGACCGGCAGGAGGCCGAGACGCGGCGCAACGCGCTGCGCACGCAGTACCAGGAGTTGCGCGAGCAGAGGGACAAGCTCCAGGCGGCCGGGGCGGACGGCGCGTGCCCCACCTGCAGCCGTCCGCTTGGCGATCACTTCCACAAGGTCACCGAATTCCTGGAAGGCCAGATCGAGACGGTCAGTGCCGACGGCCTGTACTTCCGCCAGCGCCTCGAGCAGCTCGACGCGATGCCCGACGACATCGTGGCCCTCGACGAGGAGCGGCGGCAGGCGATGCAGGAAGCCAGCGCGCTCGAGCGCAAGCTGGCCCGCATCCAGGTGGTGGTCGGCCAGCTCGAGCAGGTGGGCCGCGAGCTGACGCAAAAGGAGCAGCGGTACGCCGCACTTTCCAAGGAGCTCGCCTCCATTCCCGGCGGCTACGACCGCGCGCACCATCAGGCGCTGGAGGCGCAGTTCGAGCGGCTGGCCGAACTCAGCACGCAGGCCAACCGTCTCACCACGCAGGTGGAGCGTGAGCCGCCGCTGCGCCGCGAACTCGAGTCGGCCCAGCGGGCCATTGCCGCGGCCGTCGGCAAGCGCACGCAGATCGCCGAGCGGCTGGGGAGCATTGCGCACTCGGAGGACGAGTACGCGGCGGTTCGCGACGCGCACGCCCGTGCCAGCAGCGGCGTGCACACGGCGGCCATCACGATGCTCAATGCCGAGGCCGAGATGCGGATGGCCGCCGCCGACCGGGAACGCGTGCTGGCGTCGCAGCGGGAACTCGCCGAGCGCCAGGTGCGCCTCGAACAGATCGAGGGCGACCGGCGCCTGCACGACGAGTTGTACCGCGCCTACTCCGACCTGCGCACGGATCTCAACTTCCAGATGCGCCCGGAGATCTCGGAACTGGCCAGCGGCTTCCTCGCCTCGCTGACCGACGCGCGCTACACCGAGTTCGACCTCGACGAGAAGTACCGCATCACGATCCTCGAGGACGGCGTGCCGATCCCCGTCATTTCGGGCGGCGAGGAGGACCTGGCCAACCTGGTGCTGCGGCTCGCCATCTCGCAGATGATCGCCGAGCGGTCGGGGCAGCCGTTCTCGCTGTTGATCCTCGACGAGATCTTCGGGTCGCTCGACGAGACGCGGCGGCAGAACGTCATCGCCTTGCTGCGTGCGCTGCGCGACCGTTTCGACCAGGTGATCGTGATCACGCACATCGACGACGTGCGCGATGGCCTGGACCAGGTGTTCGTCGTCGTCAACGACGAGAAGTCCGGCGCCTCGCGCGTGGTGCGGGGTGACGAGGGGGTTGTGTCCGGCGTGGAAGAGGTGCTGGCCGGGTCGGCCGTGACGGCCGGATGACGGCGGCCAGGCTTCCACGGCCGCTCGGCGTGCGCACGCGGCGGCTGGTGACGGCTGACATCGGCCCGCTCAACCTGCTGTTCTCCGACGCGTTCTCCGATCGCTACCGGCGTGATGGCCTGACGGCGGTGCACGTGCCGCCGCTGAACCCCGCCATCTGGCGCTACGCCATCGAAGGGGCTGGCGAGGGCGCCGTCTGCTGGGTGGACGCCAACGGCGACATGGTCGCCTTCAACATCGCGCACCAGTCGGGCAGCGAAGGGTGGATGGGTCCGCTCGCCGTCCGCGCCGACCTGCAGGGGAGCGGACTCGGCAAGGAGGTCGTGACCCGCGGCGTCGAGTTCCTGCGGGAGCGCGGGTGCGCCGTCATCGGGCTCGAGACGATGCCGCGCACGATGGACAACATCGGCTTCTACGGACGACTGGGATTCGTGCCGTCGCGGCTGACGGTGACGTTCACCGTGGAGGCGCGTCGCTCGCGCGGCGTGCTGCTGTCGCAGCTCGGTGCCGCCGACGCGGCCGCGGCCGTCAAGGCATGCGGCGCGCTGGTGCAGCGGCTGAAGCCGGGCGTCGACTTCACGCGCGAGATCCAGCTTACGCGCGCGCTGGGCATCGGCGACACCGTGCTGCTCAACAGCCGCGAGGGAGTGGCCGGCTTTGCGCTCTGCCACGCCGCGGCGCTCATCGCGGGGAGGCCCCATGACGAACTGCGAGTGCTCAAGCTGGCCGTCGACGATTCGGCTTCATTCGGGCCGCTGGTTACCGCCATCGCCGGCTATGCGCGCGAGGCCGGAATACCGCGCGCCGCGCTCCGCGTGCAGGGCGACTATCCCGATGCGTATCGCCATCTGGTGACGACCGGCGCGCGCGTCCGCTGGACCGACCTGCGCATGACGCTGGCCGGTCACGAAGAGCACGTGAGCGCGCAGGGCGTGGTGTTGTCGAACTGGGAGATCTGAGCGCGGCGCGCGAGTGCTGCGGCGCGTGCGCCGGCGGT
>DATCGU010000115.1:0-23761 GCA_036508735.1 Gemmatimonadaceae bacterium
GCGCACGGGCTACTTCATCTCCGATGAGGACTCCAGGCCGGGGGCGCTGGTGTTCAACCGCACGGTGACGCTGCGCGATTCGTGGGAGAAGGAGAAGGCGAAGTCATGAACTTTCACATCGGCATCATGGGCAACCTCTTCTCCGGGAAGACGACGCTCATGAACGCCCTCGCTGCGCCGCCGTACCGGCGCGAACTGCAGCTCCTCATCGGGCACGCCGATACCTACGCCTTCACCGAACGGGTGGAGAAGGGATCGCTCACCGACGAGTGCCTCGCGCTGTTCTACCAGGATCGCGTGGCGAACATCTTCCCCACCGAGACGGCGTTCCTGCACATGCGCGTGCTGCAGCAGCGCGAGATCCGCCACCTGATGACGCGCGAGCAGAAGAACGGCGTGCTCGTGCTCGAGGACCGGCCGTTCCTCGACGGCCCCGAGGTCTTCGTCAAGCGGATGATCGCCGCCGGCGAGATGGCGCCGGCGCACGCGCGCTTGTACAGCACGCTCCTGCACCAGACGCTGCAGCACGAGCGCATCCGGCTGCCTGACCTCACCGTCTACCTGCGCACCGAGCCGTCCCTGCTCGAGAAACGGCGCGCCGCGCGCGCCGCCTCCGGCGACGAGTACGCGAGGACGATCACCGAGAAGTACCTGCAGGAAATCCACGCCTGCTACGAGTCACTGTCCACCGGGTGGCGGGGCACCCTGCGCAGGTACCAGGAGCTGGCCATCGTCCCGCCCGATGCCGACGTCCTCATCCTCCCCGCCGAGATCGACATGCACGACCACCCCGATTACGTCCACGTGGCGGCCGGGACCATTCGCGAGAAGGTGCGCCGCATGATTGCGGCGAGGAAGCTGAACCCGTGACCGGCGAACCCGGACGCATCCTCCAGGTGCAGGAAGATCCGGGCATCCGCCGCCACGAGATTGCGAGCCGCCTGACCAACGTGGAGCGGCGGCTGCTCACCTACCTGGCGCGGCACCAGACCCTCATCGCGTGCGTGGGAAACATCGGGGCGGGCAAGAGCTCGCTGGTGAAGCTGCTGGCCTACAGCACCGGCATGAACGCGCTGTTCGAGCTCCCCGATGAGGGGTTCGAGGATCACGTCGCGCAGAACGCCTCCCTCTACCCGCTCCTCGCGACCGCCAAGTACTCGGCCAGGCGCACGCTCGGCCGGTACTACGGCGCCATCAACGACTTCATCGCCGCGCAGGGCGTGGAAGCGCCGGGAAGTCCGGCGCTGCAGTCGGCCAAGCGGCACGTCGAGCAGGCCGCGCTGGACATCCAGCACGCTTACCTGGACCTGCGCAAGATGCAGTTGCAGGCCATGCCGCACCTGCTCGCCTCCACCTGCATCGATGGCTCGCCGCTGGCCGACCGCTTCGCCTTCTGCGAGGTGCTGCACCGCGACATGGACGAGCCGTACCTCACGGCGTCGGCGCTCCAGATTATCGACGCCCGGCTCGAGGAGGAGTTCCGGCCGCTGGTGCGGCCCGGGCTACTGGTGTTGCTGAAAAGTCCGGTGGAGAACCTGGTGCGCAACATCCGCGACCGGCAGCGCGACGAGGAAGGGGGCGTGGAGAACGAGGTCCCCGAGGGGCTGCTGCGCCTGGTGCGCGCGCTCAACCCGAGGTACGACGAGTTCGTGGACAACCTGCGGGCCAGCGGATGGTATCGTGGCCCGGTGCTCGAGATCGACGTGAGCAAGATCGACTTCGTGTCGAACGTGCGGCACCTGATTGCCGTATACGAGGGCATCGAGCAACTGCTCGTGCCGAAGGAATTCCGCGGGTAGGCTGGCTCCTCGTCTCTCACGAAGACCGGAGGAGCACGAAGGTCACCGTGAGAGACGAAAACGCAGGGCGGGCTAGAGTTTCGCCAGCGCACTCTTCGTCGCCGCCTCGACCGCCACCACCGCCCTGTCGATTGCCGCCCTCGTCGCCGCCGACGCGCCGCCCACCTCGATGTCGGCCGTCGTCTTCAGCGCATCCACGTAGTAGGACCCCCACGTCTGCAGGATGTCGCGCTCCTTCGCTGCGTCGCCGCCCGACTTCAGCGCCGCCGCGCTGAGTGTCGCCTCCGTCGCCAGCCGGGCGAGGGCCGCGCGCTCCACTTCGGCAATCACCGCCCGCGCCGTCTCACCTGTGGCCGCTGCCATCGTCAGCGCGCTCACCAGCGCACTCACGCCCACGTTCTTCAGCTCGTCGGCAGACACCATCCCGATGCGGTCACCATCGGTGTGGTAGTACTGGTCGGTGAAGTGCCAGAACAGCAAGCCCGCCTTCTTCGCGCGCAGGAACGGTGTGTGGTCGCTGCCACCCTCGTACGGGTTGGTCTTCACCACCCAGCCGTTCGTGGCCGCCTGCTCGAGGCAGCGCTGCAGCACGAAGTCATTGAAGTAATGCGGAAACAACGCGCTCTTGCCGATGGCACTGCCGCCCCACTCGGTGTGGTGCTCGTCGCCGCGCGTCCAGATGGCCGAAGGATCGGGCATCTTCTCGATCAGGAAGGTGCCGCCCGTCTTCTTCGTGTCCTCGCCCACCATGTCGAGGGAAAGTCCCCACTTGATGCCGTGCGCGCGCGCCGTGTCCTGTACGATGTAGCGGTTCGTGCTGCTGATCTCGAGCCCCCACAGGAAGGTGATGGTGCGCTTCGGGTCGATTGTGCCCGCCTTGAGCAGTTCCGCCGCTACCCGCGCCATCTCCGCCTGCGCCCCGACGCCCGACGCATTGTCGTTCGCCCCCGTCTCCTGCACGTGGGCGCTGAACACGAAGCGTTCGTCCGGCAGGGAGCTGCCGCGCACCTCGGCCACGACGGTGCGCTCGACGGCGTTGGGAGTCCACGTCACGCTGGTGCGCACGCGCAGTCGCACGGGCCCCTTGGCCAGCGCTTCACGCAACCGGGCGCGCCCATCGAACGACAGGGCGATGCCCCAGCTCTTGCGCACGGTGTCGAGCGGAATGCCCTGGAACTGGATGCTCGTGCGATTCTTCTCGGGCTGCGTGTACGCGGGCATGGCATAGGCGAGCACGCCAACAGCCCCGCGCTTGACGACCGCTTCGGAGAACAGCTGGCCAATGCGCCCGTCGGCCATCACGATCCTTCCCTTCACGTCGGCCTTGTCGAGCGTCGTGGTCGAGAAGGCGCCGATGTCCACCAGTTCGGCCTCCACTCCGAGCGCTGGCGTGGCGAACGAGTTGGTGGCCAGCATGTTGCGGTTGGTCGACCACTGCAGCACCGGGGTGCTGGTCCCGGCCACGCGTACGTCGGCGTCCACCGCTTCCCACGCCGGGACCGACATCGGATACCGTTCCACACGGTAGGTCAGGCGATCGGTCGGTCGGGCCTTGGCTTGGAGCACGTAGCCCGCCTTCTCCAGCAACTGCACCACGTGGTCGATGGACGCCTCGAAGCCGCGATTGCCCGGCCACCGCGTGTACTGGTCGAGGAAGGCGACGGTTTCCCTGGCCCGTTCTGCCGAGAAGCGTGGGCGGACGAGGGCAAACGTGCTCGCCGAAGGTGACGCGGGTTGCTGCGCCGGCAGAAGGCTCGGCGCGGCAGCGAGGGTAAAGCGGAGCACGGTTGAGAGGCGCATCCGCGGAAGCTACGGCGCCACGGGGGTCCACGACAGCCGCCTCTCGCGTTCTCGCGTCCTCGCGCTCTCGCGCTCGCGCGCTCTAGAACCTCGAATCGTCCCGCTTCAGCACCATCTGTGCCTGCCGCGACACCTGCCCGTTTCTATAATAGAAGGGCACGTCGATTCGGCCGGGCGCATAGGTGCCGTCGAGTATCTGGATGCCCTTGCCGCCGCGATTGGGGTCGGGAACGAAGCGCAGCATGTTGCCGCGCACCTCGTAGCGACCGTACACGGTCATGCGCTGGATCGGGTCTTTCTCGATGGCCGCACCCTTGAGCGCCAGCGTCTGGCGGTAGCGCAGGGCGGCGCGGAACTGCATCGCCGGACGGATGGCGAGCACGAGTTCGTCGAACTCCACCACGTACTGCGTCCCGTCCTTGTCGCTGACCTTGTCGCGCGACGGCAGCTTGCCGCCGTTGACTGACGCGGCGACGTAGCTGGCCACGGCGGGCCCCCCGGGCCCCCCAGGGCCGGCGGCCTGCGGTGCCGACTGGGCCGTCAGGTCCGGATCGTGAAGCGATGCCGTAATGGCGATGAAAACGAGGAGCGGGCGCATACGGAGAAGTCTCTCAGCGCGCGCGTCGCAACGCAACGCGCGCCGGAGGCTAATTGCCAGGCGCCGGGCGCCATTGCCAGCTGTAGGGGAAAGCGGAGGTGACCGGCTTGGGGAAGTTCAAGAGGAGTATATCAATCTGAATGGCACCTACAGGACCTACGGAGCGAGACCGTCAACTCTGGCGCGCATGGAACCGTAGGGGATTCCCCTCCGAATAACCCTGTCTCTCCCGACAGCGTCAGAACGCTCAGCCAATGAGTTTGCATAAGTCGTGGACGGTCGACGAGTTTGCCCCCTGAAGGGGCGTGTCATGCCTTTCAGCCGCCCCGGCTCAGCAGCAAAGCGAGCCCGGCATGCACGTCCACGCAGCACTCGTCCGACGTGATCGCGCAAGCCGACGCCATCCTTGAATGAGGTGTCCGCGCGATCATGTCAGCAGCATCCTCTTCCGCAACTTCGGCTCCGGCGCCGCCCAAGGTACTGCGCGTTTCGGAGCATACTGTAGAGATCGTGTCGGACTCGGGCGAAGGTGCCCAGAAATGCGCCCAGATCTTTGCCGCCGTGTCCGCCAAGATGGGCAACGGCGTCTGGACCGTGGAGCTCATCCCGGCGGAGATCCAGCCGCCGCCGCGCGTCCCCGAAGGCGCCAGCGGCAACCGCGTGCGCGTCGGCGAACACGCCGTCACCAACTGGGGTGACCGCACCAACCTGGTGATCGCCTTCAACGAGCAGGTGCTCCTCGCCCGCCACCGCCTCGACGCGCTGGCCGACGACGCCGTGCTGCTGGTCGAGGACAAATGGGCGCGCAGCGACGACCCGGAGATCGTGGTCGCCTGGACGGCCGCCATGAAGGAGTTGTCCTCGCGCCCCTACCGCATCGTGCCGGTGGCGATGGAAGACGAGTGCCTCACCATCGTCGACAATCCGAAGAAGGGCAAGAACATGTTTGCCCTTGGCATCCTGGCGCGCATCTATGGCCGTGACATGGATCGCGTTCGCGAGCAGATCGCCTACACCTTCCGCAAGAAGAGCGAGGAGATGTACGCGCAGAACGTGTCGCTGCTCGAGCTCGGGTATGCCTGGGCCGAGGACAACATCGACTTCCGCGTCGAGATCCCGACGCACGAGGCCGACAAGCAGCTCGTGGTGATGAACGGCAACGAGGCCCTTGCCCTGGGCGCCATCGCGTCGGGCATGGAACTCTGCGCCATGTATCCCATCACGCCGGCCACGTCGGTGTCGCACCTGCTTTCCGAGGTATTCGAGCGGTTCGGCGGCATGGTGCATCAGGCGGAGGATGAAATTGCCGCCGTCGGCGTAGCCATCGGCGCTTCCTACTCCGGCAAGGTGGCGTTCACCGTCACCTCGGGGCCGGGACTGGCGCTCAAGACCGAGTTCATCGGCCTGGCCATCATGACTGAGGTGCCGCTGGTGCTGGTGAACGTGCAGCGCGGCGGCCCGAGCACCGGCCTGCCGACCAAGGTGGAGCAGTCCGACCTGCTCGCGGCGTTGTTCGCCGCCACGGGAGACGCGCCCCACATCGTGATGGCGCCGGCGACCATCGAGGAGTGCTTTCACATCATGGTGACGGCCCGGCGGCTCGCCGAGACGTTCCGCGCGGTGGTGATGGTGCTCAGCGATGCCAACCTCGCTACTGGCGTGACGCCGTTTCCCAAGCCGGTGCTCGATGAGCGATGGCAGGCGGCGCCGCTCGACCTGGCGCCGGTGCGCGAAGGACAGACGGCCTACGGCTGGGATCCCAAGACTGGCCTGACGCAGCGCATCATCCCCGGGCAGCCGGGCGGCATGTACACGCTGACGGGGCTGTCGCACGACGAACGGAGCAAGGTGGCGTACAGCTCCGGCATTCACCAGCACTCGTCGGCCATGCGCAGCCGCAAGCTGGCCGTGTTGTCGAGCCTGCTCACCCCGCCGCCGGTGTACGGCCCCGAGAAGGGCGACCTGCTGGTCGTCGGCTGGGGCAGCACCAAGGGCGCCATCGAAGAGGCCGTGGACCGCGCGCGCGCCGAGGGAATCAAGGTCTCGTCGACGCACCTGCGCTTCCTCTCGCCCCTGGAGCCGGGCCTCAAGAAGATCTTCGCCGGCTTCAAGAAGGTGGTAACGGTCGAGATCAACTACTCCGACGAGATTGGCGATCCGTACGTGACCGATGAGAACCGCCGGCGCGGCCAGTTGGCCTTCCTGCTGCGCGCCGCGACGCTGGTGGACGTGGACTGCTGGACGCGTGTTCCGGGCGAGCCGTTGCGCCCGGGTTCCATACTCGAAGCCATTCGCGGCCGCACGCCGCGTGGAGGTACCGCGTGAGTCTCTCCTGCGGGTTGCTCCCCGTCCTCGACCTGGACGACAGCGAGCACGAATACGAGATGTCCGAGTACGAGGGGGCAAAGGCCCGCTGGTGCCCGGGCTGCGGCGACCACTCGGTGCTCACCGCGGTGCAGCGCCTGCTGGCCGCGGAACAGCTGATTCCCGACCAGACGATGTTCGTCTCGGGCATCGGCTGCTCGAGCCGCTTTCCGCACTACCTCAAGACGTACGGCTTCCACGGCCTGCACGGCCGCGCGCTCCCCGTCGCCACCGGCATCAAGCTGCATCGTCCGGAGCTGAACGTCTTCGTGGTGATGGGCGATGGCGACTGCACATCCATCGGCGCCGGCCACTGGGTGCATGCCCTGCGCTACAACATGGACATGACGGTCATGCTGCTCGACAACAACATCTATGGGCTGACCAAGATGCAGACGTCGCCCACCACGCCGCAGGGCTTCAAGAGCAACACGCAACCCAGGGGGAGCTGGCTCCCACCGATGAACCCCATCGAGATCGCCCTGGGGATCACCAACACGTCGTTCGTGGCCCAGACCGCCGAGTGGGTGCCCGCGCACCTCTACGCCACGCTCCGCGCGGCGTACCACCACAAGGGATTCAGCTTCGTGCGCATCCTGCAGCGCTGCCCGGTCTTCACGCCGCAGGTGTTCCAGAAGGCGGTGCAGGACCCGTCGCGCATCACGATGATGGTGCACGACGACGGCGTAGTGGCGCCGGAACTGGACAAGATCTACACGTCGCAGGTGCATCACGACCCGCATGACCTCGCCGCCGCCCGCGCCATGGCCGAGCAGACGGACAAGATCCATCTCGGCCTCTTCTACAAGAACGCCTCGAAGCCCCGCTACGAGGAGACGCGCCGCGTGGCGCCCCATACGCCCGCCGAGCGTGTCGCGCTGCTCGACAAGGAGCTCGATAAATATGCCGTCTGATCAGCGCGTTGCCGCGGCGCTGGCCGCGCTCAACCAGCCCATTGCCGAGTTCCGCGCTGCCGTGCAGGGCGCGCTCGCGCAGGCCGATGCCCACCTGGCCGCGCAGTCCGCCGACGAAGCCACGCGCACCGCGCGGGCCGCCGTGCAACTGGGCGAGTTCGGCGCCCGGCACCTCAGTGCCTCGCGCTTTGCCGGGCTCTTTCCGGCGGTCCTTCCGTCTGATGGTGCGTCGCAGAAGGCGCTGGGCCGGGCCATCGACATCCTGCGCAAGGTCTCGGCGGAGGGCGATTCCCTGTTCGTCGCCGAGGTGACCAAGGGTCGTCGCTTGGGGGCGACCATCGACGAGGCGCTCGCCGTCGCCGGTCGCGCGTTCGGCGCCATCATCATCAGCGAACTCGTGCGCGGCGGCCGCTACCGCGCCGCCGAGCACGATCGCCTGCTCGAATCGTCGGAGTTCCGCGCCTGGAACAAGGCGGAGCGCCGCTTCGCGCCGCCGCTGGTGGTCGAGGTGGACGGCGCCGACCTGCACGCCGGCGCGCTGCTCGACTTCGCCGATGGGCGCGAGAAGATCGTGCTCGTGGTGCGCGGCGCCGCGCCGCCCGCGGCCCTGGTGCGCTGCATCACGCCGGGCACCTTCGTGCTGCAGACGGTGGACGGCACCGGGCTGGACCGCGTGGCCAGCTTTGAAGGCCCGGCGATCGCCGCGATCCTCCCCGAGGGCTCCGCGACGTTTATTCACGACCCGAGTGCGGGCAAGGAACCCTGGCAGCGGCTGACCGTCCCCTTCCTGCCGGTGGCGCCGGCCAAGGCCGTGGGCGGCAGCAGTGTTTGGCAGATGGGCGAGGACCTGCGGATGCTGGCTGACCTGGCGCGCACGCCGTTCACGGTGCCGGGGACGGCCGGTGGCAAAGGTGCGCCGGCGATCGGCGCCGGCGAGGCCGTCGACCGGCTGGCGTCATGGCTCCTCGATTCGTCGGGGCTCACCGGCAATGCCTGAGAGCGCCCGATGAAACTGTTTATCGACGCCATCCTGATTCTCGGTGGCACGGGGCTCGTCTTTGCGGTCTTCATCGCGATGGCGAACAAGAAGCTCAAGGTGTGGGAAGATCCGCGCATCGAGATCGTGGCCTCCATGCTGCCGCAGGCCAACTGCGGCGCGTGCGGCCTGCCGGGGTGCCACGCCTTCGCGGAACAGATGGTGGAAGGCAAGGTGCAGCCGTCCAAGTGCACCGTGTCGAACGCCGACCGGGTCGCGGAGATCGCGGCCTTCCTCGGCGTCGACGCGGGGGATGCCACCAAGCGCGTCGCGCGCCTGATGTGCGCCGGCGGCAGCGACGTGGCGATGCAGCGCGCCGAGTACCGCGGCCTGTCGACGTGCGCGGCGGCGACGGCGGTGGCGGGTGGCGGCAAGGGGTGCGCCTGGGGATGCCTCGGCCTCGCCGACTGTGCGCACGCCTGCACCTTCGACGCCATCCGCATGAACGCCGCCGGGCTGCCGGTGGTCGACATCGAGAAGTGCACGGCATGCGGCGATTGCGTGGAGGCCTGTCCCAAGGGGTTGTTCGTGGTGCGCCCCGTCGATCATCAGTTGCTGGTGCAGTGCAGGAACCTGGTGGCGGGCGACGACGCGCTGGAGGCCTGTCGCGTGTCGTGCACGGCCTGCGGCAAGTGCGTGCTCGACGCCGCACCGGGGTTGATCAGCGTGGCGAGTGGAGTGGCAGTCATCGACTATGACCGGATCGCCGAAGCCGCGGAGCGCGCCGTCGAGCGCTGTCCCACGGGGGCGATCGTCTGGCTGAGCGGTGCGCAGTTCGCGCGCGTGCCAGCCCTCAGCAGTTTGGAGGCAGCATGAAGTTCTGGAACAAGAACCCGGAGGACGCGGAAGCCCCGCAGGCGGCGCCCCGGTTCCCCGGTGTCAGACAGGCGCTTGACGGTTCCGCCGCCATCGTGGCGATGGAAACCGCGGCGAGCGAGGCTGCGGGTGCCTATCCGATCACGCCGTCCACGCAGATGGGCGAGGGCTGGGCCCAGGCAGTCGCCGAAGGCAAGCTGAACGTGAACGGCCGCAAGCTGCTCTTCTTCGAACCCGAGGGCGAGCACGCGGCGGCCGCCGTCACCGCCGGCATGAGCATGTCGGGGCTGCGAGCCGCGAACTTCTCGAGCGGGCAGGGCATCGCCTACATGCACGAGTCGCTCTATGCGGCGGTCGGGAAGCGCCTGACCTACGTTCTGAACGTCGCGGCGCGTGCCATGACCAAGCACGCGCTCAACGTGCACGCCGGCCACGACGACTACCACGCCGTGGACGACACGGGTTTCTTCCAGCTCTTCGCCAAGGACGTGCAGGAGTCGGCCGACCTGAACCTCGTCGCCCACCGCGTCGCCGAGCTGTCGCTCAACCCCGGCATCATCGCGCAGGACGGCTTCCTCACCAGCCATGTCATCGAGACGGCGCTGGTGCCCGAGCGCGAGATGATCAAGGAGTACCTGGGCGACCCGTCCGACCTTATCCAGAGTCCGACGCCCGCGCAGCGGCTCGTCTTCGGTGACACCCGTCGCCGCATCCCCGAGATGTTTGACCTCGACTACCCGGCCATGCTGGGCGTGGTGCAGAACCAGGACAGCTATGCGCAGGGTGTGGCCGCGCAGCGTCCGTTCTACTTCGACCACATTGCCGAGCTGACCGACCAGGCATTCAGGGAATTCGCCGCACTCACCGGCCGTGAATATGCCCGCGCCAGTGGCTTCCGTCTCGACGACGCCGAATGGGTCATCGTCGGGCAGGGCTCGGTGGTGAGCAACGCCGAGGCCGTCGCCGATCACCTGCGCGAGACGCGCGGCCTGAAGATCGGCGTGCTGAACCTCACGATGTTCCGCCCGTTCCCCGCCGACCTCATCACGCAGCTGCTGGCGGGCAAGAAGGGCGTCGTGGTCATGGAGCGCCTCGACCAGCCGCTCGCGGTGGACCCGCCGATGCTGCGCGAGATTCGCGCCGCCATGGGTCAGGGCATAGAGAACGGCCGCTCAACGGGCGCGCACCTCGGCGTCACGCCGTTGCGTCCCGACCAGGTGCCCGACTTCTACTCCGCCTGCTTCGGCCTCGGCAGCCGCGACCTGCAGCCGGGCGACATCGTGGCCGCGGTCGAGAACATGCTGCCCGGCGGTGTTCAGCGCCGGCAGTTCTACCTCGGCATCGACTTCGTGCGACCGGGCACGCGGATGCCCAAGCTGCAGATCTGGCAGGACCAGCTGGTCGATAGCTATCCCGACATCGCGGGGCTCGCGCTCCCGAGCGCCGGCGACTTCAATCTGCTGCCCAAGGGCTCCACCGCGCTGCGCATCCACTCCGTGGGTGGATGGGGCGCCATCACGATGGGCAAGAACGTCTCGATGACTGCCTTCGAGCTGTTCGGCCTCCACATCAAGTCGAACCCCAAGTATGGCTCGGAAAAAAAGGGCCAGCCGACGACGTTCTATGCCGTCTTCGCGCACGAGCCGATCCGGCTGAACTGCGAACTGAGGCACGTGGACGTGGTGCTGTCACCCGATCCCAATGTCTTTCGCCACAGCGACCCGCTGGCCGGGCTCGCCGACGGCGGCGTGTTCATCATCCAGACGGATCTTGCCCCCGACGCGTTCTGGGAGACGCTGCCGGCGCGCGCGCGGCGCTCCATCATCGACCGCAAGATCAAGATCTTCTGCCTCGACGCCTTTGCCATCGCGCGCGACGAAGCGTCGGACATCGAGCTGCGCTACCGCATGCAGGGTGCGGCCTTCATGGGCGCCTTCTTCAAGGCGTCGCCGCTGCTGAAGGCCGAGGGACAGACGGAGGACGCGCTGTTCAAGGGCATCGCCAAGCAGCTGCAGTACAAGTTCGGCGGCAAGGGCGCGGAGGTGGTGGCAGACAACGTGCGCGTCATCCGGCGAGGCTTCGATGAACTCAAGTCCGTCGTGCCGGTCGCCGGCGAGTTCGAGGAAGAGCAGGGGACCGTGCCGCACATGCCGGTGCTCATGGATGTGCCGAATGCGCAGCCGGGCCTGGGGCACGAAGGACGCTTCTGGGAGCAGGTCTGCTCGGTCTGCGCCCTGGGCGACGATGGCATCGCCGATCCGTTCGCGGCCATCAGCGCGGTGCCGGCAGCCACGGGTGCGGTGCGCGACATGAGCGGCGTGCGCCTCGAGGTGCCCGAGTTCATCGGCGAGAAGTGCACCGGATGCGCGGCCTGCTGGACGCAGTGCCCGGATGCCGCCATTCCGGGGCTCGTCAATAGCATCGATGACGTGCTTCTGGCGGCCATGGACGCGGCCACCAACGGCTTGCGCATGGAGCGCGTGCGCCCCATGGCCAAGAATTGGGCCAGGGAAACGAGGAAGTTCATCGACAAGGAGCCGACGCTGTCCGTCGCCCAGGCCTACGCCAGGGGCTACGCGGCCGTCGCCGACAAGATGGGGTGGGACGCCGAGCGTCGCGCCGCCACCGACCTTGAGTTCAACGCCGTGCAGGCGCGCCTGGCCGAGTTCCCGCTGGCGCGCACCAAGCCGTTTTATGATGGCATCGAGCTGAAGGCCAAGGGCACCGGCGGCCTGCTGTCGATCACCGTGAACCCCGAGGCGTGCAAGGGCTGCAACCTGTGCGTCGAGGTCTGCCCGGACGGTGCGCTCGTCACCGTCAAGCAGGATGACCAGGGGCTGCAGAAGCTGCGCCGCAACTGGGCGATGTGGAACAAGCTGCCCGACACCGATGATCGCTACGTCAATGTCTCCGACATCGACGAAGGCATCGGCGTGCTGTCGTCGCTGCTGCTCAAGAAGACGACGTACCGCTCGATGGTCGGCGGCGACGGCGCCTGCATGGGCTGCGGCGAGAAGACGGCCGTGCACCTCATCGTCTCGGCCATCCACGCGCAGATGGGTCCGCGCGTGGTCAAGCACGTCGCCCGCATCGATGAGCTTATCGCGCGGCTCGACGACAAGGCGCGCACGCTGATTGCCGCGGGCGCCGACCTCAAGCTCGCGGCGTCGGCCAAGGGCGGCGTGGCCGTGCCGATCGACGATGCGCGTCGCGCCGAGCTCTCGGTCATCAACAAGGCCATCGAGGAACTCAAGGACCTCCGCTGGCGCTACGTCGAGGGGCCGAGCGGCAAGGGACGCGCCGTGATGGGCATGGCCAACTCCACCGGCTGCTCCTCGGTGTGGGCCAGCACCTATCCCTACAATCCGTATCCGTTCCCGTGGGTGAACCACCTGTTCCAGGACTCGCCGTCCATCGCCATCGGCCTGTTCGAGGCGCACATGCGCAAGATGACCGACAGCTTCATCTCGGTGCGCCGAGCCGAGCTGCTGGCCGCCGGCACGTATGACGCGGCCAGGCATGAGCCGGAGCTGAACGGTTTCTCGTGGCAGCAGTTCACCGACGAGGAGTTCTTCCTCTGCCCGCCCATCCTGTCCATGGGCGGCGACGGCGCCATGCTCGACATCGGCTTCCAGAACCTCTCGCGGCTCCTCGCGAGTGGCAAGCCGATTCGCGTGATCGTGCTCGATACGCAGGTGTATTCGAACACCGGTGGCCAGTCCTGCACGAGCGGCTTCACGGGGCAGGTGGCCGACATGGCGGCGTTCGGCAAGGCGCAGCACGGCAAGACGGAGGTCCGAAAGGAACTCGGCCTGCTCGCCATCGCGCATCGGGGCGTCTTCGTGCACCAGACGTCGCAGGCATCGCCGGCTCACCTCCTCGCCGGCGTGCTCAAGGGGCTGCACAAGCGTCGCCCGGCGCTGTTCAACATCTACACCCCGTGCCCGGTCGAACACGGACTGGCCGACAACTGGTCGCGCGAGGCCGCACGCTTCGCGCTCGAGAGCCGCGCCTTCCCGTTCCTGACGTACGATCCCGATGCGGGCGAGTCCTTCTCCGATTGCCTGTCGCTCGAGGGGAACCCGTCGATGGACACCGACTGGCCGACGTACGACCTGCGCTACCTGGACGATGCAGGGGCCGAGCAGACCATGGAAGTTCCCCTCACTATCGCGGACTGGGCGGCCACCGAGGTGCGCTTCAAGCAGCATTTCAGGGAGCTGCCGCAGGACCAGTGGGACGATGCGGTGCCGTTCGCCGACTACGTGCGGATGCCGCACGAGGAGCGCTCGGACAAGACGGCGTACATCACGACGGTGGGCAAGGAACGGAAGCTCCGTCGCATGCGCGTGGCGCCGGAGATGGCCACGCTCGCCGAGGAGCGGCTGCAGTACTGGTCGCAGCTGCGCCAGCTTGCCGGACTTCAGGTCTCGGCCGCGCAGCGCAACCTGGTCGAGGGCGAACTCGAGACGGCGTTCGACGCCAAGGTCACGGCGATGCGCGCCGAGTACGAGGCCAGGATCGCCGAGCTTCGGCGCGATCTCCCGCAGCAGATTGCCCGCCGGCTGGCCGAAGGGCTGATGCGGACGAACGGAAGCGCCGCGATCAATGAACTGTTGTCCACGCTCCCGGCCGCGCCGGCCTCGGCGAGTGCCTCGGGCAACGGGGCGAGTGCCGCACCAGCCGCTCCGGCGGCAGCACCTGCACCAACGCCGGCCAAGGCTGAGGTTGCAGCGGTCGCTGCGGCGGCGCCCGCGGCGGCAACTGTTGCGTCGCCGGCCGCAGCCACCGCGGTCGCCGACGATGACGGGCCGCTGGCGCTCGAGGCCTACATCGACTCGGCGCGGTGCACCAGCTGCAACGAGTGCATCAACCTGAACAAGAAGCTGTTCGCGTACAACGCGACGAAGCAGGCGGAGGTCAAGGACGCGTCGGCCGGCACGTTCCAGCAGTTGGTGCTGGCGGCCGAGCGCTGCCCGGTGTCGATCATCCATCCGGGGTCGCCGCTGAACGCAAAGGAAAAGGACGTGGAGAAGTGGGTGAAGCGGGCGGCGAGGTTCAACTGATGAGCTTCTTCGGCTTCTCACACGGTGTCCATCCTCCGGAGGAGAAGGAGCTCACGAGCGCGCTTGCCATCCGGCGCATGCCGTTCCCCGAGGAGCTCGTGTTGCCGCTGCGCCAGCACGCGGGCAAGGAAGCGAAGCTCTGCGTGAAGGTCGGTGACCATGTGGAGCGTGGCGACACGCTCGGCACGGCCGACGGCTACATGTCGGTGCCCATCCATGCGTCGGCGGCCGGCACGGTGACCGCCATCGACTGGTGGCCGCATCCCGACGGCACGATGGCGCAGAGTGTGCACCTGAAGGTCGACAAGTACGCGCCCCAGGTGCCGCGCCCGCGACTCGTGCCACGCTGGGAAGGGCTCAGCGTCGAGCAGGTGGTCGCGGCGGTGCAGGCGGCCGGCGTGGTGGGCCTCGGCGGCGCCGCGTTCCCGACGCACATCAAGCTCGCGCCGCCCAAGGACTACGCGGTGCACACGCTGATCATCAACGGCGCCGAGTGCGAGCCGTACCTTACGTCGGACCACCGCACCATGGTGGAGTTCCCCGAGCGCGTGCACTTCGGCTGCCGCATCATGATGCAGACGCTCGGCGTGTCCAAGGCGGTCATCGGTGTCGAGCGCAACAAGCCCGACGCCATCGAGGCGCTGGAGCGCACGAAGCCCAAGGACCTCGACATCACCATCCTCCCGCTTACGGTGAAGTATCCGCAGGGCGCGGAGAAGATGCTCATCAAGTCGGTGACGGGCATCGAGGTGCCCTCGGGCAAGCTGCCGGTGACGGTGGGCGTCGTGGTGCAAAACGTCGGCTCGCTGGCGGCTGTGGCCGAGGTGTTCGAAACGGGGCTCCCGCTGATCGAGCGCATCGTGACAGTCACCGGCCACGGCCTGCGGCGACCGGCCAACCTCATCGTGCCGGTGGGAACCAAGCTGCGCGACCTGCTGGCGCACTGCGACGGGGTGACTGCCGACGCAGCCGAGGTGATCATCGGCGGGCCGATGATGGGGCAGGCGCAGGCCAACCTCGACGCGCCGGTGATCAAGGGGACGACGGGCGTGGTGGTGCTGGCGCTGCACGAGACGCGCGGCGACGTCATCTATCCGTGCATCCACTGCGGGCGGTGCCTCGAGGCCTGCCCGGTGTTCCTGAATCCGTCGCTGCTCGGCGATTTCGCGCGCGTGCAGCGATACGAGGACATGGCGGACAACCATCTCGCCGACTGCATGCTCTGCGGCTCGTGCGCCTACGTGTGCCCGTCCAACATTCCGCTGTCGCAACTCTTCCAGGCCAGCAAGGTCATGCTGCGCCGGGCGCAGCAGGCGGCAGTCGCGGGGGCCGCATGAACGCACCCAGTCTCATCGTCACCGCGTCGCCGCACCTGAAGCAGGGTGACACGACGCCAAGAATCATGTGGACCGTGGTCGTCAGCCTGCTGCCGGTCGTCCTGGCGTCGGCCGTGTTCTTCGGCATCAGTGCGCTGCTCGTGGTGCTGGCTGCGACGCTCGGCGCGCTGGTCACCGAGCGGCTGATCGGGCGTCCGCGGTCGCTGCTCGACGGGTCGGCCATGATCACCGGCCTCCTGCTCGGCCTGTCGCTGCCGGCCGGCTTCCCGCTGTGGATGGCATTCCTGGGCGGCGTCTTCGGGATCGGCTTCGGCAAGGTGGTGTGGGGCGGCCTCGGACAGAACGTCTTCAACCCGGCGCTCATCGGGCGCGCCTTCCTGCAGGCGGCCTTCCCGGTGGCCATCACCACGTGGCCCAAGGCGGGCATGGACTTCTGGACCCTGCAGGGCGACCTGTTCGCGTGGCCGTTCCTGCGTCCCGTCGTTCACACGGTGACGTCGGCCACGCCGCTCGCCCTGTGGAAGTTCGAGACGCCGTCGGTCATTACGCCGCTCCGCGACCTCATCATCGGGTCCACGGGAGGCTCGGTGGGCGAGACCGCCGCGCTCGTCATCCTGGCCGGCGGCGTGTATCTTGCAATCAAGGGCTACCTCAACTGGCGCGCCCCGGTGGCGATCCTCGTCACCGTCGCGCTGTTCAGCGGCGTGCTGCACCTCATCGACGCCACCAAGCCCGGCGCCATGTTCATGATCTTCTCGGGCGGGCTGATGCTGGGCGCCGTGTACATGGCCACCGACATGGTGACCGTGCCCGTGACGAACCGTGGACGCTGGATCTTCGGCGTCGGGGTCGGATTGCTGGTCGTGGTCATCCGCGTCTGGGGAGGACTCCCCGAGGGCGTGATGTATGCCATCCTGCTCATGAATTGCTTCACTCCGTTCATCAATCGCGCGACGCAGCCCGCGGTGTTCGGCGCGCGCACGAGGATCCCCGCATGAGCGGCCATCAGCACGGCCCGCCGGTCGTCCCGTCCGCGTCGACGCCCGCCCTGCTCCCGCCGAACGGCCTGGAGCAGAAGATGGTCTCGTCGTGGCGGCTGCTCGCCACGCTCTTCATCGCCGGCGCGGCGGCCGGCATCCTGGTGGTGTTCGTCTACCGGCTCACCCTGCCCGCCATCCAGAAGTACGCCGGCGCCAAGATTGACGGGGCGGTGCGCGAGGTGCTGCGCTCGCCCGCCAAGGTGGACACGCTCTATTTCGTGGGCAACAAGCTCGTGGCCAAGCTGCCAGCCGGCCTCGACGTGCGCGAGTCCACCAAGATGTTCGTCGGCCGCAACGACCAGGGCGAGCGCACGGGCGTCGCGGTCGAGGCCGCCGAGCCGGGGTTCCAGGAGGAACTGCGCCTGATGGTCGGCTTCGATCCCGCGACGCGCGCGGTCACC
Source organism: Gemmatimonadaceae bacterium (assembly GCA_036508735.1). Lineage (GTDB taxonomy): Bacteria > Gemmatimonadota > Gemmatimonadetes > Gemmatimonadales > Gemmatimonadaceae > PNKL01. Next base: position 17,172 of record DATCGU010000115.1, read on the forward strand.
GGCTACCACGTGCTCGACCAGAAGGAGACGCCGGGCCTCGGCGACAAGATCGAGAAGGACAAGGCCTTCGGCACGCAGTTCGCCGGCAAGGTGGCACCCATCAAGGGCGTCAAGCTGGCGACGAGCGACCCAGGCCAGGTGCAGACCATCACCGGCGCGACCATCTCGTCGCGCGCCGTCATCCGCATCATCAACAACGCCGTCGCGCAATGGCTGCCGCGCGTGCAGGCGTTCGAGCAGGAGGGAGGCAAGTGACCGCCCCCATAGCCATTCAGAAGAGGGATGAGCCCTTCGTCCCCGGGGCGCCGGCGCCGGCGCCGCTCTGGTTCGACGTCTGGCGCGGCATTGCCATGGAGAACCCGGTGCTCGTGCAGATGCTCGGCATGTGCCCGACGATGGCCGTCACGAACACGCTGGCCAACGGCGTCGCCATGGGCGTCGCCACGCTCTTCGTGCTCGTCGGCTCCGGGCTCTTCGTGTCGCTCTTCCGCAAGTATATCGCCAACGAGGTGCGCATCACCTCGTACATCCTGATCATCGCCACCTTCGTGACGCTCGCCGACCTCATCCTCGCGGCGACGTTCCCGGAGATCTCCAAGGCGCTGGGACCGTTCATCCCGCTGATCGTGGCCAACTGCCTGCTGCTGGGGCGCGCCGAGGCGTTCGCCGCCAAGGTCGGCCCGGTGCGCGCGCTGGCGGACGGCCTGGGGATGGGGCTCGGCTTCACGCTGGCGCTCTCGGCGCTGAGCGCCCTGCGCGAGCTGCTGGGGAATGGTTCGCTGTTCGGCATCGACGTGCTCGGTCCGAAGTTCGAGCCGTGGGTGTTCATGGTGATGCCGCCGGGCGGTTTCCTGGCGCTCGGCATCCTGCTGCTCATCAAGGGATGGTTCATGACCCGCAATGCGCAACGCGCCAGGGAGGCCACCGCATGAGCAATCTCGCGTGGATCTTCACCTCGACGCTCCTCGTCAACAACTTCACGCTGGTGATGTTCCTCGGGCTCTGCTCGTTCTTCGGCGTCACCGCCAAGATCGAGACGGCGTGGCGCCTGGGGCTCGCCAACACCTTCGTGCTGCTCATCACGGCGGTCAGCGCGTCGTTCCTGAACGCGTACGTGCTGACCAGGACGCCCTACCTGCGGACCATCGCGTTCATCGTCGTCATCGCCTCGGCGGTGCAGATTGTGGAGATGGCCGTCAAGAAGCACGTGCCGGTGCTCTTTCGGCAGCTCGGCATCTACCTGCCGCTGATCACCACCAACTGCGCCATTCTCGGGCTCGCACTCTTCCAGACCAGTCGCAAGTACAACTGGATCGAGGGCATCGTGTTCGCCATCGGCGCCGGGCTCGGGCTCACGCTCGCGCTGTCGCTGCTCGCGTCCATCCGCGAACGCATCGAGGTGGCCGACGTGCCCGAACTGGCGAAGAAGATGGGACTGGTGCTCGTTGCCGCGTCCTGCCTGTCGATGGCCTTCATGGGCTTCGCGGGGATGGGGAGCGGCTGATGTGGGAAACCGTGCTGGGAATCCTGATTTGCGGGGCGTTGTTTGCCCTCTACAGCTGGGTGCAGCAAAAGGGCTGCACCGGCCATTGCGCTGGTTGTCTTGGCGCCTCGTGTGCGCGCAGAGAGAGGCTCGATCACCATGACTGATTCTTTGCTCCCCCGGCCCTTCGGCCGCCGCGAGTTCATCGCCATCGGCACCGGCGCCTTCGCCGTCGCCGCACTCCCCATCGCGCTGCGCCGCCACGTCGCCGTCGCCAACCGAACCCTGCCGGTAATGGGCACCATCGCCGAGATCACCGTCGTCGACAAGTCCGATGCGCGGGCGCAGGAGGCCGTCGATGCCGTCATCGCCGAGCTGCGCTGGGTGGATGCCACCATGACGCGCTTCCGCGCCGACTCGGACATCGGCCGGGTAAACGCCGGCGCCGCGGGCGACGGCGTGCGCATTCGCCCCGAGACGGCCCAGGTCGTCGAGGCGGCCCTGCGCTGGTCGTCGGCCAGCGGCGGGCGCTTCGACCCGGCCCTCGGCAAGGCGTCCGAACTGTGGGACGTGACCAACCGCCACGAACCGCCACCGGAGAGCGACGTGAGCCGGCTTGCCGGCCGCTCGTTCTGGCGCCACGTCGACGTCGTGGCCGGCGCGCGGCAGGGCGTGGTGCGCTTCGGTGAGCGTGACGTGCACCTCGACCTCGGCGGCATCGGCAAGGGCTACTCGCTCGACCGCTCCGTGCAGGTGCTGCGCGATCGCGGCATCAAGCACGCCATCGTCAACCTCGGCGGCGACCTCTACGCGCTGGGCGAGTCGCCCGAGGGCGGCGCCTGGCGCGTCGGCATCAAGAATCCCGACGACCTGCGCAAGGTGGCGCGTACGCTCGAGGTGAGCGACCGCGCCGTGGCGACGTCGGGCGACTACGAGCGGTTCTTCCGCTGGCGCGGCGCCATCTATCATCATCTCATCGACCCCGCCACGGCCGCACCGCGCCGCACGAACATCCGCAGCGTCACCGTGCTGGCCGACCGCTGCATCGACGCCGAGCCCTGCGCCGTCTCCATCTTCGGGCTGCCACAGGACCGCGCGCTCGCCTTTGCGCGCGCTCAGTTGAAGAACGCTGACGTCATCACGCTCACCTGATCAGCACCGGCCGGCGCTGCTCCGGCACCATTGCACGAGGAGGCTGGGATGAAGAGCCATCAACTGTATTGCAGTGCCTGCGACCGCCAGGTGCGGGTGCTCATCTCCGAGGCGCCTCCGGGCGAGCACCAGGCGACGATGCATGATGACGAACTCATCTGCCTCGAGATCGGCGAGCACTGCACGGGCGGCATGTGTCCGCTGGGCGCCGCCGAACCCAACGCGATGGTGGCGCGCCTGATCCACGAGGGGCTTCCCACCACCGGACTGCGCACGGTGAAGGCCACCTGTCCCAGCTGCGGGCTGGACGCCGAGTTCGTGCTGTACGGCGCGGGCAAGGCGTCGTGCACCGTCTGCGGCACGGCCGCCAAGTGGGTGTGCGAGCACGTGGAGCCGATGTAGGCTCGGCGGCGTACGGCACCGCCTCGCGGTGGAATGATGGTGACTGGGCACGGGGACGGCGCTGCGCTGTCCCCGTGTTGTTTGTCACTGCTTGACGGGCTAGGACTAAGTGACTAGACTAAGCTAGTCACCAGTTCGAGGTCCAGCCATGAAGACGTTCACCGTGCACGCCGCCAAGACCCAGTTCTCCAAGCTCATCGCCTGGGCGCAAGCGGGCGAGGAAATCATCATCGCCAAGGGGAGCACCCCGGTGGCGAAGCTCGTTGCGCTCCACGGCGGTGCGGCCCCCGCGCGGGTCTTTGGGGCGATGAAGGGGAAGGCCAAGGTGACGGCCGCCTTCTTCGAGCCGCTCCCGGTGGGCGAACTGAAGGGGTGGGAGGGCTGATGCGCATCCTTCTCGACACGCATGCCCTGCTGTGGTGGCTCGACGGCGACGCGCGCCTGAGCAAGCGCGCGCGCGCCGCCATTGGTGACGTGCGCACCACCTGCCTGGTGAGCGCCGCGTCGGCGTGGGAGATCACCACCAAGGCGCGGCTGGGAAAGCTGCCCGGGGCGCTCGAAGTGGCGGCCGACGTCGGCGGCTGCCTGCGCGGCCAGCAGTTCACGCCGCTCGACATCACCATCGACCATGCGCAGCGCGCGGGATCGCTGCCCGGGGCGCATCGCGACCCGTTTGACCGGATGCTCATCGCCCAGGCGCAAGCCGAGAACCTTCCGCTGGTGAGCAACGACGCGGTCTTTGACGACTACGGCATCGTGCGCATCTGGTGAGGGGAGCGGGGTGCGGAGTAGTATTTGCGTATCCCACTCGCCGGAGATTCCCGATGTTACGAATCCTTCGCCGGGCCGCGCTCGCCGCGGCCTTCCTGCCGTCGCTCGCCGTCGCGCAGGATCGTCCCACCAGGCTGCAGTTGCAGGACTACCTCGACTGGGAGGACGTGCAGTCACCGCAGCTGTCCCCCGATGGCGCGCGCATCCTGTTCGTGCGCCGCTGGATCGACAAGACGAACGACAAGTGGGAGTCGTCGGTGTGGATGATGAACGCCGACGGTTCGCAGCCGCGCGCGCTCGTCACCGGCGGCGGCGCGCGATGGAGCCCCGACGGCAAGCGCATCGCCTACGTGGCCAAGGGTGAGCCCACCGGCTCGCAGATCTTCGTGCGCTACATGGACGCCGAAGGCGCCGCGACGCAGATCTCGCACCTCACCGAGTCGCCGAGCAACCTCGAGTGGTCGCCCGACGGCAAGTTGATCTCGTTCTCCATGAACGTGCCGGCCAAGCGCGACGACCTGTTCGCCCGCGCCACGATCCCGGCCGCGCCCAAGGGCGCCAAGTGGACGGAAGCCCCAAGGGTAGTGACCCGGCTCGACTACCGGCAGGACCGCACCGGCTTCAACGACGATGCGTGGAACCATGTGTTCGTCATCGATGCCGGCGGCGGCACGCCTCGGCAGGTGACCAACGGCGACTGGAACCACGGCAATCCCACCTGGCTGGATGCCGGAACGCTGCTCTTCACCAGCAACCGGGTGCCCAACGCCGAGCATGCGTGGCGCGAGTCGGACATCTACGCCGCCGACCTCAAGTCGGGCGCCATCCGCGCGCTCACCACGCGCAAGGGACCCGACGGCAATCCCACGCCGTCGCCCGATGGCAAGCGCATTGCCTATACCGGCTTCGACTCCACCGACGCCACCTGGAAGGACGCGTCGCTCTACGTGATGGATGCCGACGGCAAGAACTCGCGCGCGCTGACGGCCGAGCTCGACCGCAGCCCCAGTGAGCTGCACTGGGCCGAGGACGGCAGCGCCGTCTACTTCACGGCCGAGAATGAGGGGAGCCGGCAGTTGTACGCGGTGACGATGGCCGGCCAGGTGAAGCAACTCACCACGGGGCAGCAAGTGATGGCTGTCTCGGACATTCGCAACGGCACCGCGGTAGGCGTGCGCAGCACGTCCGCACAGCCCGGCGACGTGGTGAAGTTCTCGGTGAAGGCGCCGACGGCCGTCACGCAACTGACGTCGGTGAACGCCGACATCCTCGATGGCAAGCAGCTCGCTGCGGTGGAGGAGGTCTGGTACAAGTCCAAGGACGGCCTGCGCATCCAGGGGTGGATCGTGAAGCCGCCGGGCTTCGACCAGACCAAGAAGTACCCGCTGATGCTCAGCATCCATGGCGGGCCGCATTCGATGTACAACGTCGGGTTCAACTTCGCCTTTCAGGAGCACGCCGCGCACGGGTACGTGACGTTCTATGCGAATCCGCGCGGGTCCACCGGGTACGGGTCGTCGTTCGGCAACGCCATCAAGAACGCGTACCCGGGCAAGGACTTCGACGACCTGATGGTCGGCATCGACACCGTGCTTGGCCGCGGCTACGTGGACAGCCGCCGGATGTTCGTGTACGGCTGCTCGGGGGGCGGCGTGCTGACGGCGTGGATCGTCGGGCACACCGATCGGTTCGCCGCCGCATCGTCGAATTGCCCGGTCACCAACTGGATGAGCTTCGTCGGGATCACCGACGGCCCGAGCTGGTACCGCAACTTCGAGAAGCCCTTCTGGGAGGATCCGTCGGAGTACCTGCGGCGCTCGCCCATCATGTACGTGGGCAACGTGAAGACGCCCACCATGCTGATGACCGGCGTGCTCGACCTGCGCACGCCGATGCCGCAGACCGAGGAGTACTACGAGGCCCTGCGGTTCCGCGGTGTGCCCACCGCGATGATCCGTTTCAACAATGAGTGGCACGGTACGTCCTCTACGCCGTCGAACTTCCTGCGCACGCAGGCGTACCTGCGCGCCTGGTTCGACCGGTACGGCAGCGCCGTCACCCCGTGAGGAGAAAGAACACCATGAAGCGTTCGTATGCGTTGATGGCTGCCGTCGCGTTGATCGCGGCCGCCCAGCCCGCCCTTGCCCAGACGGGCGAGGCGCTCATCCGAAAGGTCGGTGCGGGCGCGCCGATAGTGAATCCATCGTTCCCGGCGCCGAAGGACCTCGTGTACAAGGTGGCGTGGGACGTCACCGAAGGCCCGGCCAGGCCCGAGGATGCCACCGCGGGCTTTGCGCGACCAGCCAACTTTCTCGTGATGGCAGACGCCAACGGGCTCGACCGCAAGAAGGTGCACCTCGCCATCATCGTGTACGGCACCGCCGCGCAGTCGCTGCTGGGCAACGACGCCTACAAGGCCGCCACCGGCAAGGACAACGCCAACATTGCCCTGCTCGAGGCGCTCAACGACGCCGGCGTGCAGGTGATCGTCTGCGGGCAGTCGCTGGTGAAAAACAAGCTGCCGCGTGACAAGCTGCTGCCGTTCGTGAAGGTGGCCACCTCGGCCACGCTGGCGCGGGCGACGCTGCACGCGCAGGGGTACGCGACGTTCACGCCGTAGCGGGCTGAGTGGCGGCGGGCGCATTGTCGGCGGGCACAGGCCCGCCCGAAGCTGCGGCACGCAATTGATGTTCGGCGCGGCACGGTGATGCCGCGGGGGACGGGGCGAGCGTGCATCGTGGATGCATGCTCGCCTCCGTGCATTCCGCCTCGGTCATCGGCG
>DATCGU010000116.1:0-2708 GCA_036508735.1 Gemmatimonadaceae bacterium
GGCCGGCGGCGTCGCGGCCACCGCTGCGGTGCGGTGCGCTGTCGCGCGGCGCCGCACCCGTGCCTTCTTCTCCGGCTCCGCGAGCCCGATCTTGCGCAGCTCGTCTGTGGACCAACCGCCCGCGATGGCGGCGGCGTAGAGACGCACGTCGTCGCGTTCTGCAGTTGCCACTTCCTCGCGCAGCTCGGCGAGATGCTGCCTCGCCTTGACGAGCGTGCGGACGCTGACGATCCGCCCGTCCAGGAGTTGTCGTGCCTGTCGCTCTGCGTCCTCGACGCTCAGTTGTATCTTCATGCCCCCAGCGTACGGACGCGGCCACCGATCGGTGACCGACCGCCCCTGTCTAGAAGCACGCCGCGGCTGCGCCGCGACCGCCCACGTCTGTCAACGCGAGCGAACCGCCATCGAAGTACCGTACGGAGCTAGCTATACACTTAGCGCGGCTAAGTGGCTTGCACCCTCGACGTGACGCCGAGGGTGGGGCACACTGGACGTGTGGTCCCCGTGTTCGGGGGTCGCTGCGCTGGGCATGAGGGGCGGTGGAGCCGTTGAGCGGTGAGTTGGGCGGTGGCCGCCTGTTCGCGCGTCGCCGGCGGGCGAACGTGGCTGGCGGTCGGCAGCATCGTCACGAGGTGAAGGTGACGCCGGAGGAAGAGGCGATCCTGCTGCAGCTGGCGGAGGCGCAGCGCGTGACGGTGCCGCGGCTGCTGGTGGAGGCGGCGCTGTCGGCGCCGACGGGGGAGAGCCCGAGCGAGCGGCGGAACGCGATCGCGGAACTGTTCGCTGTTCACCGGCTCCTGGCGGCCATCTCGAACAACGTCAACCAGATGGCGCGGGTGACGAACGCTACCGGGAACGTGCACACGGAGATGGTTGAGACGTTGCGGGCTGTGCGACGCACCGCCGAGCGCATCGACGGCGCGATCGACGGGCTGAGCCTGCGATGATGCCGAACGTCGTGCGGGGCGCCCGGATGGCCGGACTGATGACGTACCTCGCTGGGCCAGGGCGCTCGAACGAGCACACCGAGCCGCACCTTGTGGCGGGGGACAGCGCACTGATGACTTGGCACGGTGACGCCGAGCTCGGCCGGGACTCAGCGCTCGCGATCGCCCACCACCTCGAGCGTCCACGCACCGCGTTCGACGTTGAGGTCAAGGGCGGCCACGTGTGGCACTGTTCACTGTCGCTGCGCTCCGAGGAAGGTCTGCTTACCGACGAGCAGTGGGGTGCGATCGCCGGCGACTTCGTACAGGCGATGGGGTTCGACGACAACGAGGGCAGCAAGGCTCCATGCCGTTGGGTGGCAGTGCGGCACGGCGTGTCGGCGAACGGGAACGACCACGTGCACCTTGTTGTGAACCTGGTCCGCGAGGACGGCACGAAGGCATCGATCCACAACGACTTCAAGCGCGCGCAGGACTCTGCGCGAGCCCTCGAAGCGAAGTACGGCCTCGAGCAACTGGAGTCCGCCACTTCGGATCGCGCGACGCGCGGCTACGACCCCGCCGAGCGTGAGGCACAGGCGCGGGCGCGCGCCCAGGCCAAGTACGAGCGGACCAGTGCGAAGCAAGGCACACCGGGATGGGAAGGCCTGGGCGGGGAAGAGCGGCACGCGCGGATCGTGGCAGAGACGCGCACCGACCAGCCTCGCTACGAGCTGGCGCGGACAGTGCGCGGATGCGCAACGGCGTCGGGCGACGAGGCCGAGTTCGTGCGCCGGATGCGGCGCGGTGGCGTACTGGTGCGGCCCCGCTACGCGGATGGTCGCACCGACGTCGTCACGGGGTACTCCGTGGCCGCTCGGCCGCAGGCCGGCGAACGACCCATCTGGTACGGCGGCGGGCACCTGGCCCGCGACCTCACACTGCCGCGCCTGCGCGCCGAGTGGCCGGACACACCCACCGGTGCGGGTGACGCCGCAGCGGAGTGGAACGCTGCGCGCAGAGGACGACGACCAGTCGCGCCCGGCCGCGAGACCCAGGAGCCCGACCCGAAGTTGTGGGAGCAGTACAGCCGGGAGCTCGGCGCGCTGCGCGATCACCTGCGGGGTGTTCCGCTCGACGACCGGGACACCTGGGCGCGGGTCGCGCGAGAGACCGCTGGGGCGTTCGCCGCATGGTCCCAGCGCGTCGAGGACGACCCCGGACCGCTCGCCGCGACGTCGGATGCGCTCGCCCGATCCGCGCAGACGCGCCGGGCACCGTCGCGGCCGCGGGCCGGCGCGACGTCGGTCGCGGGAGCGGCGATGCTGTTGATGTCGGCCGCTCGAGGCGGCCAGGGAACTGCGGCGCAGGCGATCATGCTGCGTCAGCTCGCGAACCTCGCCAAGGCCCTGCACGACATGCACCGCGCCGTCGGGGAGGTGCGGCGTGCCGGCGAAATCGCGGCCGCGGTTCGCGGTCAGCTCGCGCACGTCGCCGCGCGTCTACCGCAGCCCGTCGGAGCAATGGCCGGTGCGACCGGCAGCCCGGACCTTGCCACCTTCGACCCGCAGGCGGCCGAGGTGTTGCGACGCACGCAGCAGGGCCAAGTGCCGGCACGCGCGACAGGCTCACCCGTACCGGAACAGCTTGAGCCGCAACGGCCGAAACACACCACACGACCAGGTCGCGACCGCGACTTCGGACGATGAACGAGAGGTGCGGATCATGGACGAGTCCGACGGTATGGCGGAAGCCCTCGAGGGCACTCTGCGCGTGGCGGTC
>DATCGU010000117.1:0-10592 GCA_036508735.1 Gemmatimonadaceae bacterium
CCGTCCCCGTGTGCCCGCGGAACGTGCGCGTCGGCGCAAACTCGCCGAGCTTGTGCCCCACCATGTTTTCGGTCACGTACACCGGGATGAACTTGTTCCCGTTGTGCACCGCGAACGTGTACCCCACGAAATCGGGGATCACCGTGCTCGCGCGTGACCACGTCTTGACGACCTTCTTCTCGTTGCGACCGATCATCCCCTGCACCTTCTTCAGCAGGCTCTCGGCGATGAACGGACCCTTCTTGACGCTGCGTGCCATTGGTCGATTCCCGGGTTAGCTCTGCGTGGCCTTGCCGCGCTTCCGGCCGCGGACGATCAGGCGCTGCGACGGCTTCTTCTTGTTGCGCGTCTTCACACCCTCCTTCTTGCCCCACGGACTCACCACGTTCCGGCCGCCGCGCGTGCGGCCGCCATGCGGGTGGTCCACCGGGTTCATGACCTCGCCACGCACCTTCGGGCGATGTCCCTTCCAGCGCGTCTTCCCCGCCTTGCCCCACGACACCAGCTCGTGTTCGGCGTTGCCCACCTCGCCGATCGTCGCCAGGCAGTTGCCGTGGATCAGGCGCATCTCGCTCGACGCCATGCGCAGCGTCACGTACTCGCCTTCCTTGGCCACCACCTGCACCGAGGTGCCGGCCGAGCGCGCCATCTGCCCGCCCTTCCCCGGCGTGATCTCCACGTTGTGTACCGCGGTGCCCAGCGGAACCTCACGCAGCGGCATCGCGTTGCCCGTGCGCACGTCCGCACCCGGCCCCGACGTGATCGTGTCGCCGACCGAGAGCCCCTTGGCGTGCAGGATGTAGCGCACTTCCCCGTCCGCGTACGTCACCAGCGCGATGCGCGCCGTGCGGTTGGGATCGTACTCGATGGTCGTGATCGTCGCCGGCATGCCATGCTTGTTGCGCTTGAAGTCGATCACGCGGTACTTCCGCTTGTGACCGCCGCCAATGCGCCGCATGGAGATGTGGCCGTGATTGTCGCGGCCGCCCGACTTCTTGAGAGGTTCGGTGAGCGACTTCTCCGGCGTCGACCGCGTGATCGTGTCGAAATCCGACACGGAGCGGAAGCGCGAGGAAGCCGTGACCGGCTTGAACTGACGGATACCCATGGCTTAGCCCTCGAAGATCTCGATCGTGTCGCCCTGACGCAGCGTCACGATGGCCTTTTTCCAGCGCGGACGGAGCCCGGACGTGCCGCTGACCTTGCGCGGCTTCCCGCGCTGCTGCGACGTCCAGACACCGGTGACATGCACGCCGAACAGCGTCTCGATGGCCTGCCTGATGGCCAGCTTGTTCGCGTCGGGATGGACTTCAAACGTGTACTCGCCCCGGTCCTGAAACGCCGCCGAGCTCTTCTCGGTGACGATCGGCCGGACGATGGTGCGATACGGAGATGACATTGGTTACTTCCCCTTCTTCTTCGGAGCGGCGGCCTTCTTCGCCGGCGCCTTCTTGGCCGCCGTCGGCTTGGCCGCCGCGGTCTTGGCCGTTGCGGACTTGGCCGACGTGGGCTTGGCCGCCGGCTTCCTGGCCGGCGCCTTCTTCACCGCCACCTTCCTCGCCACCGCCTTCTTCGACGTCTCGGCGGCCTTGCGGGCCTTCGGCGTCTTCGGCGTGGTGGCCTTCTTCACCTTCACCTTGGCGAACGCCCCCTCGGTAATCGGCGCCATCGTGAAGCCCATTGCCGACGCTTCCACGAGCACGACATCCGACCAGAGCAGGTCGTAGGTGGAGGCATCACCGAACGGCATCACGTGCGCCTTGGGCAGGTTGCGCGCGCTGCGGAAGACGTTCTGGTTCACGCCGTCCGTCAGGATGAGCACCTTCTTGTCGGCCACGTCGAGGCGCGCCAGCAGCTGATGCAGCTTGGCCGTCTTCGGGACGTCGTAGGCGAACTTGTCGATGACGAGCACCGCGTTCTCGCGGGCCCGCGCGTTGAGCGCGCTCTTGCGGGCGAGCTGCCGCACCTGCTTCGGCACCGTCTGCGAATAGTTGCGGTCGCCGTGCGGTCCGAACACCGTGCCGCCGCCGGGCCACTGCGGGGCACGCGTCGAGCCCTGGCGGGCGCGGCCGGTGCCCTTCTGCTTCCACGGCTTCTGGTTGCCACCCGACACCAGCCCGCGCGTCTTCGTCGACGCAGTGCCCTGACGCTGGTTGGCGAGGATCGCCTTCACCACCTGCTGCATCACCGGCACGTTCACCGTGCCATCGAAGGTGGCGCTCGGCAGGCTCACCTTCTCGCGCGCAGTCCCCAGCGCGGTGTACGCGGCCGCTTCGAAATTCATCGTGTCAGCCATGGGTTAACCCTGCCTGCGGACGAGCACGATGCCGTTCTTCGGCCCGGCCACCGCACCGCGGAGATACAAGAGGTGGCGTTCCGCATCGACCTTCTCGACGCGGAGGTTGATCTGCGTGTGACGCTCGTCGCCGAAGTGCCCGGGCATCTTCTTGCCCTTGATGACGCGCGACGGGTTGGTGCCCGGTCCGATGGAGCCCGGCCGGCGGTGCTTGGTGTTGCCGTGCGTGTTGGGGCCGCCGTGGAAGCCGTAGCGCTTGACGACGCCCTGGAACCCGCGGCCCTTCGTCGTGCCGGTCACCTTGACGGTGTCGCCCGGCGCAAAGATGCCCACCGTGATGATGTCCCCGACGGCGTACGTCGGGATCTCGGGGTTCTTCCCCTGCGCGTCGTCGAGACGCACCGAGCGGAGCACGCGCGGCGCCGCCGCCAGTCCCGCCTTGAGGGCGTGGCCGATGGCCGCCTTGTTCGCGCGCGACCCGCGGGGCTCGCGCTCTCCCTTCTTGCTCGGCCGGCGCGTCTGCTGCTCGCCGTAGCCGAGCTCGACCGCGGCAAAGCCCGCCGATTCCCTGGTCGTCACCTTGGTGACGGGATTCGGCGTCGCCTCCACGACGGTCACGGGGATCTGCTGCCCCGCCTCGTTGAAGATCTGGGTCATCCCCAGCTTCTTGCCTATGATGCCGATCATGAGTTCCTCTGGATGAGTCACGGCCGCCGGCGCGGAGCGCGCCCGGCTGAATGGCCGTTGGACTGTGAGTGCAGGTGCTAGATGGTAGGCGATAGGTGCTGGTGACTGCGCAGCTAGCGCCTAGCTCCTAACATCTAGCTCCTTCACTCCACCTTGATTTCGACGTCCACGCCTGCCGGAAGATCCAGCTTGGTGAGCGCGTCCATCGTCTGCGCCCGCGAGTCGAGAATGTCGATCATGCGCTTGTGCGTCTTCAGCTCGAACTGCTCCCGCGACTTCTTGTCGACGTGCGGCGAACGGAGCACCGTCCACCGCTGCGTCTTCGTCGGCAGCGGAATCGGCCCGGTCACCTGCGCCCCCGACTTCTCGGCCGTGCGGACGATGTCCGCCGCCGCCTGGTCGATGACGGCGTGGTCGAATGCCTTGAGTCGAATACGGATCTTGCCAGCCATGTAGGTCCCCTGAGCCTGGAGCGGTGGTGCGGGAGGGGAGGCACATCGCCCCCCATCCCAACCCCTCGTCTATCGTCTATCGTCTATCGCCTATCAACTATCGGCTGTTACGCCAGAATCTTCGTGACGACGCCGGCGCCCACCGTGCGGCCACCCTCGCGGATCGCGAAGCGCAGCGTCTCTTCCATGGCGATCGGCGTGATGAGCTCGATGACCATCTGGACGTTGTCGCCCGGCATGACCATCTCGGTGCCGGCGGGCAGCTCGACCGAGCCCGTCACGTCCGTGGTGCGGAAGTAGAACTGCGGGCGGTAGCCCTTGAAGAACGGCGTGTGACGGCCGCCCTCGTCCTTGTTCAGCACGTAGACTTCGGCCTCGAACTTCGTGTGCGGAGGAATCGAGCCGGGCTTGGCGAGTACCATGCCGCGCTCGATCTCCTTCTTGTCGACGCCACGGAGCAGCAGGCCCACGTTGTCGCCCGCCTGGCCGTCGTCGAGCAGCTTGCGGAACATCTCGACGCCCGTGCACACCGTCTTCTTGTCCGACCCGAACCCGACGAGGGCGATTTCGTCGCCCGTCCTGATCTTGCCGCGCTCGATGCGTCCCGTCGCCACTGTGCCGCGGCCGGTGATCGAGAAGACGTCCTCGACCGGCATCAGGAACGGCTTGTCGATCTCGCGCACCGGCTGCGGGATCCACGTGTCGAGGGCGTCCATCAGTTCCGTGATCTTGTCCACCCACACCTTGTCCCCTTCGATCGCCTTGATGGCCGACCCGCGGATGACCGGCGCATTGTCGCCGTCGAAGTTGTACTTCGACAGCAGCTCGCGGACTTCCAGCTCGACGAGATCGAGCAGCTCGGCGTCTTCCACCAGGTCGCACTTGTTCAGGAACACGACCATCCTGGGCACGTTCACCTGGCGGGCCAGGAGGATGTGTTCGCGGGTCTGCGGCATCGGGCCGTCCACGGCCGACACCACGAGGATCGCGCCGTCCATCTGCGCGGCGCCCGTGATCATGTTCTTCACGTAGTCGGCGTGCCCGGGGCAGTCGACGTGCGCGTAGTGGCGCAGCTTCGTCTCGTACTCGACGTGCGACGTCGCGATCGTCAGCACCTTCGTCGCGTCGCGGCGGCCCTGCGACTCGGAGGCCTTGGCCACCTGGTCGTAGGAGATGTACTTGGTGCCGTAGCCCGTGTCCGCCGACACCTTCGTGAGGGCAGCGGTGAGGGTCGTCTTGCCGTGGTCGACGTGGCCGATCGTGCCGACGTTCACGTGCGGCTTGGTGCGCTCGAACTTTACCTTGGCCATGGGAACGATTCCTGTTCGGTGGAAAGGTGGTACGTGGTTACTTCGCCTTGGAGACGATCTCTTCCATCTTTGCCTTCGGGACTTCCTCGTAATGCGAGAACTCCATCGAGTAGACCGCGCGCCCCTGCGTCATGCTGCGGAGCTTGGTGGAGTACCCGAACATCTCGCTCAGCGGCACGGTCGACGCGATCACCTGCGCCTCGCCGCGCTGCATCATGCCGCCGATCTTGCCGCGGCGGGCCGAGAGGTCGCCGAGCACGTCGCCCATGTAGCTCTCCGGGGTCACGCACTCGACCTTCATCATGGGCTCGAGGATCACCGGGTGGGCGGCACGCGCCGCCGTCTTGATGGCCATCGAACCGGCAATCTTGAACGCCATTTCGCTCGAGTCGACGTCGTGGTACGAGCCGTAGATGAGCTCAACCTTCACGTCCACCATCGGGAACCCGGCGAGGATGCCGTTCTCCAGCGCCTCCCTGATGCCGGCTTCCACGGGGGCGATGTACTCGCGGGGAATCGAGCCGCCCACGATCTTGTCCTCGAACACGAAGCCGTGGCCCACCTCGGCCGGCTGCGCGTTGATGACCACGTGACCGTACTGGCCCTTGCCGCCCGACTGGCGGATGAACTTCCCCTCGATCTTCTCGACGCGCTTGCGGATGGTCTCGCGGTAGGCCACCTGCGGACGGCCCACGTTCGCGTCGACCTTGAACTCGCGCATCATGCGGTCGACGATGATCTCGAGGTGCAGCTCGCCCATGCCCGAGATGATCGTCTGGCCCGTCTCGGGATCGGTGTGCACCCGGAACGTCGGGTCTTCCTCGGCCAGCTTGTTCAGCGCGATGCCCATCTTGTCCTGGTCGGCCTTGGTCTTCGGCTCCACCGCCACGTCGATGACGGGCGTCGGGAACTTCATGGCCTCGAGCACGATCGGCTTGTCCTCGTCGCACAGCGTGTCGCCGGTGCGCGTCTCCTTCAGGCCGATCGCCGCGGCGATGTCGCCGGCGCGCACTTCCTCGATTTCCTCACGCTTGTTGGCGTGCATCTGGAGGAGGCGGCCAATGCGCTCGCGCTTGTCCTTGGAGCTGTTGTACACGTGCGACCCGGCCTTCAGCACGCCCGAGTAGACGCGGAAGAACGTCAGCCGCCCGACGAACGGGTCGGTGGCGATCTTGAACGCCAACGCGGCAAACGGTTCGTCGTCCTTCACGGCGCGCGTGTCGTACGTCTCGTCGTGGTGCAGCAGGTGCCCCTTGATGGCGGGCCGCTCGGCCGGCGCCGGCAGGTAGTCGATGACGGCGTCGAGCAGCGCCTGAACTCCCTTGTTCTTGAACGAGGCGCCGCAAAGCACCGGGCAGAACGCCATCTTGATCGTCGCCACGCGAATGGCGTGGCGGATCTCGGCGACCGTCAGCGAATCCGCGCCCTGCGCGAGGAACTTCTCGATGAGCAGGTCGTCGTGCATCACGGCGGCTTCCACCAGCTCGTGACGCGTCGACTCCACCAGCGCCTTCATGTCCTCGGGGACGTCGCTGACCGTGAAGGTCTTGCCGAGCGTCGCGTCGTCGAAGATGTACTGCTTGCGCTCGATGACGTCGATGTGGCCGGTGAAGAGCTCGCCCGAGCCGATCGGCAGCTGGAGCGCATACGCGTGCCGGCTGAGGCGGTCCCGGATCATCGTCATGCAGCGGTCGAAGTTCGCGCCCACGCGGTCCATCTTGTTGGCGAAGATCATGCGCGGCACGCCGTAGCGGTCTGCCTGGCGCCACACCGTCTCGGTCTGCGGCTCCACGCCGGCCACCGAGTCGAGCAGCGTCACGGCCCCGTCGAGCACGCGGAGCGAACGCTCCACCTCGACGGTGAAGTCCACGTGCCCCGGCGTATCGATGATGTTGATGCGGTACTCGGGCCCATCGCCCGTCTCGTCCGACTCGCCGTGGCGGCGCCAGAAGCACGTGGTCGCGGCCGACGTGATCGTGATCCCGCGCTCCTGCTCCTGCTCCATCCAGTCCATCGTAGCCGCACCATCGTGCACCTCGCCGAGCTTGTGCGACTTCCCCGTGTAATAGAGGACGCGCTCAGTCGTCGTGGTCTTCCCGGCATCGATGTGGGCCATGATGCCGATGTTGCGATAGTACGTGAGGTCTGTCGAGCGAGCCATGGAGTGTCGAGCACCGATGAATATGAAACCCGCGCCGTGCGCGGGACTGAAGTCATCCAACAAAAACGCGGTTGGACCAGGCGCCCTTCCCCGTAGAGGGAAAAGCCGGTGTCCATCCGCCCTCGCCGGGTGCACTCGCCACTGGTGCGCGAATGGGGACCCTCGGCGCGCCGAGCTGACCAAGCCCCGACGTCAAATTGTCCTGCGTTGCTTTTCGGAAACCTCGGCGCGGTCCGGAACGGCTACCGTGCGTCATCGGTCGGCTTGGCCCATCGCCCCCGCGCTGACACATCACACCAGTCAGTTGGCGGGCCCATAATAGCCGGGGCGCAGTTCCCCGGACGTCCGCTCAAGGCGGCCGGCTACAACAGTGCCATCCCTGGCATTTCGCCGTAGCCTGATAAAGCTATCGCAATTTGTTGTGGTGTCAAGGGTTGGGGGCCCGCCAGCTGCGAGCGGGCGCGAGGCCCCCACCCGTCGTTTCGTCCGCCTGCTTCACGGTCCCGACAGCGCCGCCCGGACCGGGAGTGCAAGCCCCGTCTGCCGCACCCGGCGATCATCTGCCAAGGGAGGATGCAAGACGCCCCCGGGATCAGCTCCCCGGGGGCGTCTCTCGCGATCTTGCGCTCTCGCGCTCTCTACCAGCGATAGTGCGCGAACGCCTTGTTGGCTTCGGCCATGCGGTGCGTGTCTTCCTTCTTCTTCACCGCGTTGCCCTCGCCCTTGGAGGCGGCAATCACCTCGGCGGCCAGCTTCTCGGCCATCGACTTCTCGTTGCGATCCCGCGAATACGAGATGAGCCAGCGCATCGCCAGCGCCGTGCGGCGC
The DNA here is from genome assembly GCA_036508735.1 of Gemmatimonadaceae bacterium. Lineage (GTDB taxonomy): Bacteria > Gemmatimonadota > Gemmatimonadetes > Gemmatimonadales > Gemmatimonadaceae > PNKL01. The sequence goes on from DATCGU010000117.1 coordinate 7,735, forward strand.
TCGGGACGCACCTCGACCGGCACCTGGTACGTGGCGCCGCCGACGCGGCGGCTCTTCACTTCGACCACCGGCTTGAGGTTGGACAGCGCCTGCTTGAAGACGGTGACGCCCGGCTGGCTGGTGCGGCTCTCGACGAGGTCCATCGCCCCGTAGAACATGCGCTCGGCGGTGGCCTTCTTGCCGGCGTACATCATCACGTTGATGAACTTCGAGACGGTCTGCGAATCGTAGCGCGCATCGGGCAGGATGGTGCGCTTTACGGCGCTCTTGCGGCGTGACATTACTTCTTACCTCCAGCGGCGCCAGCCTTCGGCTTCTTGGTCCCGTACTTGGAGCGGCTCTTGTTGCGCCCGGCCACGCCGGAGGCATCGAGCTTGCCGCGCACGATGTGGTAGCGGACGCCCGGAAGATCCTTCACGCGGCCACCACGAATGAGCACGATCGAGTGCTCCTGCAGGTTGTGGCCCTCGCCGGGGATGTAGGCGGTGACTTCGAAGCCGTTGGTGAGGCGGATACGCGCCACCTTGCGTAGCGCCGAGTTCGGCTTCTTGGGAGTGGTGGTGTACACGCGAGTGCACACACCACGCTTGAACGGATTCTCCTTCAGAGCCGGCGCCTTGTCCTTCTTGGCGACTGATCGGCGGCTCTGCCGGACGAGTTGGTTGATCGTCGGCATCGTGTCCTGATGCTGTTCGTAATCCTGATTCTACGTGGATCACCCGGGATGGGTGGCACGGAACAGAGCATGAATACCTAGTCGGTTGGGGGGCCGCGGTCAACTGGTCGCTTCTCGCTGAGCTCAACCTGCGGAACCCGGCGATCGCCTACCGCCCCACCATCTCGTCCATCGGCAGCTGGTCCCGCGCCTTCACCGCCTGCTCGAACTCCCCGCACAGGTGCGCCACGGAGTTGGCGTAGTAACTGACCAGTTCACGTCCGCGCGGCAGCACCAGGTAGCCGTCGCCCGCGCGGGCGACGATGCGCCGCATCCGGAGCATGCGATACGCGCGATCCCAGCTTTCCTCCACGTCCCGGTCGGCCTTCAGCACCCGCGCCCCCTGTTCCACGAGGACGTCGCGCAACTCGCGCATGCGGGCAAGCAGCTTGTCGCGCGGTATGAAGTCGGCGTCGAACGTCTGCAGCGCGGCGCAGGCGAGGGGCACCGGCGTGACGGGAACGATGGCCCCGATGCGCGCCATCACGCCGTCGCAGAACCTCTGCACCGCACCGAGCCGCTCCGGCTTGGCGAGCGCGAACAGCGGCGTCCCCTCAACGGCCAGCACATCCAGCCAGGGCTTTATGGCAATCGGTTCACCAATGACCACCGCCGCGCGTCCGTAGCGCTTCCACCGGCGCGACAGCGCCCGCCCCACGTTCCATCCCGCGAAATGCAGCACCTCGCCGAGTTGCGCCAGGCGTCCCGTCCTGGCTGATCCATCGTGCATGCGCAGTTCGCGCAGCAGCGTGCGATCCTCGAGCACGCGGTCGTAGTTGAGCGCCACCGGGATCACGTGCATGCGCTCGGCAAAACCGGGCTCGCGCGCCACGCCCAGCAGGTAGTCGAGCAGGCCCACCTTGGACGCTCGCAGGTGCCCGTCGCGCGTGAGGCCGCCCTCGGGAAAGATCCCCTGCGTCACGCCATTGCGCGTGATCAGCTGCACGTAGCGCTCGAGCACCGTGTGGTAGAGCGGCTCGCGGTAGCGCCGGCGGATGAAGTACGAGCCGAACGACTTGAACAGGTACTCGAGCGGGAAGACCCGCGCCCACTCGCCCACCGCATACGAGATGGCGACCTCGCCGGCCAGCGCGTAACTGGCCAGCACAAAGTCGGCGTTGCTGCGATGGTTCAGCAGGTAGATGACGATCGACTCGCGCGGCAGCTCGTCGATGGACTCGCGACGCACGTAGTCCACCGTGACCTTGTAGAACATCGAGAGCAGCGCGCGCGAAATGGCGTAGCCGAACTGGTAGTACATGAGGAGAGAGAATGCAGGAACGATCTCGGCCAAGTACTCCCGCACCCGCCCCCAGACTTCGCGCTCCGCCATGCCGTGCGCGGCGGCATGGACGCGCACCGCTTCGGCGATGTCGGGATCGTTGAGCAGCGCCTCGGTGATGTAGCGCTTGCTCGTGAGCTTGAAGCGGTCGATGCGGGCGCCGAAGCGCCGGTGCGCCCGGCGCGCGGTGCGCCGCACCCAGCGTCGCCAGTACCAGCCGGTGCCGGCCACGATCGCGATGGCAATCACTGATGCGGCCAGCAGTATGTCGATGACGGGCCAGCGCATCCGCTAGAACCAGTCGCCGAAGCGGAACCAGAGGTTGTAGCGGCCGTGGTCGTTGCCGCCGATCTCGATCACCACGGGGCCCAGTGCCGTGCTGATGCCGAAGCCGGCGCTCGCGCCGAAGTAGCCGCGCGCATTGCGGAAGAAGCCGTGGTCGTCCCGTTGCAGCGCACCGCCGGCCACGGCTGCGCGCAGGCTGACCGGACCGTACAGCGGATGCGACAACTGCAGGGTGGCCATGGCCGCCTGCGCGCCACGCAGTTCCTGGATCTTGAACCCCGGGAACCCTGCGTTGTCTCCCCCGAGGTAGGCGCTGTTCTGCAGCGGCGTGCGCTCGCCGATCACGGCCGACAGCGTGGGCTCGACGCGGAGACGACGTACCACCCAGGGCATCTGCAGATCCGCGGTCGCGCGCCAGTAGCGTGGCGTACCCTCGAGTTGCACGGTGCTGCGCGCGGACGTGGCCGAGCCGAGCATCTGGAAGCGCAGCCGTCCTCCGGGAGCGATGGGGGAGCCGTCGAACACCGGCTCGTCCCACTGGCGGGCGAAGGCGGTGAGCCCCACGAACACGCGGCG
>DATCGU010000118.1:0-10791 GCA_036508735.1 Gemmatimonadaceae bacterium
GTCGTCCGCCGAGTTGAAGTTCGGCTTGATGACGACCTTCTTCCCCTTGATGCGCTTGAGGTCGAGCAGCTTGAGCGCCGCGCTGACGCCGCGCTTTCGGTCACTGGTCCTCACCAGGGCGACACGACTGCGGCGGGGCCCCACCACCTGGGTCAGTCCGGACATGCCGAGCGTCGGCATCAGTGCCATGCCGGCCGTGACCACCTTGATGAAGTCGCGACGATCGAGATCACGAGCGAGCCGAACCATGCATCCTCCCCGGAGAAGGCGGGGGGCGTGAGCGCCGCTCACACCTCCCGGTTAGGTCAAACGACCCACCTATTCCTTGAGCAACTTCAGTATGGCCTCCACCGACTTCTTGGCGTCTCCGTACATCATGCGCGTTTTGGGCTTGAAGAAGAGCGGATTCTCCACCCCGGCGTAGCCGGCCCCGCGTCCGCGCTTGAAGACGATGCAGCTCTCTGCCTCCCACGCCGGGAGCACCGGCATGCCGGCGATGGGGCTCGACGGATCGTCGAGCGCACTGGGATTGACGATGTCATTGGCGCCGATCACCAGCACCACGTCGGTCTTCTCGAAATCCCCGCTGATCTCGTCCATCTCGAGTACGATGTCGTACGGCAGGTTCGCTTCGGCCAGCAGCACGTTCATGTGGCCGGGGAGTCGTCCGGCCACGGGATGGATGGCGAACCGCACCAGCGTGCCCCGCTTGCGAAGGACGTCGACGATCTCGCGCACCGGATGCTGCGCCTGGGCGACCGCCATGCCGTACCCCGGCACGATGATCACCGACTGCGCCTCCTTCAACTGCTCCACCACTTCTTCCGCCGTGGTGGCGACCATCTCGCCTTCCATGACCGCAGTACCGGTCGGCGCCGCGCCCTCCTCGCCGCCGAAGCCGCCGAGGATGACCGAGATGAATGACCGGTTCATCGCGCGGCACATGATGTAGCTGAGGATCGCGCCCGACGAGCCGACCAGGGCGCCGGTGATGATCAGCAGGTCGTTGGAGAGCATGAAGCCGGCCGCCGACGCCGCCCAGCCCGAATAGCTGTTGAGCATCGAGACGACCACCGGCATGTCCGCGCCGCCGATGGCCATCACGAGGTGGATGCCGATGAAACCCGCCACCACCATGATCGCCAGCAACGCGGTCATCGTACGCGGGCCGTCCCCGAGGACGATCGCCCCCAGCCAGACGCAGGCGACGATCATCGCCACGTTCAGCAGGTGCCGCCCCGGCAGCATGAGCGGCTTGCTGCGGATGACGCCCTGCAGCTTGCCCCAGGCGATCACCGATCCGGTGAACGTCAGGGCGCCGATGAAGACTCCGAGAATCGTCTCGAGGTCGTTGATCGTGGCTTCCGCGCCGAACAGCTCCGTGGCCGGCGCCAGATGGTTGCTGAGGCCCACCAGTACGGCGGCGGCGCCGACGAAGCTGTGCAGGATGGCGACCAGCTGCGGCATGGCGGTCATCTCCACGCGCGTGGCCACTATCGTACCGATGGTGCCGGCGATCAACACGGCCCCGATGACGTACGGGGACGTGACCAGGCCCACCTGGATGGCGACGGCCAGCACGGCGATGCCCATGCCGATGGCGCCGAACATGTTGCCGCGGCGCGCGGTCTCGGGGTGCGAGAGCCCCTTGAGGCTCATGATGAAGAGGACGCCGGCCCCGATGTATGAAGTAGCGAGAAGTGAGGGGGTCACTTGTGGAACATCCTCAGCATCCGCTGCGTGACGAGGAAACCACCGGCGATGTTGATGGTGGCCAGGAGGATCGCCGCGACGCCGAGGAAGCTCGCCGTCGAGTTTCCGCCGATCTGCATCATGCCGCCGATCACGATGATGCCGCTGATGGCGTTGGTCACGCTCATCAGCGGGGTGTGCAGGGCCGGCGTGACGCTCCACACCACCTGGTACCCGATGAAGCAGGCGAGCACGAAGACCGTGAAGTGCGTCAGGAAGTTCGGCGGCGCCGAGAGGCCGATGCCGAAGAGCGCGAGCCCGACGAGCAGCAGGCCCCAGCGCGAAAATGATGACATCTTCTCGGTGGCTGGCGGGCCGTGTTCCTCGCTGTGCAGCTTCGCCTTGGCGGCGTGGGGCGTCGTGACTTCCGCCTTCTCCGGCGGCTTCGGGGGCGGCCACATCAGCGCGCCCGCCTTCAGCACCGTCATGGGCCGCACGATGTCGTTGGTCTCGCTCAGCTCGAACTTCTCCGCCCCGCCCATCTCGGCCACCAGGTGGACGATGTTGGTGGCGTAGAGCGTCGAGGCCTGCTGGGCCATGCGCGAGGCGAGGTCGATGTAGCCGATCACGGTGACGCCATTCACGTTCACCGCCTCACCGGGCTTCGTCAGCTCACAGTTGCCCTCCTGCTCGGCGGCCAGGTCAACCACCACCGAACCGCGCTTCATCGAACGAACCATGTCGGCGGTGATGAGGATGGGCGCGCGACGGCCCGGAATGAGCGCCGTGGTGATGATGATGTCCACTTCCTTTGCCTGTGCGGCAAACAACGCCATCTCGGCGGCGATGAACGCCGGGCTCATTTCCTTGGCGTAGCCACCGGTGCCGCTGCCGTCCTCGTCGATCTGGACTTCCAGGAACTCGGCGCCCATCGACGCCACCTGGTCCTTCACCGCCGGCCGCGTGTCGAAGGCCCGGACGATCGCGCCCAGCGCCCGCGCGGCGCCGATGGCCGCGAGGCCGGCTACGCCAGCGCCGATGACCAGCACCTTGCAGGGATAGATCTTGCCGGCCGCGGTCGACTGCCCTCGCAGCGGGCGCTGCATCACGTTCACCGCCTCGATGACCGCCCGGTACCCGGTGAGGTTGCCCATCGAGGAGAGCGCGTCGACCTTTTGTCCGCGCGTGGTGCGCGGCACCTGGTCCATACCGATGGCGTTCACCTTGCGCCCCGACAGGCTGGTGACCAGGTCCTTGTTGAAGGCCGGGTACAGGTAGCTGATGAGCGTCTGTCCGGCGTTGAGCCGGGCAACCTCATCGTCCATGGGGGCACGCACCTTGGCGATGATGTCGCACGACCAGGTACCGTCACGCTCGGCCACGGTGGCACCGGCCGACGCGTACGACGCGTCGTCGAAGCCCGCCGCCAGTCCGGCGTCGCGCTCGATGGTGACGTCGAAACCGAGCTTAAGCAGTTTCTTCACGGAATCCGGAGTTGCCGCGACCCGGCGTTCACCGGGCTGGCTCTCCTTGGGAACTCCAAGTTTCATTATGACCTCGAATTTGCATTAGCCATTCTTACGAACCGGCAACAGCCTCTAAATATAACAGACTTCGCCGGTGACTGGCGGTCGCAATGGGGAGCTTGGCCCGGAGAAGCCCGGACTGCTGGTCTCAGTCGAGAAGCAGCACGGCCTGGACGCCCGGCCCATGGACACCCTCGATGAGGATGCCCTCGACGTCGGCGGTCTTGGAGGGACCCGTGCACCAGATGATGTTCGGATCATCCGGCAGCGCCGCCACGGCCTGGGGCACGTCGATGACCATCTCATCACGCGTGACGACCGCCACGTGCACCCACGGCGCCAGGGCGGCGAGCCGGCGCGAAGTACCTGTGTCCGTGAGGACCACGGTGCCCGTTTCCGCGATGGCCAGCGACGCGCGGGTGATCCCGAACTGATAGTCATCCACGCGGGCGCGGTCGAACATCGTCTCAACGGTGATCGTCGCCGGAAACGCCGACGCGAGGTTCGGCCAGAGCGCGGGATCGCAGTAGCCGTGCCTCCATCCGTTTTCCACCAGCAGCGCCACCAGGTCGGCGACGGCCGTCAGCGGAATGCCGTTCACGCCGCGCAGGCGTTCGGCAAAGAGCGTCCACGCGTCCACCATACCGCGTGCCTGGCGGATGACCACCAGCTCGGCCTCCCAGTCGGGGAGGGCCGCCCGATACGGCAGTGGAGCCAGCGCGCCGCGCACGCGAGAGAGAATGGATTCGCGATCGGTGTTCATTTCGTTCGCCGGTCCTTCAGCCACGTGCGGAATGCACCGCCGCGCCACTCAGGCAGCGCGTGATTGCCTGCCCATGATCGGAGGGCCGGTACCGGCACGAGTGTGACCGGCAGGTGATTGATGAGCTTGCCGCCGAACAGCGCCGCTCTCCAGGCCGCGGGCCGCGACGCGAGCAACGCCCACACACCCATCGGCGGGGTGCCGGGCGATGGCACACCCTCCTGTTTGGCCCTGTCGCGCAGGCGCAGCAGCAGGTCGGGAATGGGAATGTCCACCGGGCAGACCTCGTGACAGGCGCCGCACAACGTCGACGCCCGGGGCAGGTCGGCGAGCGTGGCGAAATCCTCGCCGGCGAGCAATGGCGAGAGGACTGCCCCCACCGGGCCTGGATAGACGCTGCGGTAGGCGTGCCCGCTGGCCTGCCGGTAGACCGGGCAGACGTTGAGGCACGCGCCGCAACGAATGCAGCGGAGGATGTCGCGACAGGACGAGGCGAGTACGTCGGTGCGACCATTGTCCACGAAGATGACGTGCATCTCCTCCGGGCCATCGGGCTGGCCAGGAGACCTGGGACCGGAGATGAACTCGGTGTAGACCGTCAACTGCTGGCCGGTGCCGCTGCGCGCGAGAAGGTTGAGAAAGAGTCCGAGGTCGCGATCGCGCGGCAGGATCTTCTCAATGCCGACCATCGCGATGTGGCACGCGGGCGCCGCGAGACAGAAGCGGGAGTTCCCCTCGTTGGTCACCACCACCAGCCGGCCACTCTCGGCGCTGACAAAATTCGCCCCCGTCAGGCCGACATCCGCGGCGAGGTACTTGCCGCGCAGGTGCTGGCGGGCCCGGCGGGTGATGGTCTGCGGGTCGTCATCGTACGCGCCGAGTCCGTGCCGCTCGAAGGAAGCGGCAATCTGCCGCCGGTTCTTGTGGATGATCGGCTTGACGATGTGCGACGGCTGATCGTGATCGATCTGGACGATGAACTCACCAAGGTCGGTCTCGACGCACTCGATCCCGTTCTTCTCGAGAAACGGACCGAGTCCGGTCTCCTCCGAGACCATCGTCTTGGACTTGACCATTCTCGTCGCACCACGGGAGCGCATGATGGCAAGCACGGCGGCGTTGGCCGCTTCGGCCGTCGCCGCCCAGTGGACGGTTACGCCGTGGGCCTGAAGCCTCGCCTCCACCTGCGGGAGGTACGTGTCGAGGTTCTCGACGACGTGCTGCTTTATTTCGCCGGCGATCCGGCGAAGCCGGTCAGGGTCGGGGAAGTGGTCGAAGAGCACCTGGGTGCGCTTGTCGTGACCTTGCTTCGAACCATCGTAGACCGCCGCCTTCGTGTCCGGATGGAGGCGCTTGGCAAACTGGTCAATCGGCTGGGTGGCCATGCGAACCTAGAGCACGCCGTTGTTCTGCAGCGCGTCGCGCAACAGCTGCACGAAGTGCAGGCCCTTGATCGGCTCGCCTGCTTTGCCGGCGAGCCCGCACAGGTGCATCAGGCAACTCATGTCTCCCGACACGAGAATGTCGGGCCGCGCGGCGCGAATGTGCTCCAGCTTGAGGGCGCCCATGCTGCTGGAAATGTTGGGGAACGAAACCGAAAACGTGCCGCCGAAGCCGCAGCATTGTTCGCCCTCGCCGACCGGCACAATGGTCAGGCCCGCGATCGAGCCGAGCAAGGTCTGCATCGCCTCGCTGCTGCGCGTTCCCCGCGCATGGCAGGCACGGTGCAGCGCAACGCGTGCCTCGTAGCGGCCAGGCCAGGTCGTCACGCCAAGCGCGTGAACGATGAAGTCGGCCAGTTCCCATGTGCGGCGGCCGAGTGCCCGGATTTCGGACCGGTCCCCCTGGTCCCCCTGGTCCCCCTGGTCCCCTTCATTCTCGAATGCCAGCAGGGCGCCGTGACGTGCCATCGCCGCACAGGAAGCGCTTGGAACGACGACCGGGACGTCACCGGCAAAGGCACGCATGGCGTGCCGCACGACCCGGCGTGAGGACGGCCAGTCGCCGCCATTGAAGGCTGGCTGCCCGCAGCAGGTCTGGCCGTCCGGAAACTCGACTGTGCACCCGAGAAACTCGAGCACTTCGACGGTGGCGCGGGCCACGTCATCATAGAACGCATCGCACAGGCACGTGGCCATCAGTTGCACCCGGCGCGCGGCATCCGGGAAGACTCGTGCGGATTCGTTCATGGGCGTAGCAGTATGCGGCGTCCCTGCGCCACGAGCAAGCGCGCCATCAGGAGCGCCATCAGGAGCCCCGCCGCTGCGCGTTGCGCACATGGCTAGCTTTCGCTGCCTTCACCACCCTCTCTCAAGCTCTCCATGGCAACGAAACTGAAGCGCGGCTACACCGACCCGGCTACCGATCAGTGGGTGCCGCCCACGGAAGTCATACGGGAGGTCGAGGGGATCGTCGTCCGCCTGACGGTGCACGGCATCTTCCTGAAGGAGAAAGGTCGCCGTCTCGAGATCGGGCCGCTGGACTACGAAACGCTCTACCGCGATGCGGTACAGCGCGAGAAGGGCTTCTCCCCGATCAAGCCACGGACGGGACGGTCGACGACGACCGTGTCGCGCGGACTGCTGGCGACGGAGAAGGGGAAGTAGGGAACCGTCAGAGCGGGCGGTACACCCGGCGCGGAAGGTGACCCACCAGCGACTCCACGGTGAGGCCGTCAATGGCGTATGCGCCGGCGTAGAGGCGCTCGGCGAGCACGCCATCAGCCCCCACTCCGTACTCGTGATTGTAGCCGGCCACCTCGCCGATGCGGAGCCGCATGGCCAGCGCTTCAACCTGGTGCAGGCAGGCGGCGCGTGCCGCCTCGGCCGCGCCATTATCGCCCGGCAAGCGGCCGCGCATCTGGCCAAGGCGCACGACGTCGGAGCGAAAGGTGCGGGCAACGGCGAAGGCGGTCAGCAGGTGTCGCCAGATCGCGGCGAATGACGGATCGGTGAAGTGTGCCCAACTGGCCACCTGGACCCGATTCTGGAAGGCGCCGGGCAGGGCATGGCGGATGATGTCGACCTCGCGCCATCGCTCCATGGTGTCCTCGGTCACCATCTCGGCGGTGACGGCCGGTCGTACGACGGGCGCGTCTGCGCTCAGGGTGGCGTCGCGCTCGTAGCTGAGGAGTTCCGATTCGAGGAGCACGAGCACGCGTTCGTGCTGGCGCAGCAGTTTCTCGATGACCGACGTGAGCCAGCCGGCGTCAATGCCGGCGCGTTTTGCCGGCAGCCCAATGAACGAACGCCCTCCGGGGAGCAGGTGCAGGTGCACCGGCTCCTTGGCGGCGGCATCGGTAGCCCATGAGTGCGGCAACATCGGGTTAGGGAGTCAAGGACACCCCGCAGCGGACACCGGGCAGTTCCCGGGCAGGCGTACGAAGGCCCCTCGATTATAGCGTCGGCGCGCGGAAGTACTATCCCGCCATGTAACGTTTGCCGGAAATCTTGCGGATTTCCGGTAAACGTTACATGATGTAATAGGACATTCAACCTGAAAAGGACTGCGACCGGCCTCGTTGACTTTGCCTGGCTCACTCCCGACCGTTCAGACGGCCATGACGACAGCAATTGTGGAGTCCTACGGCACGGCGCTCATCTGCGACGTGCTGACCGCGTACCGGCGCGACCTTGAGCGTACGCCCGACGTGGTGCGCTTTGGCGACGACGACGCGCACTGGCTGCGCGTTGCCCTCCAGGTCGAGCGACTGGCCGAGCCGGTGACGGGGCGGGTGAAGCGCGAGTCGCCGCTGGCGCGGTACTCGGCGCTGCGGCCGCAGCGACTGCTGGCGCTGACGGAGCGCATGGAAGCAGCCGGGGCATTGACCCTGGCGTATACGACATTGGCCGCCGCGCGGCGCGTCTGGGACACGGCTGACCCGGCCAGCTCCGGGGTGGCGATCTTCCGCCAGGCCCGGATCTGCCGCACGTCGGGGGCGACGCAGGCGGCAGAGAACTTCTATACGTACCTGTACGGATTCGCCACGCGGCACCGCCTGCCCGAGCTGCGCGGGCGGGCGCTGATCGGACGCGGAATCATCCGGACGCTCTCGGGCGACTCCAACGCTGCCTATCGATGGTATGCGAAGGCCCGCACGGCCTCGGCGTATCATCCGGTCGTCGTCGCCGTCTCGTATCACGGCGAGATGGCGGCCGCGCTGAGCCAGGATGATTTCAGCCGGGCGCTCGTCTCCGGCTGGAAGGCCCTCGAAGCCGGAACGCTGAGCAGCTACGACGAAGCGGGCCTGATGGTGAACATGGCGTCGATCACCCTGCGCGCCGAGAGGCCGCGGGCTGCGTTGCGTACCGTGCTCGGCGCCCTGCGCAAGTCGAGGCATGCCCGCGTCCGGCTGACTGCCTACTCCAAGGGAGCGATGGCCGCGGCAAAGCTCGGTCGCCCAGCCCTGGTAGAGAAATTCGCCGCACGCCTGATGGCGACCGCCGCCTCGGCGAACTTCCCGCTCGAAGAGATGGAAGCGCGCAGCGAGCTGGCCGTGGCGTTCGCCGGCGTCGGCGAAACAGCCAAGGCTCGCCGCCTCGCGCGGTCCGTGCGCCGCGAGGCGTTCCAGCTCGGGCTCAGCGTTGTCGTGCAGCGCTGCGAGTCGCTGCTCGCCGGAGACGTGGTCGCCGAAGAGATCGTCGCACTGTCCGCACCGGCGCAACGCGTCGTCCTCGAACTCGAGGCGGCGTAGCAGATGCCGGCGCCTGATCAGTTCCAGGGCACCGTGTCGTGCGTCTTCGCGCGCGCGTCGGGCGCTGTCGGCGACTTGCCGCAGGCGGCCATGGTACCGATCAGGGTGACCGCGAGCAGCAGGCGAGCAATGAATTGGCGGGACATCTTGGGACTCCAGGGTGAAGGGACGTAGCCATGCATACGCCCACCGCCTCCCCACCACTAACCCGTGACGGCACCTCCCGTCACGCCATGTAACGTGAGACGCGAATTCTCCCCAATTCTTCTCGTCGGGCACGAGACGGAGCCTCCCGGCTGGCTGACGCGAGGGGCGCCGGTGGGGACGCCGGTGTTCTGCGCCACCGACCTGGCCGCGGCGCGGAACGTCCTCGAACGGGGTGACGTTCACATCGTCATCTGTGAGCCGCGGGTGAAGTCGGGCGACCCGACCCGGCAGCTGCTGGAAGACATCGCGTGCGATTTTCCCTCGGTGGCCTCCATCAGCGTGGCGTCGCGCCTGCGGGTCGACCCCGAAGAACTGCTGCGGGTGGCGCGCACGGGCGTGCACGCGCTCCTGTTCGAGGAGGACCGGCGCACCCCACTGAGCGTACGCCGCGTCCTCACCGAAGCCGCCACCCGGTGCCGCAACGCGCACGTATGGGGCGACATCGCCCCGATGACGCCGGATCGCGTGCGACCACTCGTCGCGTACGGCCTGAAACACTCGCATCAGGCGCTGACCGTGGACGGCGTCGCCCGCGCCCTCGGCCTTCACCGCAAGACGCTCGCCGAGCGATGCGCACTTGCCGGCACCCTGCCGCCGCAGCAAATGCTCGGCTGGTGTCGCCTGCTCGCCGCCGCCGTGCTGCTGGAGGATCGCGGCCGACTGGTGGACCACATCGCGCTGGAACTCGACTTCCCTTCGGGCGGTGCGTTCCGGAACATGCTCAAGCGCTACACGGGGCTCTCGCCAGCCGAGCTCCGCGCCAAAGGGACCATTACCGAGATGAGCCGGCAGTTCGGGAGGGCGGTGGCGCCGGCGGGGTGGAGTCACGCGGCGATCCGGGCCAGCTGACGCCGCGGTGGGGAGCCGCCGGGGATAGCCCGGCGTGACATCGAACGTGATGCGCGACTTGTACGGGGGGCTTGCCTCCCCTACCTTTCCGTATCCCCGCATGCCGGCGGGCTCGCGCGAGTAGCTCAGCTGGATAGAGCGTCGGCCTCCGAAGCCGAAGGTCGTGGGTTCGACTCCCGCCTCGCGCACCTTCTCCCCTTCCCCAGAGCGATGCCCTCGCACTCGCCTCGGGACCTGCTCAACCCCGTGCTCCCCCCTTCCGCCGGGAGCCGTTCCCCACCAGACACTCTGTGGATATCGCCGAACTCAGGCGCACCCCACTGCCCGAGCTGCTCCTGCTCGGCGAGTCGCTGCGCATCGCGGATGCCGCCGCCCTAGGACGCCCCGACCTGCTGTATCGCATCGAGCATGCGCTGCTGGCGCGCGGCGACGTGTTGCATGCCGAGGGGGTGCTGGAGGTCGTCAAGGAAGGGAATGGTTTCCTGCGCAGCCCCGAAAACAGCTACCTCGCCGGGCCGGCCGACACGTACGTGTCACAGACGCAGATTCGCCGATTTGGCGTGAAGACGGGAGACACCCTGCGCGGTCGGGTGCGACCGCCCAAGCCGTGGGAGAAGTTCCTCGCGCTGCTGCAGGTGGAGAGCGTCAACGGGCGTGAGCCGGATTCGACGCAGACGCGCGTTCAATTCGACAGCCTGCGTCCGACCTACCCCAAGACCCGACTGCGGCTCGAGCGAGCTGATGGCGACCTGGCGATGCGCCTGGTGGACATCATCACGCCGCTGGGCAAGGGGCAGCGCGGCCTGATCGTCGCGGCGCCACGCGCCGGCAAGACGATCCTGCTGCAGAAGATGGCGCTGGCCATCTCGGAGAATCACCCGGAGGTGACGCTCATCGTGCTGCTCATCGACGAGCGGCCTGAGGAAGTGACCGACTTCATCGCCTCGGTGCCGCAAGCCGAGGTGGTGGCGAGCACGTTCGACGAGCTTGCGTCGCGGCATGTGCAGGTGGCGGAGATGACCATCGAGCGCGCCAAGCGGCTCGTCGAGGACGGGCGGGAC
>DATCGU010000119.1:0-2750 GCA_036508735.1 Gemmatimonadaceae bacterium
CGTCGCGGTAGATGGTGACTCCTTTGCAGCCGCTCCTGAAGGCCAGGAGGTAGACGCTTTCGACGTCGTCGGAGGTGGCCTCGTTGGGGAAGTTGACTGTCTTGGAGACCGCGTTGTCGGTGTGCTTCTGGAAAGCCGCCTGCAGCTTGATGTGCCACTCCGGGGTGATGTCGTGGGCGGTGGCGAAGATCTGTTGCACGTCGGCGGGCACACCGTCGAGGTGCCGCACGGAGCCCACGTCGGCGATCTGCTCCATGAGCTTCTCGTCGTGGAAGCCGCGCTGTTTGGCCAGCCGCTCGAAGTACGGGTGCACCTCGACCATGCGATCGTCGTCGAGCACGTTGGCACGCACGTAGCTCACGGCGAACAGCGGCTCGATACCGCTGGAGCAGTTGGCGATGATGCTGATGGTCCCCGTGGGGGCGATGGTGGTGGTGGTCGCATTGCGCACGCGGGCGCCACCCGGCCGGTCGAAGATAGAGCCTTCGAAGCTGGGGAACACGCCCCGCTCGCGCGCCAGGTCCTCGCTCGCCGCCCGCGCTTCGTCGTGGACGAATCCCATGATCTCGCCGGCGATCTTGCACGCCTCGTCCGAGTCGTAGGGCACCTCCAGATGCAGCAGCATGTCGGCGAAGCCCATGACACCGAGGCCGATCTTGCGGTTGCGTTTGGTCATCTGCTCGATCTGAGGCAGCGGATAGCGATTGACGTCGATCACGTCGTCCAGGAAGCGCACCGCCGTCCTGACGATGCGGCCCAGGGCCCCGTAGTCGATGTGACCCTCGGGGACGATCCGGGAGAGATTGATGGAACCGAGGTTGCAGCTTTCGTAGGGCAGCAGCGGCTGCTCGCCGCAAGGATTGGTGCTCTCGATATCCCCCAGGTGCGGCGTGGGATTGTCGGCATTGATGCGGTCGATGAAGACGATGCCGGGGTCGCCGTTCTTCCACGCCAGGGTGACCATGTTCTTGAACACCATGCGCGCCTTCAGCGTGCCGACCACGTCGCCGGAACGAGGATTGATCAGCGGGTACTCCTCGTCGGCCTCGACGGCGCGCATGAAGGCGTCGGTGACGGCGACCGAGATGTTGAAGTTGTTGAGGCGGTCGTCGTCCTCCTTGGCGCTGATGAAATCGAGGATGTCGGGGTGATCGACGCGCATGATGCCCATGTTGGCGCCGCGGCGCGTGCCGCCCTGCTTGATGGTCTCCGTGGCGGCGTCGAAGACGCTCATGAAGGAGAGCGGGCCGCTGGAGACGCCCTTGGTGCTGAGCACCACGTCGTTGTGCGGGCGCACGCTCGAGAAGGAGAACCCGGTACCGCCGCCGCTCTTGTGGATGAGGGCGGTGTTCTTGATGGCCTCGAAGATGGACTCCATGGAGTCGCCCACGGGGAGGACGAAGCAGGCCGAGAGCTGGCCCAGCTCGCGGCCGGCGTTCATGAGCGTGGGGCTGTTGGGCAGGAACTCGAGGCTGGTCATGAGATCGTAGAAGGTGGACTCCCACTCTTCCACCGGCGCGGCTGGGTTGTAGAGCCGCTCGGCTTGGGCGATCGCCTTGGCGACCCGGCGGAACATCTCTTCGGGTGTCTCGAGCACCTCGCCGTTCTCGCCCTTCTTGAGATAGCGGCGCTGCAGCACCTTGAGTGCGTTGGCCGAGAGCTCGATCACGGCCTTACCTGTTTCAGTCATGCCCCGTGTTCCCCCTGGTCGCGACCGCCTCTGGCGGTTCGGTGAGAATGCTCAGTGTCAACGCGTCGACCTCTGCCGATATGCCCGGCAGCGGCTCCGCGCCTGGAAGCGGCCCGGTGCCCGTGAGCTCGAGACGGGTGAGTTCCAGCTGGAACTCGTCGATGTCGTCGAACTGGCGATACACCGAGGCGAAGCGCACGTATGCAACCTTGTCGATGTCCCGGAGGTGCCGCAGGGCACGCTCCCCGACCATCTGCGTGGTCACCCGCTGGCCGGGGAAACGCCGCAATTCGTTCTCGATGTCGTCGACGGCGCGCTCCAGACGTTCCAGCGGGATGCTTCGCTTCTCGCTGGCGCGCAAGAGGCCGTTGAGCAGCTTCTGGCGCGAGAACACCTCTTCGGCGCCGCTCCGTTTGGCGACCACCAGCGGCACCTCCTCGAGTCGTTCGTAGGTCGTGTATCTGCGCTCGCAGGCCAGGCACTCCCGGCGGCGACGAATGGCGTCGCCCGACTCCGAGTCGCGGGAATCGACGACTTTGCTCTCGTCACTGCTGCAAAAAGGACAGCGCATAAGGGATCCGCCTTACCACAAGATGTAGTGCCCCTGGACGGTGCGGACACCACTATAGAGTATTCCGCGACCGTGACAACCTTCCCTGCAACGGCATTCCTACTCAAACTGGACAGAAGAGGTTCAGCCTTACGTCGAGGGTTAGACTTCTCCCCCGAGCGGCCGCATCGAAGCGGGTGCCGACGCGGTGGCGCCGGCGAGGATATACTCTCTTGGCGATGAACATCATCGTCCTCCCCACCTACAACGAATGCGAGAATCTGCGGCACGCGCTGGCGCGCATCCGCGAGGTCGCCCAGGGCGACGGCATCCAGCTCCACACACTGATCGTCGACGACAGCTCGCCCGACGGCACCGGCGAGCTCGCCGACCAGCTGGCCGACGAATCGCCCGATGTCTCCGTGCTGCACCGCGCCGGCAAGGAGGGCCTGGGCAAGGCCTACGTGGCCGGCTTCCGCGAAGCCCTGGGGATGGGCGCCGAGCGCATCT
>DATCGU010000120.1:0-4974 GCA_036508735.1 Gemmatimonadaceae bacterium
AGCGCGATGGCGTCGTCCAGCGACGGGACGCCGACGCGATGCATGCCGACGTCGAACTCGATGGTCACGGCCACCGCGCGATCGTGCCGCACCGCGGCGGCGGCCAGCTGGTCGATGGCCTCGGGCGAGTCGAGCTGCACGCGGAGGGCCACGTCGTCCCGCACCGAGAACAGGCGGTCGAGCTTGGCGTGCCCCAGCACGGGATAGGCCACCAGCAGGTCATCGCTGGCCTGCTGCATGACGGTGGCCTCGTGCGGCGTGGCGCAGGTGAGGCCAGCCGCCCCGCGGCGCACCTGCTCGCGCCCCACGTACACCGACTTGTGCGTCTTGGTGTGCGGCCGCAGCGCGAGTCCGTGTTGCGCGGCGTACGCCGCCATCTTGTCGAGGTTGCGGCCCATCACGTCGAGGTCGACGAGCGGCACCGGTGTCTCGAGCGCATCCAGTTTCATGGCACTCACCTGCGGAATAGGTAGCTCGCCTTCACGAAGAGCGCGTCGTCGCGCCGGGCGAGATGTTGGAATCGCATTGGCTCGGGCTCGGTCATCCGCGCGCCGTAGCCGACGTAGAACACGGTGCCCGGCTGCGGCTGGTAGCTCACCAGCCAGTCCGCGCGGAACGAGTTGTCGGAGTAACCGGCGGCCGGCAGCCAGGTGCTGCCGCTGCTTTGCAGCAGCGGATACCCCGTGCGGCCCTCGTCGCGCAGGTCGAGCACCTTCTCGGTGAAGTACTCGCCGATCACCCGCACAAAGAGCGCGCGGGTCAGCTGATACTCGACCTTGAGGCGCGGGTTGCGCAGGATCCCCACCGTGCCGCCGCCGTTCTTGCGGTCGTACTCCTGCAGCTGGTACGTGGCGTTCAGCCGCAGCCGCTCCGAAGCGCGCACGTTGAGCGCGGCCGACATGTAGATGATGTCGGCCGACGACCACTCGTAGAAGTTCTCGTCCTGTCCCCACAGGTACATGAGGCTGGCCGAGAAATACTTGAACTGCGGCGAGTTCAGCCGCGTGACGTAGTCGCGGTTCGGCAGGCGCGCCGTGCCGGTGAACGGCAGCGTGTCGATGCCGCCCCCGGGACGGGGCTTGGCCACTCGGTACAGGCTGCCGTAATAGCCGGGATCGTAACCGAACGTCTCGACGAGCAATGCCAGCCCGGCGTTCCATCCGCCGCGGAGGTTCGCGTCGAGGTTGAAGTGCAGCTTCTTGTCGCGGGCGTCGCCATGCTGGAAGAAGTTGTCGTAGAACCAGAGCCCGTCGACGACAATGTTCGGCGTGATGTTCTCCACCCTCGCGCCACTGGGAAAGAAGAACGTGTAGCGCGGCGAGATGTTCGCATGCACCTGCCCGCCCCGCGAGATAAAGCCGCTCTGCGTCAGGAAGCCGGGGTCGATGCCATTGAGCAGGGACGTCACGCCAAATGCCCGGCCATTGCTCGCCAGCCGCAGGTCCCACAGCGGACCCGTGATGGTGACGCCGCCGCGCACCGTGCGCGACTCGGCCACCTGCAGCGACGCCGAGTAGATCTTGTTGTGCACGAAGCGCGTGTCGAAGTTCAGCACCCGGTTGCTGTTGTCGCCGTCGATGCGGTCGGTGTAGAGCACGCCCACCTTTCCCTGCTCCCCCAGGTCACGGGTGACGCGCAGGATGTTGAACAGCGGGTGGTCCCGGCCCGTCGTGCTGGCGATGTTGTCGTCGACCGCCGACAGCAGCCCCACGTTGGTGCTGCCCACCTTGCCCGTGAGCTTGACGGCTGCTGCAGGCTGCACCACGCGCCGCGTGTAGACGAGGCCGTTGGGGGTGGAGAACTGCTCGATGCCGTCGAGGAAGAACGGCCGCTTCTCCGGGAACGAGAGCGCCTGGCGCGGATCGAACGAGAACTGTCCCGCGTCGGCCTCGACCTGGGAGAAGTCGGGATTCACCGTCCCGTTGAGCGTGAAGTTGTTCGTCACGCCCCACCGCACGTTCGCGCCGAGGTCTGGGGCCCGCGTGTGGTAGTTCCAGCGGCCGTCGCGCTCGCGCGGCAATCCGTCGGCGCGGTCGGTGAGTTCGGGCGCCAGGTCCAGCACCAGGCCGCGCCGGAGGTCATTGAGCCCCACCAGCGTTCCCGACTGCGCGAGGAAGGACGTGTTGGCGCGCTGGGCCGGCGCCCAGCTGTCCTCGTATCCGGAATGCTGGACGAAGCGCGTCACGTTGATCCCCCACGTCTGCGCCCCCTGCGACTGGTACTTGAGCGACTTGAAGGGAATGCGCACTTCCACTTCATAGCCCCACGGCGTCACGCGCCCTTTCGACTGGAAGACGAAGTCCGGGCTGAGGTCCACGGTCTCTCGCGACTGCAGCGCCGACATGAAACCCGCCGCGCTCTTCTGCCCCGTCTCGTTGAGCACGCCGTCGGCCTGCGCGCCGAGCGGATTGACCATGAACACCGTCGCTTGCCGGCCGTCGTTGAACGTGCCGAGCAGGATCTGCACGTAGTCGTCGTTCTGGATCTTGTCGCGCTCGGCCAGCGTGGCATGCACGGCGCCGTGTGCTTCAAAGGCGCGAATGCCGAAGTGGATGGCCGTCGACGAGTACCACACCAGCACCTCGGTGCTGTCCTGCGACGCGATGCCGTCCTGCGGCGAGAACTGGGAGAAGCCGGTCATGACGGCGGCCGCGCGCCACGCCGGTTCGTCGAGCGCCCCGTCCACGGTTATCGACGCCTCGATGCGTGGCGGCTGCACTGTCGTCTGTCCGTGCCGGCCGTTGTAGACCGCCGGGGGATTCGCAGGGATCGACAGGAGCGCGAGCAGCGCGGCAGTCAGCATGGCACCGGGAGCATGGGAGAGGGACTCACGAAAGCTACGCAGGCAAACCTACCTGCGCTGCGGTATGTTTGCCTCCCATGGAGACCATGAACTTCGCCGCCCTCCCGTCACCGCGCGGACCGGAAGAAAAGGAAGATCTGGGTTTTGGGGCCGTCGTCTCGTCGGCCAGCCGCAGGCGCCTGCTCAACCCCGACGGCACGTTCAACGTGCGACGCGTCGGGCTGCCGTGGGCCGAGGCCGTCAGCCTGTATCACAGCGCGCTTACGCTGACGTGGCCGCAGTTCCTGGGCTGGGTGGTGCTGTTCTTCATGGGCATCAACCTGGTCTTCGGCGCCCTGTTCTTCCTGTGCGGCGATTCCGCCTTGGTGGGCTCGGGCGCAGCCTCGATGGGCGGCGATTTTGCGCGGGCGTTCTTCTTTTCCGTGGAGACGTTTGCCACCATCGGCTACGGCAATATTTCGCCGGCTGGGTTGTTTCCCCACCTGCTGATGACTGCAGAGGCGCTGGTCGGCGTGCTGGCGCAGGCGCTGATCACGGGCCTCTTCTTTGCACGCTTTGCCCGCCCCACCGCCGCCATCACCTTCAGCCGCCGCGCCGTCATCGCCCCGTTCAAGGGCGGCAATGCGCTGATGATCCGCATGGCCAACCGCCGCAAGAACGAGCTCATCGAGCTCAAGGCGTCACTCTCGTTCTCGTACCTCGACGGCACGGGCGATCAGGCGTTGCGGCGCTACCGCCCCCTCATCCTCGACCGTTCGCAGGTCACCTTCTTCCCGCTGGCGTGGACCATCGTGCACCCCATCACGCCGGCCAGCCCGCTCTGGGGCCTCGACGCGGCGGCTCTGGTGGCGAAGGACGCGGAGATCCTGCTGCTGCTCAGCGGCATCGATGACACTTTCGCCGCCACGGTGCACGCCCGCACCTCGTACAAGCCCGACCAGCTCGACTGGGGCACGCGATTCACCAACATCTTCAACCCGCCGAACGCCGCGGGGGTGATGTCGCTGGACATCAGTCGGCTGGACGAGACGCAACCGGTAGCATAGGACATAATGGGGAACGCCGGGGAGGCACAACGGGGGTGGCGCCGGAGCGCTTCCCCCGTCGTCGCAGTTCAGGCCGACTTCTTCTTGTCCGTGTGCCGGGCGATGGCGTGGTGCTTCCGCTTCCTGGCCGGCTTTCAGGGCGCGAGGATCGTGCCCCGGCACCTCTTCGCCCCGCAGCGACACGCATAGCGCGCCTCGTCCTCGGCTGTCTCGGTGCCGTCGCGCTCGTAGCCGTAATCGTAGTTCAGCTCTTCGCCCAGAGTGATCGGCTTGCGTGCGTAGATGAAGACGCGACTCCGCTCGATGACCGCCTCGCAATTGGGATCGCACGAGTGGTTGATGAACCGCGCGTCGTTGCCGCCCACCCTTGCGTCGATCACCGTACGGATGGACACCGAGTAGAGGAACGTGTGGTGCGACTTCATCGATGCGTCGTCGTAGCGCTCGTCCGCCACCGCGTGCGAGATGCGCTCGCCGACATACTCGATGAGGCGCTCGCCCGTGGCGATGTCCCGGAGCGCGAAGGCGCCGCGCCCGGAGATGGCCGAGCGGCGAATCTTGAATGCAGGGGTGTCGGAAGCCGGTCGGGAAGCCATGAAGTTGCCGGGGGTTGGTGTCAACCTGAAAGCTAGTGGCTTGGCTTGCCCACACGAAGCGCTATGGCTGAAGGCGTGCGCTGGGTGGCTTGGCGAGGCGCGCGTACCA
The DNA here is from genome assembly GCA_036508735.1 of Gemmatimonadaceae bacterium. Classification (GTDB taxonomy): domain Bacteria; phylum Gemmatimonadota; class Gemmatimonadetes; order Gemmatimonadales; family Gemmatimonadaceae; genus PNKL01. The sequence goes on from DATCGU010000120.1 coordinate 4,555, forward strand.
GAGCGAGTCGATTCGCGTACAGAACTCTGGTGTCGAGCCTTGGTGGTCCCCCGCAAGTCCTCGGTTGACCGCCTCCCACTCGGTCCTCGAATGGTGCGACCGGATCTCACGTCCGGCCTCCGTCGAGAGCCGCTCCACCAGCTCGAGGCCAAGCGCCAGCCGGCCTCGTTCCCCCACGCAGCCGACTCGCTCGTACCCGAGGTTCGGGCCCACTGAGTCGTACATCGCTTCCTTGGCGGCAAGCAGAGAGTCGTACAGAATGCGAGCGGGTTCTGACTGCGCCTCCCTGAGACCCTGACAGCCGCCGGTGGCGCAGAGCAGCGCGAAGAGCGACGCACCGGCGAGCAGCGTGAGTTGTCGCGGTTGGCGCGCACGAGTGTCGAGAGGGCCCTTGATGGAGTTTATGAATGGGTCCCGTGT
>DATCGU010000121.1:0-4345 GCA_036508735.1 Gemmatimonadaceae bacterium
CGCCTCGGCCGTCTGCGCTCACGCGAAACAGGTCTACGGTAGTGCCTGATGCACCGCTGGTGGGACGCCCAACAAAGGTCACATTGACGAGCCGCTCCAACTCGATAGTGCCATCCACGCTGATGTCAGCACGCGCCGTGACCGGCAGCGCCTGGGTGGGCATTACCTCCACCGAGACCACGCCGTTCACCGCCATCGGGTCGATGCGTGACACCTCGCCGGGTACCGTGGTGTTGCGCAAGTCGATAGTCACCCGCATGCCTACGGCTACCTCCGTGGCTTGCGTCTCCGGGACCCGGAGGATTGCCTTGAGTCGCCCCGAGCGCGCAATTTTGGCGAGATTCTGTCCCGCCATCACGTACTGTCCAAGCTCGAGTTGCTGTTCCTGAAGCACCCCGTCGCTGGGCGCGACGACCGTCATCGACCGTACCCGGTCGTGCTGGAAGTCCGCGATGGATTTCAGGCGCTGCACCTGCTTTGCCTGCAGATCAAGTTGCTCGCTCAGCGATTGTTCCGCGGTTGCCAGGCGCTCTTCCTCAGCCCGCAGGCGCACCTGCCCTTCTTCGGCAGCATCGCGAGCACGCGCACCCTCATAGACTGACGCGAGTTTCTGCGAGTCCAGTTGCTGCACCAAACGCAAGTTCCGCTCGGCTTCGCGAGCCTGGGAGCGCGCCGAGGCGACGGCGACGCGCTGCGAGGCGAACTGGCTGCGCAACGCCGCGCGCAGGCTCGCCAGGTTCGCCTCGGCAGCGGCCAGTGTCTGATCCGCTGAGAGCGCCTGCAACTGCACGTCCGGATTCACGAGTTCAGCGATGACCATGCCTGTCGTGACCTTCGCTCCGGGACGGAGCGGAAGCCGCTCGACGCGCCCGCTGGTCACGGCGGCAATCAGGCGAATCTCCTCGGGAACCAACACACCCGGAGCGCGCAACGGCCGCACCATCGTCCCGAAGCGCACCGAGTCGATGGTGAGCGAGGCACGGTCGACGGTGGGCGTGCTGGCACGCACCCGCGACAGCACCACGGTGATGAGCGCGATGCCAAGCACGATGCCGGCAGCGATCAGGTAGGGGGTACGGTTGGTAACGCGTGGTCGCGGGATGTCCATCGGGGCGGATGAGGCGTGGAGACGACCTGCCGGTGTGCCAGCAATTGAGTCGGTTTACTAATACACTGATAGTTTAAGGTGCGCAAGTCAGTTGCACTCATCAGCGGACTCAGCCCGCCAGCTCCACCAGCACCACCTCGGCGCGCCCTTCGGTCACGGTGAGGCGCGCCACGCTCGGCGTCAGGTCGAACCGCCGTGCGCCCGCGGCGCCGGGGTTCACCACCAGTACATCACCGATGCGCTCGATACTCGGCACGTGGGTGTGGCCGTATACGAGCACGTCGAAGCCGGGGTATGCCGCCACCAATCGTTCGGCGTTCGGGCGCCCCACCTCGTGGCCATGCGACACATGGATGCGCAGGCCCCCGACCTCGACGACGCGTTCCACGGCCAGCCCGGCTTGACACTTTGCGTCGGTGTTGCCGAACACCGCCTGCACCGGCGCAATCAACGAAAGCTCGTCGAGAATCTCGTCGCCGCCCACGTCGCCGGCGTGCAGGATCATCGATACGCCGGCGAGTGCCGTGTGCACCTCGGGGCGCAACAGGCCGTGCGTGTCGGAGATGAGCCCGATGACGGTCATGCCAGCACCCGCCGCGACACAAAGGCGAAGATGGTGAGGCAGACGGCCACGGTGACGATCTCGGCGCCGAGCATGCCGGTCATTCCCCATGCGTCGTGCGCCCAGCCCGCCCCCTTCACCAGTCCCAGCGCCCCCAGCGTGTTGAACGCGAGGAACAGGCTCACCTTCGTGGATGCCGCGCCTCCCTTGGCGAGCGCCAGCGCCATGCCGGTGAGCGCCGCGGTGCAGACCCCGAGCGATGCCGTGTACGTGGCCGTGATGAGGGCGAACGCCCACGGTTGGCGCGGCGACCACAGCAGGAGCAGGGCCAGCACACCCTGCGCGGCGCAGGCCACGAAGTACGCGCGCCGCTGCGGCAGGCGGTCTTCCAGCCACCCGCCGCCGAGCGTGCCGATGGTGATCGCGATGCCCGCTACCAGGCCCAGCACCAGCGACACGAAGTCGCCGGACGCTTTCCATTCGCGCGCAACGGCGGCAAAGAGGAACTGCGCGTTGCCCGTGCCGATCGGCAGGAATGCCAGCAGCAGCGCCAGGCGTCCGTCGACCTTGGCGAGCATGGCGCGCAGTTCGCGCCACACCTCGCGAACGCGGTCGCCCATGCGTCCCTCGCCAACGCGCGGAGGCTCGCGCAGCAACAGGAGCGGCAGGTTGCAGAGCAGCACGACGACGGCGAGCAGGGCGCCCGCCATCCAGAGCGCGGGCAGGTGGCGCACCAGGTACAGGGCCGCACCGCCTCCCAGCGTCTGCCCCACCATGTTCCCCGTCTGGTAGAAACCTGCGGCGCGCCCCAGCATGGCGGGATCGCAGTTGTGCAACAGCAATCCCTGCAGGGCGAAGGCGATGAACGTGGCCGACAGGGCGCCGGCGAGCACGATGGCCGTGATCAGCGGCAGAGTGCGCGCGCTCATGGGAATGACGCACATGCCAAAGAAGGCCAGCGCGCAGCAGGAGTTGGCCAGCACGTACCAGCGCTTGCGGGTGAGCGTCAGGTCGCCGAGCGGCGCCCAGAGGAACTTGAAGGCCGCCGGCGCAAACGCGATGCCCACGATGGTCGCCGCCGCGCTCACCGGCAGCCCGGCCCGCGTGGCGAGCCAGCCCAGCATCACCGCCGGCACGCCGATCATCAGGCCGTACGGAAAGTAGAGGATGCCGAACAGCGCAGGATGGATCATGCGAGAACCGGAACTCGGATGGCGGAATTGGAATTCGAATGCGGAATTCGAAACGGAATGCGGAACTGGAATCCGGAACTCGCGGCGACCGGCGAAGATGCGCCCCGCAAAGCAAAAGGGCCAGCATGCGCCGGCCCACCGCCAACCGTCCACAGCCTGCCATCCAGCACCTAGCACCTAGCACCTAGCACCTAGCACCTAGCACCTAGCACCTAGCACCTAGCCCCTGGTACCTGGCCCCTATTCCCCCCACCTCGGCGCCAGCCCGTTCTCCACCCCCAGATGGTCCAGCACCCGGGCCACCACGAAATCCACCAACTCCGCAATCTGCGTCGGCCGGTTGTAGAAGCCCGGTGATGCGGGCATCACCACCGCCCCGGCATGCGTCAGCCGCAGCATGTTCTCCAAATGAATGGCCGACAGCGGCATCTCTCGCGTCACCAGGATCAGGGGCCGCCGTTCCTTCAGCGACACATCGGCCGCGCGCTCCACCAGCGAGCGGCTGGTTCCCGCTGCGATCGACGCCAGCGTCCCCATGGAGCACGGACAGATGACCATCCCCGACGCGCGATGTGACCCGCTGGCTGGGCCGGCGCCGCGATCCGCATCGTCGTACAGCGTCACCCACCGGTCCCACGCGGCCGCGCCCACGTGTGCACGCAGCCCTTCCACCGACTCAATGGACGTCTCCGCCCGCAGCAGCCGCAGTCCATGCGCGCTGACGATCAGCGACACGCGCCGTTCGGCCTGCACCAGCGCCTGCACCAAGCGCACGCCATACGGCGCGCCGGACGCGCCGGTGAGCGCCATCACGATGGGACGACCGTCGCTCACGCGAACACCCGCTCGGCCAGCACGAAGAGAAAGAACGTCACGCTGAGGATTCCGTTCATGTTGAAGAAGGCGGCGTCCATCCGGGACTGGTCGTCGGCCGACACCAGCGAATGCTCCCATGCCAGGATGCCCGCCGCCACCACCACCCCCGCGAAATACACCGCGCCGGCCTGCACCGCAACGCCCACGAACGCCAGCGCGACGACGGTCAGCGCGTGCAGGCCGCGCGCAATCGCCAGCGCACGCGGCACGCCCATGCGCGCCGGCACCGAGTGCAACCCCTGTTCGCGATCGAACTCGGTGTCCTGCAGCGCATAGAATATGTCGAAGCCGCCCGCCCAGCTCATCACCGCCACGGCGAGCGCGGGAAGCAGCCACCACGGCTCGCTCCACTGCCCCGTCACCGCCAGATAACCACCGGCCGGCGCGATGCCGAGCCCGAACCCCATCACCAGGTGCGCCCAGCGCGTGAATCGCTTGGTGTAGCTGTAGAACAACACCCACGCGAGCGCGAGAGGAGAGAGCGCGAGACAGAGCGGATTGATGCGCCACGCCGCGACGACGAACGCCGCCGACGCCAACGCAACGCTCGACGCGGCCTCGGCAACGCTCATCGCGCCACTCGGCAGCTCGCGCATTGCCGTGCGC
>DATCGU010000122.1:0-2748 GCA_036508735.1 Gemmatimonadaceae bacterium
GGAGGCGCTCACCGGCGTGAAAGCGCCCATCGTCGTTGCGCTCGGCGACCGATTCCCGATGATCCAGGCGCACAAGGTGCTGGCCGCGTACAGCTGCCTCGCCCCACGCCTCGTCACGGGACGGTTCGATCCCGAGCGCCAGCGCGCCCTGTGGCCCTCCACGGGGAACTACTGCCGCGGCGGCGTCGCGATCTCGCGCATCATGGGGTGCCGTGGCGTGGCGATCCTTCCCGCAGGGATGAGCGCGGAGCGTTTCGAGTGGCTGGAGCGCTGGGTGGCCGAACCCGGCGACATCATCCGTACGCCGGGCACCGAGAGCAACGTCAAGGAGATCTACGACGCCTGCGCCGCGCTAGCGCGCGACCCCGCCAATGTGGTGCTCAACCAGTTCAGCGAGTTTGGCAACCACCTCGGCCACTATGCCGTGACCGGTCGCGCCCTTGGCCACATCTTCGAGTCCCTGCAGGCGGCCGACCGCGATCTGCGGCTCGCGGCCTTCGTGTCCGCCACCGGTTCGGCAGGCACGATAGGCGCCGGGGACTACCTGAAGGACCGGTTCGGCGCGCGCATCGTGGCCGTCGAGGCTCTCGAGTGCCCCACCATGCTCTACAACGGCTTCGGCGAGCACAACATCCAGGGCATCGGCGACAAACACATCCCCTTCATTCACAACGTCACCAACGGCGACGTCGCCGTCGCCGTGTCGGACCGGGCGACCGACCAGCTGTTCGTGCTCTTCAACGACAAGGCGGGTCACGCCCTGCTGCGCTCGCGCGGGGTGGGCGAGACGGTGATGGCGTCGCTCGAGCACTTCGGACTGTCGAGCATCTGCAACGTGGTGGCAGCCATCAAGACCGCGAAGCGGCTGGGTCTCGGCCCCCAGGATGTGGTTGTCACCGTGGCCACCGACGGCGCGGCGATGTATGCCTCCGAGCGTCCCAAGGCCATAGCCAAGCATTTCGGCGGGACCTTCGACGCAGCGCGCGCCGCCGATGCCTTCGCCCGGCATCTGCTGGGCGCCGACACCGAGCACGTCATGGTGATGGGCGACGTGGAGCGCACCCGCGTCTTCAACCTGGGCTACTTCACCTGGGTGGAGCAGCAGGGCGTGTCGCTGGAGGACTTCGAGGCGCGGCGCGACCAGAGCTTCTGGCGCGGCCTGCGCGACCTGCTCCCAGCGTGGGACGCGATGATCGAGGAGTTCAACGGGCGGACCGGCGTGGCGTGAAGTCGGACGCGTCCACGCTGGTCTGCGCTGGCTGCGGCTGGACTGCCCCGCCGTTCGAACAGAATCGCTATCCGTTCCGGTGCTCGCGGGCCGGTCGCGGCGACACCGATCACGTCGTCACGCGAAAGCTCGACCCGCTCCGCGTCGAGTGGCGGCACGGCGACGACCCCAACCCGTTCATCCGCCACCGCGAGCTGTTCCACGCCTGGCACACGGCGCGGCGCCGGGGGCTGTCCGACGAAGCCTACGTAGATCTGGTGCGGCAGCTCGACGCGGCAATCGCGGCCGTGGACGGGTGCGGCTTCCGCACCACGCCGTTCGGCCCGCAGGCTGCGCTGGGCGAGCGCCTCGGCATCGAGCTGTGGGTCAAGGACGAGACCGGGAACGTCGGTGCATCCCACAAGGCCCGCCACCTGATGGGCATTCTGCTCTACCTGCAAGTGGCGGAGCAGCACGAGCGGCCGCCGCTGGCCATTGCCAGTTGCGGCAACGCGGCGATCGCGGCTGCAGTACTGGCGCGCGCGGTCAAGCGGAAACTCCGGGTGTTCGTCCCCACCGACGCCCAGCCCGCGGTGCTCGATCGGCTGCACGCGTTCGGGGCCGAGATCACCGTCTGCCCGCGCGTACCAGGCGTGACCGGCGACCCTTGCGTGCACCGGTTTCACGAGGCGCTCGCCGAAGGCGCCCTGCCCTTCTGCTGCCAGGGGAACGAGAACGGCCTCACGATCGAGGGCGGCGAAACTCTGGCGTACGAGATGATCGCGGCGCTCGGCGAGACGGATCTCGACCACGTCGTCATCCAGGTGGGGGGCGGCGCGCTGGCCAGTTCCGTCATTCAGGGGCTTCAGTTCGCGCACCGCTCGGGCTGGCTGCGACAGTTGCCGCGGTTTCACACCGTCCAGACGCGCGGGGCCTGGCCCCTCAAGCGGGCCTGGGACCGCCTCCAGGAGCAGGTGCACACGCTCGGCGAGCTCGCTGCCCTGGAGCGCGCCACGAAGCACCGCTCGGAGTTCATGTGGCCGTGGGAGGAGACGCCGCACAGCATCGCGCACGGCATCCTCGACGACGAGACCTACGACTGGCTCGCCATCGTCAAAGGGATGATCGCCACTCGGGGCACGGCAGTGGTGCTGGACGAGGACACGGTGCGCGAGGCGAACGCGCTGGCTCGATCCGCGACCGGGATCGACGTGGACCACACCGGCTCGGCCGGGCTGGCCGGGCTGCTCCAGTTGCAGCGCGACGGTATCGTGGCGCTCGGTGAGAAGGTCGCCGTTATTTTTTCGGGCGGCGCTCGCCGCTCGGCTTGACTGATACGTGAACGGCGCCAGTCACTGAACAGCACTCACGGAAACGCGCGGAAGAACACCGGAAGAACGCTGATGGAGGGGCCGTGGTCGTCGCCAACAACCGATCCGTTGACCTTGACCGATCACCGGCATCATCATACCTTACATGTAACACATGTATGGAGTACATGTATGACACGAAAGAATCCTCCTCGCGCGGTGCGCGAACCA
>DATCGU010000123.1:0-9980 GCA_036508735.1 Gemmatimonadaceae bacterium
ACATCCTGTACCTGACCGACTCGCACGCCGCCAACGCGTCGCTGCACCCGCGCACGCTCGTCGTTGCCGAGCGCGGGGCGCGGGTCACGCTCGTCGAGTCGTTCGCGGCCATCGGCAACGCCGCGTACTTCACCAACCACGTCGCCGAAGTGGTGGTGGGCGACGGTGCGCGGGTGGACCACTACAAGGTGCAGCGCGAGAGCGACTCGGCGTTCCACGTGGGGACGACACAGGCGACGCAGGGACGCGACTCGATCTACCACTCGTTCTCGTTCGCCACGGGCGCGCAGTTGTCGCGCACCAACGTCTACTCGCGGCTTCTGGGCGAGAACGCGGAGGTGCGCCTGAACGGCCTGTATGCGCTGGAGGAAGCACAGCACGCCGACCACCAGACGTTCGTGGAGCACATTGCGCCGGGTTGTTCGAGCCGCGAAGTGTACAAGGGCATGATGGACGGCACCTCGCACGGCGTCTTCAACGGCAAGGTGTTCGTCCATCCCGAGGCGCAGAAGACCGACGGCAAGCAGACCAACAAGGCGCTGCTGCTCAGCGAGGGCGCGCGGGTCGACTCCAAGCCGCAGCTGGAGATCTTCGCCGACGACGTGAAGTGCACGCACGGCGCCACCGTCGGCCGGTTGGACGAGATGGCCCTGTTCTACATGAAGAGCCGTGGCATCGGCGCCGAGCGCGCCCGCGCGCTCCTGACCTATGCCTTTGCCGCCGAGGTGCTGGAGCTCATCGAGCTCGAACCCCTCAAGATCGCGCTCGAAGCATCGTTGTTCGCGCGCTTCATCCAGGCCGAGCTGGTCTGAGAGGGCCCCGTGTCCGCCGAACTCGACGAGCTGTACCAGAGCATCATCCTCGACCACAACCGGCGTCCGCGCAATTTCCGGACGATGGATGACGCAAGCGCGCACGCCGACGGGATGAATCCGCTGTGCGGCGACCAGTTCACGGTATGGCTCAAGCTCGATGGGGACCAGATCAGCGACGTGTCGTTCCAGGGGAGCGGCTGCGCCATTTCCAAGGCGAGCGCATCGTTGATGACGGCGGCCGTCAAGGGGAAGACGAAGGCCGAGGTGGAGCAGCTGTTCGAGAGGTTCCACGGCGTCGTGACCGGGAAGCATCCGGAGCACGCTGAGTCGCTGGGATCGCTGAAGGCGTTCGGCGGCGTGTCGCGCTTCCCGCTGCGCGTGAAGTGCGCATCGCTGGCGTGGCACGCCATGCACGCGGCTCTCGAGCAAAACGGGGGGAGTCCCGCGGCCCCCAAGGTGAGCACCGAATGAGAGTTGCGCTGGTGCCGCGCGCATGAAGGCGCTGCGCGCCGACTTTCCGCTGCTCGCGGCCAACCCGGGGCTGGTGTACCTCGACTCGGCGGCCACGTCGCAGAAGCCGCGCGCCGTGCTCGACGCGATCCGCACGTACTACGAGACGGCGAACGCCAACCCGCACCGCGGCGCGTACAAGCTGAGCGGCGCCGCCACGGACGCCTACCACGGCGCGAGGGCCCGCATTGCCGCGTTCCTGGGTGCGGCCGACACCGACACGCTGATCTTCACGCGCGGTACCACCGAGTCGCTGAACCTGCTGGCCACGGCGTGGGGACACTCGCACGTGCACCGCGGCGACCGGATCGTGGTGACGCGGCTCGAGCACCACGCCAACTTCGTGCCCTGGCAGCAGCTGGCGCGCGCGGTGGGCGCCGAGTTTCGCATTTGCGAGCTGGACGAGGAGGGGCACCTCGACCTCGGGCAGCTGCGGGCGCTGGTGACCGCCAACACCAAGGTGGTGGCCTTCGGCCACGTGTCGAACGCGCTGGGCACGGTCAACGACGTACGCGACATCGTGAGGATTGCGCACGCGGTTGGGGCCGTGGCGTTCTGCGATGGCGCCCAGGGGGCGCCGCACCTGCGGGTCGGCTTCGACGCGCTGGGCGTGGACGCTTATGCGTTCAGCGGGCACAAGATGCTCGGCCCGATGGGGATCGGGGGCGTGATCGTGCGCCGCAAGCTGCTCGAGGCGATGCCACCCTACCAGTTTGGCGGCGACATGATCGAGTTCGTGTTCGACGGCGACACCACGTGGAACACGCTGCCGCACAAGTTCGAGGCCGGTACGCCCAACGTGGAGGGCGCCGTGGGACTGGCGGCGGCGGTGCGGTACCTCGACGCGCTGGGGATGGACGCCGTGCGCGCGCACGAGGTGGAGCTGTCGCGTTACGCGCTCGTGCGGCTGCGCGAGATCGAGGGAGTGGTCGTGCAGGGTCCCGCCACCGCCGAGCAGCGCAGCGGCGTAGTGAGCTTCACGCTGGGCGACATCCACCCGCACGACCTGAGCACGATGCTCGACGTGGACGGGGTGTGCGTGCGCGCCGGGCACCATTGCGCGCAGCCGCTGATGCGCGCGTTGAAGGTGACGGCGACGGTGCGGGCCAGTTTTTACGTATACAACACGATGGCCGACGTCGACGCGCTGGCCGCGTCGCTGCTCAAGGCCAGGGAGCGGTTCGGTGTCCACGTCGGCTGACCACGGCGCCGGGCTGGCCGCGCTCTACCAGGAGCGCATCCTCGAGCACTATCGGCGGCCGCGGTACAAGGGCGCGCTGGAGCGCGCCACCGGCATGCACACGGTGAAGAACCCGCTGTGTGGTGACGATGTGACCGTGGGCACCCTTGAACGGGATGGCGTCGTCATCGAGGCACGGTTCACCGGCACGGGGTGTTCGATCATGCAGGCGACGGCGTCGATGCTGATGGAGCTCGTGCGCGGGCGGACCTGCGACGAGATCGGCGTCTTGTCGAGACGCTTCGACGAGATGCTCGCCGGGGGAGAACCCGACGAATCACTCGGTGAGATGAGCGCTCTGGCCGGCGTGGCCGCCTTCAAGGCGCGGCACAAGTGCGCGAGGCTTCCGTGGCGGGCGCTGCAGGGGGCGGTGGACAGCAGGAGCTAGGAGCCAGTGCCCGTGCGACCCCTGCATCTCGCTACTGGGCTCCCCGTGCGGCATTTTTCAGGCATGCGCCGTTTCGCGTTTGCTGCCGTCGTCCTTTTTTCCGCCGCGTGCGCCACCGGGGGCGATGGGCCGACGAGTCCGAACAGGCCGCCGACGACCCCCACGACGCCACCGAGCGCTGATCCGCCGGCAGTCAATCGCGAGTTTCGCGGACTCTGGGTGGCCACGGTGGCCAACATCGACTGGCCCACGCAGACGGGCCTTATCCAGGCTGCGGCAATGTCGGAGATGCGCGCGATCCTCGACCGCGCGCAGGCACTCAGGATGAATGCAGTAATCGTGCAGGTGCGCGCCGCCGGCGACGCGCTCTACCGGTCGCCCATCGAACCGTGGGCCAAGTCGCTCACGGGCACGCAGGGGACCGACCCTGGGTGGGATCCGCTGGAAGCGTGGGTGACGGAGGCGCACCAGCGCGGCCTCGAACTGCACGCCTGGTTCAATCCGTATCGCGCCGGCAACGTCAAGGACACGTTGACCCTCGCGGCCAACCACCTCGCAAGGGCGCGGCCCGACCTGGCGCGCATCGCCGAGGGGCAGTTGTGGTTCGACCCCGGGGAGCCCGAGGTGCAGGCGCAGACGCTGAATGTCGTCGTGGACGTGCTCTCGCGCTACGACATCGACGGCGTGCACCTCGACGACTACTTCTATCCGTACCCTGTGGGCAATGTACCGGTGTTTCCCGATGACGCATCGTACGCCAAGTACGTCGCTGCCGGGGGTGCTGCCATGGCGCGCGACGACTGGCGGCGGCAGAACGTCAACACCCTCATCCAGAGGCTCTACGACGAGGTGCATCGCGTCAAGCCGATGGTGAAGGTGGGCATCTCGCCGTTCGGCATCTGGCGTCCGGGCAGCCCCGCAGGCGTCACCGGGCTCGACGCCTACGCCGCCATCTTCGCCGATTCGAGGAAATGGCTCCAGAACGGCTGGGTGGATTACCTGGCGCCCCAGCTCTACTGGTCAACGTACGACACGGGACAGCCATTCAACGCCCTGCTCGACTGGTGGATTGCGATGAACACGCAGAAGCGCCACGTCTGGCCCGGACTCGCAGCGTATCGCGTGGCGGACGGTGCGTCGGAGACGTACGCCGCCTCGGAGATCATCACGGAGATCGCACAGACGCGCCTGAGGGCCGGAGCCAACGCCGGCGGCGCCAGCGGCGCGCTGCTGTACAATACCACCTCGGTGCGACTCAACAGGGGCGGGCTGGCCGACGCGCTGGCCGCGTCGAGTTACGCCAGCGCCGCCGTGGTGCCCGCCTCGCCGTGGCTCGATGCCACGCTTCCATCTGCGCCAACGCTCACGGTCGCCGTGCAGGGTTCGGCCATGCGTGCGCAGTGGACACCTACCGGCACCGAGGCAGCGCGCTGGTGGCTGGTGCAGTGGCGCACGAGCACGGCGTGGAGCAACCGGCTCGTGTGGGGCGCCGACCGGTCAATCGACATCCCATTCACCGGCGCCGCCGACCGCGCTGATGTGGTGGCCGTCGCGGCGTTCGACGCGGCGATGAACGTCTCATCGACGGCCACATGGCGCGCGACCATCCAATGAGAACATGACGACACCTGATACCGCGCGCCCCACGGGCGGCCACCTCGTGGCCGAGGTCCTGCACCGCCATGGCGTGCGCGCAGTATTCGCGCTTGCCGGCGGGCACATTGCGCCGATCCTCGTGGAGGCGAAGCGGTGCGGCATTCGCGTCATCGACACGCGCCAGGAGCAGACTGCCGCCTTTGCCGCAGACGCCATGGCGCGACTGACGGGCGTTGGCGTGGCGGTGGTGACCGCCGGCCCGGGAGTCACGAACACGCTCACGGCACTCACCAACGCGCGCATGGCGCGCTCGCCCATGCTGCTCATCGGCGGTGCGACGGCCACGGTGCTGCGCGGACGCGGCTCGCTGCAGGACATCGACCAGATGGCAGTCGTCCGTCCGCACGTGAAGCACGCCGAGCGCGTGCGCCGGGTGGCCGACATCGTGAGCTCGCTGGAGCGCGCGTTTCGCGTGGCACGCGAGGGTGTGCCGGGACCGGTGTTCGTCGAGCTTCCGGTTGACGTGCTCTATTCCGAGCCGATCGTGCGTGAGACAACGGGCATTTCCCGTCCACCCGCGACGGGTGCGGGTTTCGGCAAGAAGCTGGAGTACTGGTACCTGAACCGGCACACCAAGCAGGTCTTCGCCGCGGGGGGCGCGATGCCGAACGATCCGGTGCACCTGCTTCGGGTCGTTCCCTCGGCGCGGATGGTCAGGAAGGTTGCGGTCATGCTCGCGCGCGCCGAACGACCGGTGATGGTGGTTGGCAGTCAGGGTGCAGAGTGCGCCGCCGAGATAGACGCACTGGCCGATGCCGTGCGCGCACTTGGCGTGCCGGTATTCCTGGCGGGAATGGCGCGCGGCCTGCTGGGCGCGGCATCGGCGCAACAGGTGCGGCATCACCGCAAGGAGGCGTTGCGCGAGGCCGACGTCGTGCTGCTCTGTGGCGTGCCAATGGACTTTCGTCTCGACTACGGGCGACATATCGGCGCGCATGCGACGATCGTGTCGGTGAATCGTGATCGCGCGGAGTTGAACAAGAACCGTCGCAGCACACTGGCGGTGTGTGCCGACGCCGACGTGTTCGTGCGCGCGCTGGCGGGAGCAGGGGGGCGCGCCTCCTGCGATGCCTGGCGGGCCCGGCTCGCCGAACGTGATGCCCGGCGTGACGCCGAGATCGCGTCGCAGTCAGCCCTGGCCGTGTGGCCGCTGAATCCCCTCGCCGTGTGTCAGGCGGTCAACGGTGCGCTTGGCGATGCCTCGACGATCGTCGCCGACGGCGGTGACTTCGTCGGCACCGCCTCGTACGTGCTGCGTCCGCGCGCACCGATGCGCTGGCTCGATCCGGGCGTCTTTGGCACGTTGGGTGTGGGCGCAGGCTTCGCGCTGGCCGCCAAGCTCGTGCGGCCGGAGGATGACGTGTGGCTCGTGTGGGGCGACGGTGCGGCGGGGTACGGAGTGGTGGAACTCGATACCTTCGTGCGCCACAACCTGCCGGTCATCTGCGTGGTGGGGAACGACGGCGCATGGACGCAGATTGCGCGTGATCAGGTTCCCATGCTGGGGGACGACGTGGGCACGCAGCTGGGACGCACGGCGTTCCACGAGGTGGCCGAGGCACTCGGCGCACGCGGGCTGCTTCTGGACGATCCTTTGCGAGTGGCAGCGACGATGATGGAAGCCCGTGCGATTGCGCGCGCCGGAAGCCCGGTGCTGGTGAATGCACAGATCGGTGTGTCGGAGTTTCGGAAGGGGTCGTTGGCGATGTGAGAAAGAGGATGGACGTCGGAACGCGATTGATGGGGCAACTGCAGTGCGCCACAGATGAACACAGAATTGCACAGGGGGTCCGCATCGAAACACCGGTGCGGACCCCTTTTGAATTCATCTGTGTTCTTCTGTGTTCATCTGTGGCGCAGTTCACATACGATCAGAGCGGCTCGAACCGCGCCTGGAAGAATCGCAGGTACTTCGGCTCGTACATCATCTTCAGCCCGCGCACCTGGTCGCGCTGCTCGAAGATGGCCTTCACGGACTCGGCGACCACATCCATGTGCGCCTGCGTGTACACCCGGCGCGGAATGGTGAGGCGTGTCAGCTCGAGCTTGGGACGGTTATGGTCGCCGGTGGTGGCGTTGCGCCCGGCACTCACGATGCCGCGTTCCATGGAACGGATGCCACTGTCGAGGTACAGCTGCGCGGCCAGCGTCTGCGCCGGGAACTGGTCCTGGGTGAGCTGCGGGTAGAAGCGCCTGGCGTCGAGGAAGATGGCGTGCCCACCGATGGGTTCCATCATCGGGACGCCCCACTGCGCGAGCAGCTCGCCGAGGTACCGCACCTGGCCGATGCGCGCACGGATATGGTCGTCCTGCACCGATTCCGCGGTGCCGATGGCCATGGCCTCCATGTCGCGTCCCGCCAGGCCGCCGTAGGTGTGCAGCCCTTCAAAGACAACTACGAGGTTGCGCAGCTCTTCGAAGACCGCGAAGTCGTTGACGGCCACCCAGCCGCCGATGTTCACCAACGAGTCCTTCTTGGCGCTCATCCACGCGCCATCCGTGTACGAACAGAACTCCAGCAGGATGGCCGCGATGCTCTTGTTCGCGTACCCCTCTTCGCGTTCCTGGATGAAGAAGGCGTTCTCCACCGCGCGCGTGGCGTCCAGATAGAGCTTCACCTTGTTCATGTCGCACCAGGCGCGCAGCGCCTTGACGTTGCCCATCGACACGGGCTGGCCGCCGGCCATGTTGACGGTGGCGCCCAGCGAGATGTACGCGATCTTGGATGCCCCTTCCTTCTTCACCAGCGCGTCGAGCTTGGCGATGTCGACGTTGCCCTTGAACGCGCCGCGGTTCACTGGGTCGTGCGCCTCATCGACGATGACGTCCACGAAAGTGCCACCCGCCATTTCCTGGTGCAGGCGGGTGGTGGTGAAGTACATGTTGCCGGGCACGAACTGGCCCGGCTTGATCTCGGTGCGGCTGAGCAGGTTCTCCGCACCCCTCCCCTGATGCGTCGGAACGAGGTACTTGTAGCCGTAGTAGCGCTGGATGGCCGCTTCGAGGTGATAGAAGTTCACCGAACCGGCGTAGGCTTCGTCGCCGGTCATCATGCCCGCCCACTGGCGGTCGCTCATGGCGTTCGTGCCGCTGTCGGTAAGCAGGTCGATGTAGACGTCCGCCGAGTGCAGCAGGAAGGTGTTGTATCCTGCCTCGGCGAGGGCGCGCTCGCGAGTGGGACGGTCGGTCATGGTCAGGGGCTCGACCATCTTGATCTTCCAGGGCTCGGCCCAGGAGCGGCGACCCGCCTGCTGGCCCATCGTGCGCGGCACTTCGTTCTTGTCAGTCATATCAATAGGAAGGCGCGATGGCGCCGGTTGAGGAACGCTTCCGAGGGGGACTCTCTGAAGATCGCATTTCGCAGGGCCACACATGATCGGCGTTCACACCACGCCGGATCGGGTGTTTGCCTGACTGTAGTCGGCCACTGGCACATAAGCGCCCGGGGAGGCAAGATCGTACGGTTCCAAAGACACCCGACACCCCGCCGGATGGCATTTCCCAAGCCCCTCCCAACCATGCGCCGCTTCCTTATTGCACTTTTTGCCGCCGCGCTGGCCGCCCCTGCCCTTGCCCAGCCGCAGGGAGACCCCGCGCTGACCGCACGAATCCGGTTGAACTACCGGAAGATCGAGGTGAAGATCCCGGTGCGCGATGGCGTGAAGCTCTTCACGTCGATCTACGTGCCCCGGGACAGCACACGCCGGTATCCGGTGCTGATGTCGCGCACCCCCTATTCGGTGGCGCCTTATGGCGACACCCTGTACAAGGCGGCACTCGGTCCCTCGAACAATTCCAGGTTTGTGGATGACGGCTACATCTTCGTCTATCAGGATGCCCGCGGGCGTCACTTCTCCGAGGGCGTCTTCCGCGAGATGATGCCCATCCTGGAGAAGCACGAGAAACCGACGGACGTGGATGAGGGAACCGACACTTACGACACCATTGAGTGGCTCCTCAAGAACCTGCCGACCAACGGCAAGATGGGAATCTACGGCACATCGTATCCCGGCTTCTATACCAGTGCGAGTTGCCTGGCCCGGCATCCGGCGCTGGTGGCCTGCTCCCCGCAGGCGCCGATGACCGACATCTGGATGGGCGACGACAACTTTCACGGCGGCGCCTTCCTGCTGCCGCATAATTTCGGCTTCTACACGAGCTTCAATCGCGGTCCGCGCACCGAGCCAGGCTTCGACAAACGCTATCCGTTCTCCATGGGAACGCCGGATGCGTACCAGTTCTACCTGGACATGGGCCCGGTGGGCCCGGGCACCCGGAAGTACCTGGCCGCCGGCACGGCCTCGTCGTGGGAAGAGATGCTCAACCACCCGACGTACGATGCCTACTGGCAGGCACGCAACGTCCGTCCACACCTGCACGACCTGAAGGCCGCGGTGCTGACGGTCGGCGGCTTCTACGACACCGAAGACATTGACGGTCCGTGGTGGGTGTACGGGAGCATCGCCCGGCAGAGCCCGGCCACGGAGAACACGCTCGTCGTCGGACCGTGGTCACACGGCGGATGGAGTCGCGGCGACGGCACGCTGCTGGGAAACCTGCGCTGGAGCTACAAGACCGGTCCTTTCTTCCGTGATTCCGTGGAGTATCCGTTCTTCGCACACCATCTCGCCGGTGCACCGAAGAAACTTGACGCCGGCGTGCTCGTGTTCCGCACGGGAGCCGACAAGTGGGATCGATATCCCTCGTGGCCCGCGCCGAACGGCAAGAAGGTGGCACTGTACCTGCAGCCCGACGGCAAGCTCGGATTCAGCGCACCAACGAAGGGCGCAGCTTTTGACGAGTACGTGAGCGACCCGGCCAAGCCGGTGCCGCTGGTCGACCGTGTCGAGGGCCAGGGCATGCCGCGCGACTACATCACGGCGGATCAGCGCTTTGCCTCGCGACGCCCGGATGTTCTGGTGTACCAGACCGACGTGCTCGCTGAAGACGTGACGCTGTCGGGACCCCTGCACCCTGTCCTCCACGTGAGCACGAGCGGCACGGACGCCGACTTCATCGTCAAGCTCATCGACGTCTTCCCCAACGACGCGCCCAACTGGGCCGGTGACCAGAGCGGCTTTCTGGTGGGCGGCTACCAGCAGCTGGTACGCGGCGAGCCGTTCCGTGCGAGGTACCGGCGGTCGTTCGAGAAGCCGTCGCCGATGGTGGCCAATCAGGCCGACAGCATCAAGTTCGAGATGCCGTCCATCCATCACACCTTCAGGAAGGGCCATCGGATCATGGTGCAGATGCAGAGCACCTGGTTCCCACACATCGATCGCAACCCACAGACGTACGTGCCGAACATCTTCTTCGCCAAGCCCGGGGATTTCAGGGCGGCGACGATGCGGGTGTATCACAGCGCAACGAA
>DATCGU010000124.1:0-5817 GCA_036508735.1 Gemmatimonadaceae bacterium
ACGACCCTGATGTCGGCCTTGAACTTGCCGCTGCCCACGAGGTAGCGGCCGAGTTCGCCGGCCGTGAAGCCGTAGCGCAACGACACCGGGTAGAGGCCGACGCCCGACTTGAAGGCCGTGTCGAGGATGCCGCCGTCGATCCGGTCGGCACGCACGGGATTGGGCCGGTCGAGGATGATGAACGGGACGCCTGCCTTGCCCGCCGCCTCGGCGGCCTGTGCCATCGTCCACTGGTAGGTGTAGACACGGGCGCCGACGTCCTGGATGTCGTAGAGCAGCACGTCGATGGTCTTGAACTGCTCTGGCGTTGGGACGTGCTGGTCGCCGTAGAGCGAGTAGATGGGCACGCCGGTGGCCGAGTCGACCGACGACGCGATCTTCTCGCCGGCCTTGGCGGCGCCCCGGATGCCGTGCTCAGGACCGAAGAGCGCGGTGAGCTTCACTCCCGGCGCCTTGAAGATCGCGTCGATGGTGCTGGTGCCGCTGGGCAGCCGGCCGCTGTGGTTGGTGAGCAGCCCCACGCGCTTGCCGCGGATGAGGTGCATGGAGTCGCTGAGGAGCACCTCGAGGCCCGTGCGCACGCGGGCCTGGGCGAGGGCAGGGGAGCCAACCACGGCGAGCGCCGCGGTCGCGAGCAGGATGCGGTGGCGGAGTGTCATGACAATAAAGGTGAGGCAGGGCGCCGGTCGTTGTCCACCAATCCGAAACTACGAACCACCAACCACGAACCTCCAACCACGAACCACCAACCACGAACCTCCAACCACCTTTCATGTACCGCCAACTATCTCTGTCGTCCCGTTGACCCCGCTCTGGCACCGGGATAATTTGCATGTTCCCTTGGACAGGTGGCCGAGTGGTTGAAGGCACCGGTCTCGAAAACCGGCGAACCCGCAAGGGTTCCGTGAGTTCGAATCTCACCCTGTCCGCTCCCAGGACGCGCAACGCGTCGGTGTCCTCACCGGCGCGTTGCCGTTTCCGGCGCTCTTGCGAGTTGCCGTATCCTCTTGTTCTCTGTCGTATTCTGTCGTTCTCTATAGTTTTCTGCAGTACTTGGACAGGTGGCCGAGTGGTTTAAGGCGCACGCCTGGAAAGCGTGTGGACGGGCAACCGTCTCAAGAGTTCGAATCTCTTCCTGTCCGCCTCGTCTGAAGGCCCCGTCGGCAGTTGCGCCGGCGGGGCCTTTCAGCGCCCGGCGGTGGAATCAGGCGCGCGGCGTGGACGGAGGTGCGTCGACGCGTGCGCGAGTCGTGTTGACTTTGCTGCGAGCACGCAGGTACCTTCGTTCCACTTTCCCGTTGAAAAGTGTGGCGGCCTGAACGCCCAGTCTGACACTGCGACCGTCAGCGCCGCCGTCCCCCCGCGAGTATGAAAGTGTGTCTGGCCGGAGCAGTCAGCGGGCCAGATGCTCGTCCCGGGCACCACGAGAGACCCTCGCAGTCTTTTTGCCATGAACGGATAGATGATTGAGAAGGAGACCTTCGGGTCTCGCGATCAAGGAGACGTATGAAACTCAGCAAACTGGCCAGTGACATCGCCGAGTCCCCGACCTTCGCCTTGAACGAGGAGGCGCGCCTGTTGCGTGAGCGCGGCGAAGCGGTGATCAACCTGGGAATCGGCGAACCGAAGAACAAGACGCCCATCGCCGCCATCCTGGCGTCGGGCGCCAAGTTGACCAGCGGGGAAGTGAAGTACACTCCGCCCGACGGTTTGCCCTCCATGAAGAAGGCGGTCATCCGCTACACGGAGGAGAACTACGATCGCCTGGTCGCGCCCGAGAATGTGATCATCACCAACGGGGCCAAGCAGTCGCTGTTCAACATCTTCTACTCCGTCCTGAATCCGCAGGACGAGGTGATCGTGATCGCGCCCTATTGGGTGTCGTATCCCGAGATGATCAAGATGTGCCTCGCCGTTCCGGTCGTCGTCACGCCGGAGGATGGCACGTTCACGCCGCGCTTTGAGGACATTGCGCGCGCGGTGACCTCCTCCACGCGCGCGATCATCGTGAACAGCCCGAACAATCCGTCGGGCGCGGTCTATCCGCCGGAGCTGATCGAGAAGATCGCCGAAATGTGCGAACGCAAGGGCATCTTCATGATCTGCGATGACATCTACCACAAGCTGACCTTCGACGGCAACGTCGCGCCGCCTGCGTATTCGTTCACCAAGAAGACCGTGGACAGTTCGCACGTGATCGTGGTCAATGGCGTGGCGAAACTGTACGGGATGACGGGCTTTCGCATCGGCTGGGTGGTCGCGCCGCGGGAACTGGTGAAGGTGATGACGAACGTGACGGCGCAGACGACGTCCTGCGTGTCTCCCATCGCGCAGGCCGCGGCGGAGGGCGCATTGAACGGCCGGCAATCAGTGGTGGAGGCGTTGCGCCTGCAGATCCAGAACAACCGCGACGTTGTGCTCCAGGAGATGAAGACCTTCGTCGGCGCTCGTCTCATCAAGCCGCAGGGAACGTTCTACGCCCTGCCCGACCTGCGGGCCTTCAACGGCAACTCGGTGGAGCTGTCGAAGCTCCTGCTCAAGAAGGCGCTGGTGGTCACCGTGCCGGGCAGGGAATTCGGCATGGAAGGCCACATCCGCATTTCGTTCGCGGGCTCCGTGAAGGACATCACCGAAGGCATCGCGCGCATCAAGTGGGTGCTCGACCCGACCTCTCCCAATGACATCTACATTGGCGACAAGAAGCTGACCCGGGACTGGATGTAACGGAGAACTGCGACGTGAACAACCTGTTGAACATCAAGACGCCCGCCGAGCCGGTCGCACAGACGCGCAAGGCGGACTACAACCTGTCCAACCAGGGCGTGAGCAACCTGCGCCTGGCGTACTGGAATCTCCCCACCGAGGCGCTGGTGGAGGAAGCGGTCTTCCGCAGCGAGGGCGCGCTCGCCGCGGGCGGCGCGTTCGTCACCAATACGGGCAAGCACACCGCCCGCAGCGCGAACGACAAATTCGTGGTGCGGCACACCGACTCGGAGAACAACATCTGGTGGGGTGTGTACAACCGTCCCTTTGCCGAGGACAAATTCGAAGTCCTCTATGACCGCATGCTGGGCTTCCTGCAAGGCAAGGATGTCTTCGTGCAGGATGTCTACGGCGGCGCGGATGAAGCGTATCGTTTGCCTGTGCGCATCGTGACCGAGCTGGCGTGGCACAGCCATTTCGTACGGAACATGTTCGTTCTGCCGCAGTCGCTCGATGAGTACAAGCGCTTCGTGCCGGAGTTCACCATCGTCGCCATGCCCTCGTTCAAGGGCGCCCCTGCCGTGGACAGTACGGTCAGCGACACGTTCATCTGCCTGTCGTTCGAGAAGAAGCTCGCCATCATCGGCAACACGGCCTATGCCGGCGAGATCAAGAAATCCGTCTTCACCATCCTCAACTACCTCCTGCCGCTGGAGGGCGTGCTCTCGATGCACTGTTCGGCGAACGTGAGTCCGCAGGACGCGAATGACGTCGCGCTGTTCTTCGGGTTGAGCGGCACGGGCAAGACCACGCTGTCGGCTGACCCGACGCGCCGCCTCATCGGTGACGACGAGCATGGCTGGAGCGACAGCGGCGTGTTCAACATCGAGGGCGGATGCTACGCCAAGGTCATCGGCCTCTCCGAGTCGGCCGAGCCGGAGATCTTCGCGACGACCCACCGCTTTGGCACGATCCTCGAGAACGTGCCCTACGACCCGGTCACGCGTCTCATCGACCTCGACGACGACACGTTGACGGAAAACACGCGCGCCTCGTATCCGCTGGAGTTCATCGCCAACGCCATGCCGGACAAGAAGGCGGGCCATCCGAAGAACGTCATCCTGCTCACGTGTGACGCCTCGGGGGTGATGCCTCCCATCGCGCGACTGACGCCAAACCAGGCGCTGTATCAGTTCATCTCCGGGTACACGTCCAAGGTCGGCGGCACGGAAGTCGGACTGGGCAAGGAACCGGAGATCACCTTCAGCGCGTGCTTTGGCGGGCCGTTCATGGTGCATCATCCGTACAAGTACGCGGAACTGCTCAAGCAGAAGATCGAGCGCCATGGCGTGACCTGCTGGTTGGTCAATACCGGCTGGGTGGGCGGGCCGTACGGGGTCGGCAAGCGCATTTCCATCAAGTACACGCGCGCGCTGCTGACCGCCGCGCTCAACGGCCGGCTCGACAAGGTCAAGTTCATCAAGGATCCGGTCTTCGGCTTCGAGATGCCGGCCGAATGCCCGGATGTGCCGGCCGAAGTCCTGAATCCCGCGACGTCATGGGGAGACAAGAAGGAATACGACCGCAGATATCGGGACCTGGCGATGCGGTTCAAGCAGAACTTCGCCAAGTTCGAGGACGGCACGCCGCGAGAGGTGGTGGAGGCGGGGCCGCGGGTGTAGGCTGGACTCGGGAGAGCAGGACACGCGTCGCCGGGAGCTGCCCTCGCCGGTTCCTGACCATCGCCATCCAGTGCCGGACGCACCAGGCCGTTTCGTGCGGCGAGTGCGGCAATCGATCGTCGACTGGCGTGATCGTTCGGTCCGTCGTACGTTCGACCTGCACCGTCTCCAGCGTCCGGCGTGAGCACGCCGCCGGAGGCGCTCGACCGACTGTTCACGATCTGACGCAGGGCAGTGCGCCGTGCGATCAGGCATCGACGTCTGCATGGCGAACCCAAAGCCGGGAGATCGAGATGAACCGCACGGGTGTGAGTGGCGTGTTGCTGGCCGCCGCAATGGTGAGCGCTTCGATGGCCGGCGCGCAGGCGACGAACCGTGTGGGCGCCGAGGCATCGACGACGCGGTTCGCGGTGCGCGTCGAAAACGTGTCAACGCGCACCACGTTGAAGTTGGCCAAGGGCGGCGGAGTGGATATGCCGCTCTCCCTTGGGGTCTGGGCCGTGCACACGGGCGGCAACCCGATCCTTACGCCGGGCAAGGTGGACGCTGGACTCGGGCTCAAGGGACTCGCGGAGGCTGGCATGGCGGAGGCCTTCGCGGCCAACCTGGCCCGCGTGCCGGGCGTGCGAAGTCACGGCGTCATGAACCATCCCATGATGCCGGCGGTCGCCATGGGTGCGACGGCAAAAGGGATGGGGACGAAATCCGCGACGGCGACGATGGTGCCGGCGGCCGAGGGGTCGATGCTCATGTCCGGCGCACAGGTCAGCGTCATCATCGAAGCACGCCCGGGCGACCAGCTGTCACTCGCGTTCATGCTCGGGCAGTCGAATGACGGGATCATCGGGACGGGCGCCACGGGCATCGCACTATTCGACGCGAAGGGGCGCCCGGTGGCCGGCGACGTGACTTCGGCGATCGGGCTGTGGGATGCGGGCACGGAAGTGAACGAAGAACCCGGCGTCGGCCGGAACCAGGGCATGCGACAGGGCGCGCCGACTGCCGGCGATCCGGAACGCCGCCCCGTGCGGGCAATGTCCGAGGCCGAGTTCGGGCGCCAGTGGCCAGCCGCGAGTCGCATCCTGCGTGTCACCATCACGCCGGTGAAGCGGTAGCCGACCGTGACCTCCTCGGAGCTCACCGGTGAAGTGCTGGCCGGGCGCTACGAACTGCGAGAGATCATCGGACGCGGCGCCGCGGCCGTGGTGTACCGCGCGTTGGATCTCAAGCACGGCCGCGACGTGGCCGTCAAGGTACTGCGCGCGGAGTTCACGCAGTCGCTGACCGCGGACCGGTTCGTCCGCGAGATCGGCATTGCCGCGACGCTCACGCACCCGCACATCCTGCCGCTGTACGATTCGGGCGAGGCGCACGGGCAGTTCTACTACGTGACCCCGTTCATTCAGGGGGAGTCGCTGCGCCAGCGGCTCGA
>DATCGU010000125.1:0-5862 GCA_036508735.1 Gemmatimonadaceae bacterium
CGCGGCTGTGTGCCAGGAACCTCGCGCTCTCGCGCTCTCGACCGCTACCTCTTCAACTCCCGCAACGCGTGCTGCAGTTCGGGCACCAGCAGGCGGGTCATCGCCAGTTCCACGGCGGCCCGGGATCCCGGCATCACGGCCACGAACTTGCCGCGCGCCGAGCCCGCCAGCGCGCGACTCAGCATGGCGGCCGCGCTGACCTGTTCGAGGTAGCTGAGCATGCGGAACAGTTCCCCGAAGCCGGGAATCTCGCGCTCCAGCAGGGGTCGCACGACCTCGATGGTGCGGTCGCGCGACCCGAGCCCCGTTCCACCGGTGCACAGCACGGCATCCACGTCGTCGCGGCCGAGCGCCTCCTCCAGACGGGTGCGTATCTGGGCGTCTTCGTTGGGTAGCAGGTGTCTGGTCACCACCGTGTGTCCTGCGTCGAGCAGGAGCCGTTCGATAAGGGCCCCCGACTCGTCCGTCGAGGTGGTCCGCGAGTCGGTGATGGTCAGCACGGCACACCGGGCGCCGTCACGCCGCGCCGCTTCACTGCGATGGGCGTCCGTGCTCGGCGAGGAATCTCCGCCCGTCATCGTCATGGAAGCAGCCCCTGGGACCGCAGCGCATCCATGACGCGCTGCCGCAGCGCCGGCGACGCCGGGTCCGCGTCGCGCGCGGCGGCCACCGTGTCGAGAAAGGCGCGCTCGAACCTGTGGTGCTCGAGGCAGGGCCGGCAGACCTCGAGATGCCAACGCATGGCCGCTTCACGCTCCGGGCTCAGTTCGCCATCCAAGTGGTCCCACAGGATGGCCATCGCTTCCCGGCAGTTCAGCGTGCCGGCGGCGGCTGCGTGGGAGAATGCGTCAGTCATGTCGTGTTCCGGGCAGACCTGCGTCGCGCGCAAAGGCCATCAGGTGCTCCTGTAGAATTCGCCGACCGCGGAAGAGCCGCGACTTGACCGTACCCACGGGAACCTCCAGGATGGCGGATGCATCGTCGTACGAATGGTCTTCAAGGTCAACCAATACGACCGCTGACCGAAAGGGTTCCTGCAGCGCCGTAAGCGCCCGGTCAACCGCTGCCTTGAGGTCGAGGCGCCAGACGGCTGCCTCCACCCCTTCCCGCCGCCAGGCCGCGTGCTGTTCCACCGCCTTCAACGTTTCGCCTCCTTCATCCTCCAAGGGCGTGAAACGCTCTTCCCGTTCCCGGGAACGCAGAAAGACATTGCGGCAGATGGCGAACAGCCAGCGCCGCACGTCACTGCCCGGCAGGAACGTGCGCCAGGAGCGGAAGGCGCGCAGGTACGTCTCCTGCACCAGGTCGTCGGCATCGGCCTTATTGCGGGCCAGCGACCGGGCAAACCGGTGGACGTCGTCCAGGGAGCCCAATGCCGCCTGGCTGAATTCCGGACTGATGTCCGCGGAGGGCGGCGCCTCAATCATGGATACATGATACCACCGCTAGTACCGATTCTCGAGTGCGGCCAGTTCCGCCCGCAGCTTCACGAAGCTCTCGTAGCGCGCCCGTGAGATCTTCCCCGCGCTCACGGCAGCACGCACCGCGCACGCCGGTTCCGTCAGGTGCTGGCAGTCCTGAAAACGGCAGTGCCCGAGCGCCGGGCGGAACTCGGGGAAACACTGGCCGAGTTCCCCCGACGGGAGTCCCCACATGCCGACCTCGCGCAGGCCCGGCGTGTCCACCACGTAGCCGCCCCCCGGAAGCGGCACGAGCACCGCGCCCACCGTGATGTGGCGCCCCTTGTTCACCGACTCCGAAATCTCACCAACACGCAGGTTGAGGCCCGGATACAGCGCGTTGATCAGCGACGACTTGCCCACGCCGCTCGGCCCCGTCAGTGCCGACGTGCGATCGACGAGCACCGCGCGCAGTTCTTCGAGCCCCACGTGCTGCTTGACGCTCGTGCGGTGCACCGGATAGCCGGCCTGTTCGTAGTCGGAGGCCAGCACGTCGACCCCCGAGACGCCATCCACCAGGTCCACCTTGTTCAGCACGAGGCGCGCGGCGATTTCGTTGCCCTCGGCGATCACCAGGAAGCGGTCGATCATGCGCACGTGCGGCTCGGGCTTGGCGGCCGCAAAGACGACGACCACCTGATCGACGTTCGTCACCACGATGCGTTCACCGCGACGTCCGCCCGGGGCGCGCCGCGCCAGCCGCGTGCGCCGCGGATGGATGGTGATGATGCTGCACGTGCCCTCGTGCGCGCCTTCCTCGAACTCCACCTCGTCGCCGACGACGAGCTTCTCGAACTTCTCCTCCTGCTTCAGCCGGCCACGGAGCGAAGCGTCCCGTTCAGTGCCATCGCTCGCGCGGACGCGCCAGACGCCGCCCGTGCCGCTGAGCACCACACCCTGCTTGTGGGAACTGTCGCTCACTCGCCGTCCTCGTCGCGCATGACGTCGTACCAGCGGCGTCCGGCGTCGCCATCGCGCGCGGCCACCAGCGCGTCGAGCAGGCGCTGGCATTCCGTGAGCAGCGTGTCCCCGACCAGGTTCATGGCCTCCTGGGCGCTGTCGGCATACGCCAAAAAGTCGCTTTCGAGGTGACCGGCGACCCCCTGCTCACCCTGCCGCCGCCACTTCAGGAAGACGATGTAGGCACCGAACGGCCGCACCGGGTCACCGGTCTCGTCGGTCAGCACCTCGAGCGAATACGACAGGCCATCGGGACCCTCGAGCGCCGCAGCGCGGCCGTGCACCAGCGCATACCCTCCGACGGTGCGCTCGTCACCCCTGGAGTGATCGGGGGGGATGAACCGACCCACGACTAACGGCGTCGGAACGTCTCGCGCAGCACGTTGCCCGCAATGAACCAGATGTTGGCCGGCCGCTCGGCGAGACGACGCATCAGGTACGGGTACCACTGCGTGCCGAAGGGCACGTAGACGCGCACGCGCCAGCCATCGCGCACCAGCTGATCCTGCAGGTCGCGCCGCACGCCATAGAGCATCTGGTATTCGAACCGATCGGCACCGATGCCCGTGGACTTCGCCCACGCCGACAACTCGGCGATGATCACCGGGTCGTGCGTGGCAATCCCGGGGTAGCGGCCGTCCTGGATGAGCGCCTTGGCGCACTCCACATAGTTGCGGTCCACGTCCTTCTTGTCGGGAAAGGCCACCGTGGCCGACTCGAGGTACGCGCCCTTGCAGAGGCGCACCCGGCACTGCTTGCCGTTGGCCCACGTCACGTCCGCCGCGGTGCGCCGCATCATGCTCTGCAGCACGATACCCACCTGCTCCGGAAAACTGCCGAAGATCCTCTGGGCAAAGAAGTCGAGGGTGCGCTGCGTGTAGTCACTTCCCTCCATGTCGAGACGCACGAACGTGCCATACTGCCTGGCCCGCTCGAGAATCGACCGCAGGATCTCCTCGCAGACGGCATCCGAAATATCCTGCCCGAGCGCAGTGAGCTTCACCGACACGTTGGCATTCAGCTTGCGCCGCTCGACCTCATCGAGGAGATGCAGGTACCTCCGGCCGGTTTCCCGGGCCTCTTCCTCCCTGGTCACGCTCTCGCCGAGCAGGTCGAGCGTGGCCGTGATGCCCTTGGCATTCAACGCGATGACGGCGTCGCACGCCGTGTCGATGGTCTCGCCGGCAACGAAGCGCGCTGCGGAGCGCTTGGCGAAGCCGTTATTGCGAACGAACCGGAATATTGATTTCTGGCGCGACAGCCAGATGAGTGACGAACGAAGCATCGTGTCCTATGGCAACAGGCGGCACGGCACGGCCGGGGCCTTCGTGAGTAGGCAGTCGGGGCGGCTCAAACCGGCTTCCCCGAGGTCGGATAGAATGTCGCGTGGTTCGCCGCCATGGCCTGCAGCTTGGCCGCCGGCGCGTAACGTCCCGGGAAGCGCGCATTCAGCACCTCGAGCCGCTGCACGAGATTCGCCGCGCCGATGGTGTCGACCACGCGCAGCGGGCCACCGCGGAATGGCGGGAAGCCAATGCCGAACACGGCCCCGATGTCCCCGTCGCGCGGCGCGCGCAGGATCCCCTCCTCCACGCACCGCACCGCTTCGTTCACCATGGCCAGCGAAAGTCGTTCCTGGATATCGGCGACGCTGAAATCCTTGCGCGCCGCACCCGTCGGCGTGAACTGGTAGACCGTCTCGTCCACGCCGCCCTTCTTGCCGCCCTCGTCGTACAGGTAGAAGCCCTTCCTTCCCTTGCGCCCCAGGCGTCCGGCAGCGAGCACCTTGCCGAGCGTCACCGACGGCTGCATCCGGTCGCCGAAGGCCGCGGACATGATGCCGCCACTCTTCCCCGCGACGTCGAGTCCCACCTCGTCGAGCAGCGTCACCGGCCCCACCGGGAACCCGTAACCGAGCATCGCCCTGTCGATATCCTCGATGCGCGCTCCCTCGTCGAGTAGCTTGCCCGCTTCGTTGATGTACGGCGCGAGAATGCGGTTTACGTAGAACCCCGGCGCGTCATTCACCACGATCACCGTCTTGCCCAGCCTCCGGCCAAACGCCACGGCCGTCGCGATCACGTCGCTCGCCGTCTGCGGCGTGACGATGACCTCGAGCAGTGGCATCTTGTGCACCGGCGAGAAGAAATGCATGCCGATCACCCGCGACGGGTCGCGCGACGCCTCGGCGATCCTCCGGATCGGTATCGTGCTGGTATTCGTCGCGAAGATTGCTCCGGCGCCCAGCACCGCCTCCGCTTCCTTCAGCACGGCGTGCTTGACCGTCAGGTCCTCGAAGACCGCCTCGATCACCAGCGGCACGTTGCCGAAGCCGGTGTAGTCCACCGTGCCGCTCACCAGCGACAGCTGATCCTCGAACTGCTGCCGCGTCATCTGCTTCTTGGTGAGCCGCTCCTTCAGCACGCTGCGCACCGCGCCGATGCCCTTGCCCACCTGCGCATGCGTGGTGTCCTTGAAACGCACCGGAATGCCCTGCATGGCGGTGATGGCGGCGATACCCGCGCCCATGAAGCCGGTGCCCAGCACGCCGATCTTGCCGATCTTCTTCGGGGCTGGCGCGTCGCCCGAGACGCCCGCGTCCTTCTTGAGCGACGTCGTGGCGTAGAACAGGAAGATGAGCTGCCTGCTCACCGCGCTCATCGCCATCTCGCCGAACAGTCGCGCCTCGGTGGCGAAGCCGTCGGCCACCGGCCCGTGGTAGCCGGCGGCCACCGCCTCCAGCGCCGCCAGCAGCGCCGGATACTGGCCGCGCGACTTCTTCATGGTCATCTCGCGCGCCTGGCGGAAGACCATCGCCCGCCCCACCGGATTGTTCTCCAGCAGCGCACCCGTGGCTCCGCTCTTGCGCTCTCGCGTTCTCGCGATCTTTCCCGCACCAAGGTCCCTCGCCCGCTGAACCGCGATGTCGCGCAGGATGGTCGGATGCACCAACTCGTCCACCAGGCCGCTCTGCAGCGCCTTCTTCGCACGAATGTTCTTGCCGGTCAGGATCATGTCGAGCGCCACCTGCAGCCCGACCGTGCGCGGCAGGCGCTGCGTGCCGCCCGCGCCCGGGATCAGCCCCAGCTGCACTTCGGGGAGCGCCAGCACCGTCTTGGGCGAGTCGCCAGCCACACGGTACGCACACGCCAGCGAGGCCTCGAGCCCGCCACCCAGGCAGGCGCCGTTGATCGCCGCCACCCACGGCACGCGCCCGTGTTCCAGCCGGTCCATCAGCTGGTGCCCGTCGCCGCTCGCCCGCGCTGCGTCGGCCGCCGAGGTGAACTCGAGGAACTGGTCGATGTCGGCGCCGGCGATGAACGTGTCGGGCTTGCCACTGATCAGCACCGCACCCTGCACCGACGCGTCGCGCTCGAGGCGCTCGAAGACCGCCACGAACTCGGCGATCACCGCCGGCGAGAACTTGTTCACCGGCTCGCCC
>DATCGU010000126.1:0-2028 GCA_036508735.1 Gemmatimonadaceae bacterium
GCGCGCAGCGGAAAACTGACGCCCGCATCGCCGTCGACCGCCGCGGCGATCTCCACCGTGGCAAAGGCCTTCAGGGATCGCGTGACCACTTCGGGGGGCTGCAGCAGCTCGTCGCGCGACGACACGTCCTCGCCGCGGCGGCGCGCGAGTTCCAGGTGATGCTCGGCTTCGTCCCACGTGCGGCGCAGTTCCGGCAGCAGGTGCACGCCCTCGGGCAGGACGACGAGCGAGTCGGGCGGCCAGAGCGCGGCCAACGACATGCGATCGGCCGCCGCACCCGCTGCCGCCTCGTCCGCCGCCGGCACGACGTCCACCGGGAGCACGACCACGCGTTCCACGGGACGCGTCGTGCGCTGGCTCGACAGGTCGAACTCGCGCAGTTCAACGAGGTCGTCGCCCCAGAACTCGAGGCGCACCGGCGCGTTCATGCCGAAGCCGTAGACGTCCACGATGCCGCCGCGCACTGAGAACTGCGCGACGTCCTCCACCATCTCCACGCGCTCGAAGCCCACGCGCACCAGGTGATCGGCGAGTGCCTCCAGCCGCCACGTCGCGCCGCGCGCGAGTTCCAGGCGCGCGTCGGCGAGCGCGCGCGGCAGCCGCGTGCGCTCCTGCACCGCACGCGCCGTGGTCACGAGTACGCGCACGCCGCCGCGGCTCAGCCGCTCGAGCGTCTCCACGCGCTCGCCAGCCACTTCGGCGTGCGGTTCCACCTCGCCGAAGCCCTCGCGCGGGGGATACAGCGCCGCGAAGCCCTCACCGAGTATCGCTTCGAGGTCGGCCAGCCACCGCTCCGCCTCGGGCAGCTGGTCGGCCACCACCACGTGCAGGCGGTTGGGCGCCTCGGTGGCGAGCGAGGCCAGCAGCAGGGCGTCGCCGGAGCCGGCGAGGCCGTCCACCAGCAACGTCTCGCCGGCACGCGGTGCGCGCGCGCGAAACGAATGGAACTGGGGAAGCGCGGCGAAACGCTCGAGCAGAAGCGGCAACGCCATCGCTCAGGCCTCTCCGGCGAGATCGCGACGCGAGACCCAGGTCTCGGCGGCCAGCAACATGAGGGCGCCCATCAACAGGCCCGCAATGAGCGGCCGCGGCGATCTGTCAGACCAGGCACGATCCGCGAGGACCCGTGGATCGTCGACCCCCGCAGCGCCGCGCCCGGCGAAGCGCCTGGCGATGGCGGCCGACGAGGCGCGATCGAGCACCGACTCGCTGCTGTCGCTTGCCACGACGACGGCTCCCGAGCGCTCGGTTCCCCGGCGCAGGAAGTAGACGCCGGACTTGTCGGGTGCCCGGATGGTCCGGCCGCTGAGCGGCTGCACCGTCCCATCGGGCTCCTCGAGCCCCGTGACCCACGACGGGCGCGCCAGCGTGGCCGAGGGCGCCGCATCGATCACCGGCCCGGCATCGGTGGCCAGGCGGCGCGCGATGGTCCGGTCGAGCCACGGAAGGAAGGACGCTCGCAGGGGGAGGTCGGTGTCGGCCGGATCGAGTGCCACCGCCATGAGCACCCAGCCGTCGCCGGCGACGACGAGCGGCTCGCCGCCGGCGCGTACCAGCGTGTCGGCCGGAGCCTCATCGCCCTGCCGCTGGAGGGCGTAGAAGCGCTGCACGGTGGTGCCGTCCAGACCGTCGCCGCGCGCCTGCACCGGGCCGCTGTGGCGCTCACCGAATCGCCAGGGAATACGTGCGCGTTCCAGCGCGCGGTTGGCCAGCGCCACGCGCGCCGGGTCAACCGGCGCGGCAACCAGCGCGGGAAACGCACCCAAGGCCTCGGCAGACGTAATGGCCACGCCGCCACCCTCGCGCACGCGACCGTCGGCCACCAGCGCGGCCAGCGCCGTGCGCGCGAAGGCGCCGGCGGACGCGTCGGCGTGTGCGGCGGGTGCCAGACCGACATGCACGGCAAAAGGGCGCACGTCGTCGGCACGCAACTCGTCGGGCGGCAGCTCCACCGTGCCGGCAACCCACCCGTGCGCGGCGGGGGCAGCCCCCACCTCGATGCTCGCGCCGCCGGCGACCAGGCCGCGC
>DATCGU010000127.1:0-2685 GCA_036508735.1 Gemmatimonadaceae bacterium
GCCGATGCTCCCGTCTCCGATTGCCCCGTCTCGACAGTCTTGCCGGGAACATCGTCGCTAGCCAGTCCGCGCGAGCGATCAAGCCTCAGGATGCACGCCATGAGCGCGGCCGTGGCGATCACCCACCCGACGAGCCACGCCATGAGGAACGGTAGCCCGAGCACCAGTGGATAGACGCGGTTGGCCCAGGGCAGGCCGCCCAGCATGCCGAGCGCCGGCAGCAGAGCGAGCGCATGGTACGCGTGCCACTCCTGCTGGCGCGGCCGCACGGGTTGCGGTTCCCGTGTCTCAGGCTGCATCGCGGTCGACGCCCAGGAACTCGACAGCCGCCGCGACGAAGATGCGCGTGCCGTGATCCAGCGCCCGTTCGTCGAGGTCGAAGCATTCGTGATGGTGCGGGTGCACGATGCCGCGCTCCTCGTTGCGCGCTCCGATGAAGAAAAACGCGCTCGGGGTACCCTGCTGGTAGGCGGAAAAATCCTCGGAGCCCATCGTCGGCGTGGCGTCAACGAGCAGTTCCCGGCCGAGCGCGCGAACGACGGCGCGTCGCACCAGCTCGCTTGCCCCGGCGTCGTTGATGACGGCGGAATAGCCCGGCTCGAATTCCCAGCGATAGCGCGCACCGTGGGCCGCCGTGACGCCGGCGATGACGCGCTCCATGAGTTCGGGGATCCTGGCGCGCAGCGCGGGATCAAACGTTCGTACGGTGCCGGCCATCTCCACCGATCCCGGAATCACGTTGGTCGTCGTTCCGCCGTTGATCTGCGTCACCGAAATGACCGCCGAAGCCAGCGGGTCGACATTGCGCGAGACGACGTGCTGCAGGTTGGTGATGATCTGCGCCGCCACGGCAATGGAATCGACCGTCTGCTGGGGCATCGCCGCGTGCCCGCCGGTTCCCTCGACGGTGACGCGAAATGTGTTCAGCGAGGCCATGAGCGGTCCCGCTTTCACGCCGACCTGTCCACACGGCAGCCCGAGCCACAGGTGGGCGCCAATGATCATGTCGACGCCCTCGAGCACGCCGGCCCTCACCATCTCCGAAGCGCCACCGGGATACAGCTCCTCGGCGTGCTGGAAGAGAAAGCGGACTTCGCCACGCAGCTCATCGCGCCGGGTCGCGAGGATCTTCGCCGCGCCAAGCACCATCGAGGTGTGGCCGTCGTGTCCGCAGGCGTGCATCACGCCCGGTGATTGCGACACGAACTCGTGGCTGTTGGCTTCCTGTATCGGCAGCGCGTCCATGTCGGCGCGGATGGCGAGTACGGGGCCCGGGTCGCGGCCGGCCAGTCGCGCCACGACGCTGGTCGGCGTTGGGCGAGTGATCTCGAGTCCGCCGAACGAAGCGAGGGTGTCGGCGACGAACTGCGACGTGTTCTTCTCGAAGAACGAGAGTTCGGGGTGCTGGTGCAGGTGGCGGCGCCAGCCGACGACCAGGTCTCGGACGGTCTCGGGCGTCTCAGCTGTGATGGCAGAGGACAATGGGCCCTCGGAGTTGGTGACGGCAGCGCGCAGAGTGAAAGTAGCGTTGCGGGCGGGGGCGCGACAGCATCAACTTCCCGGCAGTCACCTCGTCCGGATTTCCGAACCGGGTGCAAGACGTGCACTCTCCCAGCCGGAGAACGCTCGTGAAGTTGACGATGGCGCTCGCGCTCGCCGTGCTGCTTCCCGCCGGACTCTGCGCCCAGCAACCGGCGCCGGTACGGGTGCAGGGCACGGTATTCGACAGTCTCACGCGCACGCCGATTGCCCATGCGCTGGTACAGTTTGCCCGCGAGAATGGCGATCCGGGCGTTGTATCGGACAGCACGAGTGCCGACGGCAAGTTCATGGTGCTGCTGCAGCCGGGGGTGTGGATCGCCGGATTTTTGCACCCGCGCCTGGATTCGCTGATGATCGAGCTGCCGGCTCGGCGTGTGGAGGTCGTGCCGGGCAAGCGAGTGCGGGTCGTACTGGCGATTCCTTCACGACGCAGGCTCATGCAGGTGCTGTGCGGCGCCCAGAAGGAAGATTCGGTGGGCGTCCTGCAGGGTTACGTGTTCCGCGCGCCGCAACAGGCCACGCTCGACTCCGGCGGCGTGTACGTGCAGTGGACCGAGATACAGATTGGCCAAGGCGGGGTGCGGTCCGACATGCTCACGCTGCGCGCGAGTGTAAGCCCCGACGGCAGCTACCGGGCCTGTGGAGTACCGGCCAACACGCAGGCGGTGGTCTGGGCGCAACGCGGCACGGCAAGCACGGGACTCATCGAGACGGAGATCCCGAAGTATGGCATCGCCCGACAGGATCTGGTGCTGGACCCGGAGGCGACGCGCGAGATCGCGGCGCCGAGCGACAGCGCCATCGTCGAAGAACCTACGCCGCTGCTGCCGGGTGAGTTGCTGCGCCCGTTGCCCAGGGTGGGATCGGCGCGATTCAGCGGCGTGGTACGCGACGTGGGTGGCAAGGTGCTGGAGAATGCCCGCGCTCGCATCATTGACCACCGTCCGGCCAGGACGAATGGTGCCGGCGTCTTCGTGCTCGATTCACTCGCGCAAGGCACGCAGACGCTGGAGGTCCGCGCGTTGGGGTATGTCCCGGAGAGCCGCGTCGTCAACGTCACGGCCGGCGCGCCACCAGACACCATTCGACTGACTTCGCTGAAGGCGATGCTCGATACCGTCCGGGTAACCGCCGAACGTGTCT
>DATCGU010000128.1:0-10343 GCA_036508735.1 Gemmatimonadaceae bacterium
GATGGAGCAGATGATGACCACGTTGTCCGCGTGGTCGCGCATCACCTCGAGCTCGAACTCTTTCCAGCCGATCAGCGAGCGCTCCACCAGCACCTGCGAGATGGGCGACTCCGACAGTCCGCGCTTGACGACGGCCTCGAATTCGTCGCGGTTGTAGGCCACGCCGCCGCCCGAGCCGCCCAGCGTGAACGCCGGACGGATGATGGACGGGAAACCCGTGAACTCCACGATCTCGAGCGCCTCGTCCAGCGTGGTGGCGATCTTTCCCTGCGGGCACTTGAGCCCAATCCGCTCCATCGCCTCGCCGAAGAGCTTCCGATCCTCGGCCACGGCGATGGCCCGCGCGTTGGCGCCGATCAGTTCCACGCCATACCGGGCAAGCACCCCGTTCTCGTGCAGTGACATCGCGACGTTGAGCGCCGTCTGCCCACCCATCGTCGGCAGCAGCGCGTCGGGGCGCTCGCGTGCGATGATGAGCTCCACGAACTCCGGCGTCACCGGCTCGATGTAGGTGCGGTCGGCGAGTTCCGGGTCGGTCATGATCGTCGCCGGATTCGAGTTGACGAGAATGACCTCGTACCCTTCCTCGCGCAGCGCCTTGGCCGCCTGCGTGCCCGAATAGTCGAATTCAGCGCCCTGCCCGATGACGATGGGACCGGAACCGATGAGCAGGATGCGATGAATGTCAGTGCGGCGCGGCATGGAGCAGGTCGTCGATGATGTCGGAGCGCGATCGTCTGGGAACCCAGCCGGTCGTGGAACGGAGCTTCGTGTTGTCGCCCACCAGCCACGGGACGTCGACGGCACGGCGGAGCTTCGGGTCGGACACGAGGTCGGCATCGACCCCGACGCGCGCGCACACCTCGCCGGCAAGCGCCTCCACCGTCACGCCATCGCCGGAGCAGACGTTGTACACCTCGCCGGGGACGCCGCGCGACGCGAGCGCAAGATACGCCTCGACTGCGTCGGCCACGTGCAGGAAGTCGCGCGTGGTGTGGAGATTGCCGAGCTCCAGGCGGGGGCGCTCTCCGCCCTCCCCCAACCGGAGCGCCCGGACGCGACGCACCATCGACGGAAGCAGGAAGGTCTCCACCTGTCCCGGTCCGGCCTGGTTGAAGCTGCGCGTACAAACCACGCGAATCCCATCGGCGCGGAACGCAGCGAGCGCCATCGTTTCCTGGGCACACTTGCTGCCGGCGTACCAGGTGTTCGGCCTGCACGGGGCCGCCTCGCGCAGCGCGCCCTCGGCGGCATCGTGGGCCCCGTACTGCTCGGCGCTTCCGACGACCAGCACGAGAGGGTCGATCGCGCCCTGGTCGCGAGCGCCGCGCACCGCCGCCAGCAGCGCCACGCCCGCGCCCACATTGGTGGAAAACCCGGCCACCGGATCGTGTCCCGACGCCGGAACGAACGAGAGCCCCGCCAGATGGAAGACCGCGTCCGGTGCGCAGCCACTGACGACTTCGCTGGCGACCTGCGCATGCACGAGATCCTGCTCGATCCATCGAATCGCGTCTCGCTCCTGCTCGCTGAGCGTGTGGCCCCGGGGCGGCGACAGGGAAACACCGGTGACCTCCCAGCCATCGCGCAGCAGCGCGCGGCAGAGCCACTGTCCGACGAAGCCGGAAGCCCCGGTGACGAGCGCCCGGGTCACCTCAGCGCGCAGCCCGATGCCGCGCCAGGTCGGCGTCGACCATCATCTGGATGAGCGCATGGAATCCCACCGAGGGCGTCCATCCGAGCTTCGACTTGGCCTTGGACGGATCGGCCACCAGCAGGTCCACCTCGGCCGGCCGACGGAACATGTCGTCCTGCTTCACGTGCTCCTGCCAGTCGAGCCCCGCGTGCGAGAACGCCACTTCACAGAGCTGGCGCACCGTCCACGTATGCCCCGTGCCGATGACGTAGTCGTCCGGCACGTCCTGCTGGAGCATGCGCCACATGGCTTCCACGTAGTCGCCGGCGTATCCCCAGTCACGGTGCGCGTCCAGCGTGCCGAGGCGCACCTCGGTGGCGAGCCCCAGCTTGATGCGGGCGACGGCGTCGGTGACCTTGCGCGTCACGAACTCGAGGCCGCGGCGCGGGCTCTCGTGGTTGAACAGGATGCCGCTGACCGCCCACAGGCCGAACGACTCGCGGTAGTTCACCGTGATCCAGTGGCCGTAGACCTTGGCGACGCCATAGGGAGAACGCGGGTACAGCGGGGTCTCCTCTCGCTGTGGCGTTTCCCGTACCATGCCGAACATCTCGGAGGAGCTGGCCTGGTAAAAGCGGGCCTTGGGCGCGGCGCGCTTCATGGCCTCGAGCATGCGGGTGACGCCGAGTGCCGTGTACTCGCCAGTGAGCACGGGTTGCGTCCACGAGGTGGCGACGAAGCTCTGGGCGGCCAGGTTGTAGATCTCATCGGGCGCCACGGCTTCCATGGCGTCGACCAGCGACGTCTGGTCGAGCAGGTCGGCCGACAGCAGCTCGATCCGGTCGACGAGGTGCGCGATCCGCTCGTACGGCGTGGTCGACGACCGGCGGACGACACCGACGACACGGTACCCCTTGTCGAGCAGGAGTTCGGCGAGGTAGGAGCCGTCCTGGCCGGTGATGCCGGTAATCAGTGCGGTAGGCAAGGAGACGGTAGACGGTGGACGGTGGACGGTAGACGGCGGACGGCGGACGGCGGACGGCGGACGGAATACGTGATGGTGAGCTGGCGCCGGTACAGGGCAGGCGTTCTACAGTCTACCGTCTACCGTCTACCGTAAAAGAAAAGGGAGCCCAGGGGCTCCCCTCTCACAACCCCGATCGAGGGTCAAACTCGGCTCAGACGGTCGCGGCCTGTCCGCGCGGTGCGCGGCGGACCTTGTTCGCATTCAGGCAGCGGGTGCAGACCTTCACCTTCGTGATCTTGCCCTCGTGCACGACGCGCACGACCTGCAAGTTGGGCTTCCAGGTGCGGCGCGTCCTGTTGTTGGCGTGCGACACGTTGTTGCCGAAGGTGACGCCCTTGTCGCAGCAATAGCAGCGGTTTCTGACGATCATCGCTTAGTTCTCCACGAGCTCGATGCGCGCCATTTCCGCACCATCGCCCTTGCGAAAGCCGGTCTTGAGAATGCGCGTGTACCCGCCCGACCGCTTGGCGAATTTCGGGCCCAGCTCCTGGAAGAGCTTGTCCGCGGCCTCGCGCTTCCGGACGTGAATGCCGGCGAGCCGGCGCGCGTGCAGCGTGCCCGACTTCGCCTTCGTGATCAGCTTCTCGACGAACGGACGCAGTTCCTTGGCTTTCGCCTCGGTCGTCTCGATGGCCCCGCTCTCGATGAGCGAGGTCGCGAGATTGCGCATGAGCGCGAGCTTCTGCTCGCTCGTCCGGCGCAGTTGCCGGCCCGCCTTGCGGTGACGCATCGGGTGTTACTCCTCTTCTTCGTCGTCGGGCGCGTTGGCGGCAGCCCGGCTCGGCGGCGTGCCCCAATCCGTAACCCGGACGCCGTCGGCATTGTCGTCGAACTTCATCCCGAAGTTCAGATGCTCACGCTCGAGCAGATCGGCGATCTCCTGGAGCGACTTCTTGCCGAAATTCTTAACCTGAATGATCTGGCCTTCCGTCTGCCGGACGAGGTCGCCCAGCGTGCGGATGTTCGAATTTTTCAGGGAGTTGACCGAGCGCACGGAGAGTTCCAGCGCGTCGATGGAGGTGGCCAGCAGCTGCGCGAGGCGCTGCGCGTCCGTGGTGCCTTCCCCGGCGATGGCCGCGCTGTGCGACCCGAATCCGGCGAAGTACTGGAAGTGCGTCTGGGCGAGCGCGGCGGCGTAGCTGACCGCCTCCTCGGGGGTCACGGTCCCGTTGGTCTCGACCGTGAGGACGAGACGATCGTAGTCCGTGCGCTGCCCGACGCGGGTCTCGCTGACGTGAAAGTTCACGCGGCGGGCCGGCGAATAGATGGAGTCGATGCGCACGAGGTCGACGGGCAGCGACCGGTCGGCCGGATGCTGGTCGGCCTCGACGTAGCCGCGCCCCTTGTTCACGTACAGTTCGACGGAGATGTCCTTGTCGTCCTGCAGCGTGAACAGGTGGTGCTTCGGGTTGACGACCTTTACGCCACCCTGATCGGCGATGTCCCCGGCCGTCACCGGCCCCGCCTTGGAGACATTGATGCGGAGCACCGTCTCCTCGACGTCGGGGGCGAGCGACAGGGTGAGCGTCTTCAGGTTGCCGATGATCTGGTGCACGTCTTCCACGACGCCCTGGATCGTCTGGTGCTCGTGGAGCACGGTGTCGATCCGGAAGCCCCAGACCGCCGAGCCGCGCAGCGACGACAGCAGCATGCGGCGCATCGCATTGCCCAGCGTGTGCCCGTAGCCGCGTTCGAGCGGCTGCAGGCGGAACTCCGCGATGTTCGGGTTATCGTCGCGCTTCGTCATCTCGACGAGCTGCGGCCGCACCAACCCGCGCAAATCAATAGTCTGAGCCATTCGTCCGTGAGATCCGTGGTTTGGTCAGGCGGCGCGTGATGCGCCGCCTACGCCCTGCCTCGCCCCTGACGCGCGGCAGGCTCGTTCATCTGTCAGGGTGGGACCAGAGGATAGTCGGGAGACGAGGGACGATAGACGCAGCTATCGACGATCGACCATCGACTATCGACTTTCCTACTTGGAATACAACTCCACGACCAGCTGTTCCTGGGCGGCGATGGGGATGGACGCCCGCTGCGGACGTTCGAGCATGCGACCGCTGAAGGTGTCCTTGTCGACGGCCAGCCAGCTCGGTACCTGGGCGCGGGCGGCCTGTTCGAGCGACGCCAGCACCCCGACATTTTCCCGCGCGTGCAGCCGGACGCGGATCTCCTGGCCCGGCTGTGCCTGGTAAGACGGGATGTCCACCGTCTTGCCATTGATCTCGACGTGGCGATGGCAGATGAGCTGCCGCGCCGCCTTGCGGCTGGCGGCGAAGCCCATGCGGTACACCATGTTGTCGAGACGGCTTTCGAGGGCGGCAAGCAGGTTGTGACCGGTCATGCCCGGCAGCGTCGACACCTTCTCGAAGGTGTTGCGGAACTGCCGTTCGCTCACGCCATAGATGCGCTTGATCTTCTGCTTCTCGCGCAGCTGCTTGGCATACTCCGACACCTTGCGGCGCCGCGACGTGCTCTGCCCGTGCTGGCCCGGCGGAAAGGGCCGGCGCTCCACGGGGCACTTCTCGGTGAAGCACTTGGTGCCCTTGAGGAAGAGCTTCGTGCCTTCCCGCCGGCACTGCCGGCAACTTGGACCTGTATAGCGCATGAGCTAGACCCTCCGGCGCTTCGGCGGGCGGCAGCCGTTGTGCGGAAGCGGCGTGACGTCCTTGATCGACTTGACGGTGAGCCCGGCAGATGCCAGCGCCTGGATCGCGGACTCACGTCCCGATCCGGGCCCCTGCACGCGGACGTGCACCTTGCGAACGCCGGCCGACAAGGCCTCGCGCGCGCACTGTTCAGCGGCGACCGTCGCCGCAAACGGGGTGCTCTTCTTGGAACCCTTGAACCCGGCCTTGCCGGCCGAACCCCACGACACCGCGTTCCCATGGGGATCGGTGATCGTGATCAGCGTATTGTTGAACGTGGCGCTGATGTGGGCGATGCCTTCCGCCTCAACCACGCGCTTGGTCTTCTTGCCCGTCGCCATTACTTGGTCACCTTCTTCTTGCCGGCAATCGCGCGACGCGGACCCTTCTTGGTGCGCGCATTGGTGTGCGTCCGCTGGCCGCGAACCGGCAGTCCGCGACGATGACGAATCCCGCGATAAGATCCGATGTCCATCAGACGCTTGATGTTCATCGCGACCTCGGTGCGCAGGGCACCCTCGACGCGATACGTCTTTTCAATCTCCTGACGGAGCTTGTTGATGTCGGCATCGCTGAGGTCCTTCACCCGGATGTCCGGGGAAACCCCAGCGGCATCGAGGATGCGCCGCGCAACCACGCGACCGATGCCGTAAATGTAGGTCAGGCCGATGTCCACGCGCTTTTCGCGCGGCAGATCGACGCCAGAGATGCGTGCCATAGTCGGTTAACCCTGCCGCTGCTTATGCTTGGGATTGCGCTTGCAGATGATGCGAGTCACGCCTTCGCGCTTCACGACCTTGCAGTGCTCACAAATCGGCTTGACGCTGCTGCGAACTTTCACGCGAACTCCGATTGGTACGAAGACGGTAGTGTTTTCGGACAGACTTGGACCATAATCGGCCGGGCCCCCGAATACAAGCGGGGCCCTTGACTTTATTTCAGGCCTGACGTGTACGAAGAGCAGGGGTTGCCGGAATTTGGCGATTTCCGCGAAAAAGGTCGGCGGTTGGCAGTCGGCAGTGGGCGGTCAACTGTCCACGGCCTGCCGCCAACGGCCTACTGCGTCTTCCCCAGATCGTCCAGCACCGCGCGCATGGCGGCCCCCGGATCGGCCGCCGCCGTCACGGTGCGACCAATCACGAGGTACGACGCGCCCGCACCGGCCGCCTCGCGAGGCGTCATGACCCGCGCCTGATCGTGCGCCGGCGTTCCACCCAGCCGGATGCCCGGCACCAGCGTGCGCAGGCCCGGCCCATGCGCGGCACGCACGGCGGCCACCTCGAAGCCGGCGCAGACGACGCCGTGAGCCCCGGCCCGGACCGCCACGTCCGAGAGCCGAAGGACTTCGCCGGCGACGCTCGTCAACTCGTGGCCGCGCGCCGCCTCGAGGTCGGCCTGCGTCATGGAGGTCAATACGGTCACGCCGAGGATGCCGACGCCGGCGCCGGCGCCCTCGACCGCGGCACGCAGCATCGATTCGCCACCCGAGGCATGCACCGTCAGCAGTTGCACGTCGAGGGCCGCCGCGCTCTGCGCCGCACCACGCACCGTCGTGGGAATGTCATGAAGCTTGAGGTCGAGAAAGACGCGCTTCCCCGTCCCACGCAGCCACTCGACCACCCGCGGCCCCTCGGCGATGAACAGCTGCAAGCCGACCTTGTAGAAGTCGGCAGACTCCCCCAGCTGTGCCACGAGGGAGCGCGCGGCATGGAGCGTCGGTACGTCGAGAGCGACGATGAGCGACGGTGGACGGTAGACGGTGGACGGTAGAGTCACTGGACGGGCCACTGTAGAGTTCCCCTGACGTCGGAGAGGTTCGAGACTCCCTCGTCCGCGCACCATTGCGCGAGTCCGCGGACGATGCGTTCAGCGGCATGAGGGTCAGCCATGCTCGCGGTGCCGAGTGCCACCAGCGAGGCGCCGGCGAGGATCAGCTGGAGGGCGTGATCCGCCGTGCCGACGCCTCCGGTGCCGATGACGGGCACGCCGGGGAGCGCCTGCGTCACACGCCAGGTGGCGAGCGCCGCAATGGGAAGAAGCGCTGGGCCGCTGACACCGCCGCTGCCGAATCCCAGCGCGGGACGCCGGGCGCCAGTCTCCACGACCAGCCCCGGCATCGTGTTGAAGAGAGTCAGTCCGTCGGCGCCCGCCGCGACGGCCGCGCGGGCGGTGCCCACCACGTCGGCAAGCATGGGCGACAGCTTCACGAACAGGGGCTTCGCGGTCGCCGCGCGTGCCCGCGCCACGAGGGCGCGCAGCGCCCCGGGATCGGCACCGAACTCGAGCCCGCCCTTGCTGGTGTTCGGGCAGCTCACGTTGAGCTCGAATCCGTGGAAGCCCGGTGACGCGTCGAGACCGGCGACCACCTCGGCAAAGTCCTCGACGGATCGGCCGACCACGTTCACCAGCACCCGCGGTGAATGCACGTGCTGCGCGATCCACGGCATCGCCTCGCGACGCACGGCGTCGAGTCCGGGATTGGCCAGGCCGACCGCATTGATCATTCCGCCATCGAAGTCCCAAACCCGTGGCGCCTGGTTGCCGTGCCGCCGTTCCGGAGACACGGCCTTGGTGACGAATCCGCCGAGTTGTTCGAGGTCGATGACGCCAGCCAGTTCGCGACCATAGCCCGCGGTGCCCGAGGCGAGCAGCACCGGATTGGCGAAGTCGAGGCCGGCGACCGACGTGCGCAGCGACGGGATCATCACCCGGCCCCCGACGAGGACTCAGCGATCGCGCACCTCACCGTCCGCTCCCCACGCGCTGCTCGTACCGGGCGAGATAGTCGGCCACCGCATCGGCAATGGCCGAGGCGATCGTGCGCTGGCCTGCCTCGGAGCTGAGAAAGAGCGCCTCGGAACCGTTGGTGCCGAACCCGATCTCCACCAGCACGGCCGGCATGTACGCGGTGACGAGCACGCGAAAGCCCGCCTGCTTGACGCCGCGACTCGGCCCCGGATGCACGAGGCCCAGCGCGTGCTGCATGGCATCGGCGAGGTCGCTAGACTCGCGCAGGTGCTCGTTCTGCGCCATGTCGTTGATGATGAACCCCAGCGGATCGTGCCTGGAGGCATCAGCATCGGTCTCGAAGCGCACGACCTCATTTTCCATCTGCGCCACGCGGCGCTCGTCCTCGGTCTTGGCCTCGGCGAGGAAATAGGTCTCGAAGCCCCGCGCCGCCCGTGGATCACGCCAGTTCGGGTTGGCGGCGTTGACGTGCACCGAGATGAACAGGTCGCCTTGGCTCTGATTCGCGATCCGGCCGCGGTCGCCCAGCGCGATGAGGGTGTCGGTGCGGCGCGTCATCACCACGGCGTAACCGCGACTCTCGAGTTCCTGCTCGAGGCGCAACGAGACGCCGAGCGTGATGTCCTTCTCGCGCACCGGCGTGCGCTCGGGGTTCCAGCCGCGCATCCCGGGGTCGGGACCGCCATGCCCGGCGTCGACGACGACCACGCGACGCCGCGTGCCGCGCGTCGCGGCAGCTCCCGAGGGCGGCCGGCGAGGGGCGGCCGGCGAGGTGGCCGGCAGATCGGCCGGCAGGCTGGCCGGCCGCGCGGCGGGTGCCGCGACGGCCACGCGCGCCGTCACCGTGGAGAGACGCCGGTGTGCGGCGTCCCACACGAGGTGCGCGCCGGCGCGCGGCGCGATGTCGGTGAAGAACTGCACCGGCACGTCCAGCCGTCCGTCGCGCTCGCGCGCCGGCGCCAGCAGCGGGTAGAGCCGTCCATCGCTCAGCGCAAACGACGAACGGTCGGCCAGTTCGAACGCGACGCCCCCAACAGACAGCAGGAATCGATGATTGGGGAGGCGCTGAATCCGGCCACCCAAGGCAGCGGCGGCGGCGTCAGCCGATACGAACGTGGCCAGCGCCTCGGCGCGCGCGACGACCGCCGTGTCGCGGCCGTCGACCGCCATGCGCAGCGAGTCGGCGGCGATGAGCTGCGTCAGCGCGAGGACGACGGCGATCATCAGCGGCGGGTCCTCACCGCACGCGCCACCTCGCGCTGCGCATCCTTCTCCTTCAGGTCCTGGCGCTTGTCATGCAGCTTCTTGCCGCGGCCCAGGGCGATGATGACCTTCGCGCGCCCGCCGCGGAAACGCATTTCGAGCGGCACCACGGTGAGCCCCTTGCGCTCGACGGCGCCGATGAGGTGCCGGATCTCTCGCGCATGCAGCAACAGCTTGCGCGTTCGCGTGGGCTCGTGGTTCCACGACGACCCCTGTTCGTACGGGGAGATGTGGAGGTTCAGCAGCCAGAGCTCGCCGTCCTTCACGACGCCGTACGCATCCGTCAGGTTGGCCTTGCCGTTGCGCAGCGACTTGACCTCGGTGCCGCGCAGCACGAGGCCCGCCTCCCACGTCTCGAGTATCTCGTAGTCGAAGCGGGCGCGCTTGTTGCGAGCGATGATCTCGGTATCGGCGGGAGGCTTGGCCAATCGGACCTTCGACGGAAGGGTTGAAGGGTTGGTCGTGAGTGGTTGGCGGTTGACGGTTGGCAGTTGGCGGTTGGCGGTTGGCGGTAGCCTAGCAATCTACACCGCCGAGGCATGCGGGTCCTACGCTTCCCGCGCGCAGGGTCCACCGTGAGTGACGAGCGAGGGGCGTGGGCTGTCTCTCCCGTCCCCTTCTGCCCTGACTCCACTCCTCGCCCCGCACCAAGCCCCGGCACTCCGAACTTACGA
Source organism: Gemmatimonadaceae bacterium (assembly GCA_036508735.1). GTDB lineage: Bacteria > Gemmatimonadota > Gemmatimonadetes > Gemmatimonadales > Gemmatimonadaceae > PNKL01. Next base: position 9,994 of record DATCGU010000128.1, read on the forward strand.
CTCCGCACTCGAGCAAAGACTTGATTCACCGCGCCCGCCCGGCTACGTTCCGTCTCCCTGCCGAAGTGGTGGAATTGGTAGACGCGCTGCGTTCAGGGCGCAGTGGGCATTAGCCCGTCGGGGTTCGAGTCCCCGCTTCGGCACTTGGGAAGAGAACGAGGGAATTCGACAGAGGCGTCCGAGATTTCCTCGGGCGCCTCTGTCGTCTTCTGTCTCACTCTGTCGTCGTCTGTCGTACTCTCAACGCATCCGACGGCTTCTCGTCGTCCGGCAACGGCGGGGCACCGCCGTAAGCCTCGCGCAGCGCCGCGCCGGCCTGCTCGAGATAAGTCCCCATCAACTCGACGGCC
>DATCGU010000129.1:0-6573 GCA_036508735.1 Gemmatimonadaceae bacterium
CCATGGCGGCCTCGACGATGGCCACCAGGGCGGCGGCCCCCCCGTCGACGACGTCGTCCTCGTAGCCGACCCGCACCACCTCGGGCATCCGGAGCACCGTCGCCACGTCGATTTCGCCTCCCAGAGCGTACTTGTCGCGCAGGTCCCTGAGCTGACTGGCGTACTGGGCGAACCGCGTCTCATCGATGCCGGCCCCCAGGTCCGCCGCCCGTTCCAGTCGCGCCGACACCGTCACGTGCCCGCGCGCGATGCGCTTGCGCAACGCGTCGCGAACCTCACCCTCCCATCGGCTGAGGGCCGAAGGGAGCTTGAGGCTGGGACTGAAGAAGCGGTGATTGACGGTGCGGAGTTCGACGCTGATGCGGGCAGTGCCCACGACGCCGTCAGCCGCTCCGAACCCGGTCATGGAGCGTATCATCTGGAACTAGATAAGCTACTGCATGACAATGAGATAGGGAAGGCGTCGGAGATCACAAGAGCGCGAGAGGGCCGCCTCGCGCGCTCTGCCTCAATTCCAGAAATTCCACCGCAGCCCGTAATACGTGAAATTCCGTGGCATCAGGTAGCCCGGGGTCGTCTCGTAGACTCTCCCGTTGGGGTTGATGAACTGGATGAACACGGTTCCGCTCGATATCCGGATCTCCAGGCGCGCCGATATCACGTCCGTCGAGGAGCTCGTCGCGCCCGCCGTGCCCGCCGCCGTCGGAAAGAACATCGGGGAGCGTGTGTCGTACCTCGCCTCCGCAAACACGTGGAAGTTCCCCCGCGGAAACCTCTTCGGCCAACCGCTGTCGAGCGTGAGACCGGTGTGCACATCCCGGCGCGGCCGGTACGCGCCCGAGTCGTCCCACCAGGTGGCCCCGATGTCGAGGCTCAGGTCACCGTACACCCGGCCGCGCACACCAAGCAGGACGCCGCGCGCCTCCCCCGTCAGCACCCGCACCAGGCTGCTGTCGAGCGCTCGCGGTGCGGCGAGCATGGTGAGGCCGCGCGACATGCCACCCCCACTGATCGTGAGCCCGCGAAGCACTGTGGAGATCTCCAGGCGCTTCACTGTGAACGCCGGACCCCCCGCGGAGGCCGCCGCGGGAGCATAACTGCCAAAGGCGCCATCGAACGTCAGCCAGCGCCAGGGCGCAACGCGAGCGGTCGCATCGAGGCGGCGCGTTGAGTCTGCCCCTCGGGTCTCGGCGTAGGCAGCCAGCGAGACGAACCCCCGCGTGTAGCCCAGGCGGGCCGACGGGGAGAGGTCGGAGCGTCCGTTTCCAGCGCGCAAGCGCGCGGTCACGCTGCCGTCCAATCCCCAGCGCGACGCTCCGGCGGCAAGCACGTACTGAGAACGCGAAGCGGCAAAAGTCGCAGTCCTGGGTGTGGCAACGGTGTCGACCAACGTGCTGTCCTTGCGCGGGACGAACGTGGAGTCGATCCACTTTCGCACCGTATCGCTCTCGTCCCCGACATTCTGTGTGGAGGCGATCAGTTGCGCCCACGGCGCCGCCTTTGCGTCGGGGTCCCCCCACGCCACGCGCCCGTAGGCCGAGCCTAGCGCGCCCTTGAAGACGGGTACGCCGGCTTTTTGCGTGAGCGCCCCGTCCAGCGGATAGCGAACGGTGGCGTTGCGGTCAATCCCGACGTGATTCCACGTGGCGTCGACGCTCCACCGTTTGCGGGCCCAGCCGAGTCGCCCGAAGACCTGCAGCGACGAGCCGTCACCGCCCGTGCGCGGCGATACCGTGCTGTACTGCTGCGCCGCCAGCTGGATCGCGGCCCCATTGCGCATTCGCCGGCCGAAGAAGCCGCGGTACAGGTTGGTGCCCTCGCTGCCGGACGTCATGTCGGTGCGCGTGAAGGGCGTGGTGCGGTCCACGCGCCACGAGCGCAGGTGCACCCGCAGTTCCCCTGCTGCACGTTCGGCGCTCACCTCCTCGAGTTGCCACAAGGGCACCGTCGCGAGGTCGAGCACGCTGCCATTGCGCGAATCGATGGCGTCCATCTCCACGCCGTCGAAGAAGACCCGTACCCGGCCCGGGTCACCGTTGTACGCAATGAACTGCGGCGCCGGAATCCAGTTGGCGCGAAAGGCCGTCACTCCCGGAATGCGGCTGAGCAGGTCGGCCAGGGTCACGGCCCCTGTGCTGCGCAGGTCCTCCCCGCTCCACAGCCAGCGACCGTCCGGGTTCGCGGGCCGTTCGGCGTGCGCCAGCGGGGCCTTGATGCTGTCGGCGGCAATGAGCTTTCGCCGGAGCGCCGCCGAGTCGGCCTTGGTCACCGGAGGCTTCGTGGTGTCGCGAGGAATTACGGAATCGAGCGGTGACTTCGGGACGATCACCGGGACGATCACCGGGACGATCATCGGCCGCGCGGTCGTATCGCGGGGCGGAGTGGGCTGCTGGGCCGCGACGGCAGTTCCCCCCACTAGCGCGAGGGCCGCCAGGAGGCGGCCCCGCGAGCGACGGCCTCGGTTCAGCGGGCCCTCCCTCGCACGAACTCGACGAAGGTGCGCATCGGCGTTCCGGTGGGCCCCTTGGGAATCACCACGAGGTCGGTTTCCGAGTACGCCGTGCCGGCAACATCAAGATGGACCCATGGCACACCGGCAGGGACGAACTCGCGCAGGAACAGCGCGGCGGTAATGGTGCCCGCGCCCTTGCCGCCGATGTTCTTGATGTCGGCAATGTCGCCCTTGATCAGCTCCCGGTACTCGTCCCACATCGGCAGTTGCCACCCCGGTTCGCCGCCCCGTCTGGCGGCGGCGAGCACCTCGTTAACAAGGGGCTCGTCGTTGCCCATCACGCCGGTGGCCGTATTGCCGAGGGCCACCACGCAGGCTCCGGTGAGCGTGGCGGCATCGATGATGGCCGCCGGCTTGAACTTGGCGCTGTAGGCGAGCACGTCGGCGAGCACCAGGCGTCCTTCGGCGTCGGTGTTGTGGATCTCGATCGTCTTGCCGTTCATGGCCCGCACGACATCGCCGGGGTTCATCGACGTGCCCGATGGCATGTTGGTGGTGCTGCCGATGAGCCCGACGACGTTAACGCGCAGCTTCATGCGGGCAATCGCCTCCATGGCACCCAGCACGCCGGCGGCTCCCGACATGTCGTACTTCATGAGCTCCATCCCGTGCGCAGGCTTGATGGAGATGCCGCCTGAATCGAAGCAGAGTCCCTTGCCCACCAGCGCGATGGGCGCTTCGCCGCGCCGGCCGCCGCGGTACTCGACCACGATGAGCTTGGGATCCTGTGGCGTCCCCTGCGCCACCGCGAGGAACGAGCCCATCCTGAGGCGCGTGATCTCGCGGCGGCCGAACACGCTCACGCGCAGGCGATGGCGAGCGCCGATGTCGCGCGCCGTGCGCGCAATGTGCTCGGGGGTGCAGACGTTGCCCGGCAGCTGCTGCAGCCGTCGCGCGACGCGCTGCCCCTCGCCGAGCGCAACCCCGGCGGCGAACGCGGCCTTGGAGCCCCGCACGTCGCTGCTCACCACCGCGGCCTCAACCAGCGGCCTGGGACGCTCCCGGGCCGGAGGCTGGGTCTTGTAATCCATGAGTTCCCACGAACCGCGCGAGAGTCCGAACGCTGCCGCTTCGACCGAGTCACCGGAGAGCTGCGGCGCCCAGAACGCCATCTTGCGCACGCCCATCGCGTTGCCCTTGCGACCGGCAAGGGTGGCCGCGCGCGTGATCGCCGCGTAGGCATCGTCGTTCTCGGCGAGCCCCACGAGCAGCACGCGCGCCGGGCCGCGTCCGTTTCCCACGAACAGCAGCGATTCGTCGCGCCCTCCCTTGAAGTCCGCTTGCTTCACCGCGAGCGACAGCACGCCGCCGTACAGCTTGTCGAGGGCGGCCAGCACGCGGGGAAAGACGCCGCCCGAATGGAGCGCCACCGCCAGCAGCGGGGTGGACACTCGCGACGGCTCACCACCCCGCAGGGAAAGCGCCAGCGACATCTCAGTTCTCCTTCATGCCACGAAGGATGGGCTGGTCGGGAACGAGGAACTGGCCGCCCGTCGTTTCCACGCGCTCGCTCTGCGCGGGAATGGTCGAGTATTTGTACTTCGTCATTTGTCGGAAGAGTTGAAGATGTTCGTGAAATTAGGAACGGTCCCGGTGCGGAGCAAGCCAAACGGGAGCAATTCCATTCGATCCGCGGGTCCGGCAACGACCAGCAGCGTGCATCCTGCCGCGGACGGCGTCAGGAATTCACCCAGCCATGCTCGTGGAACCATGCCAGGCACAGCGCGAGTTCCACTTCCACCAAGTCCAGCAGCGCCAACGTACCTTCAACGTCGCCCGCCTTCGCCGTGCGCTCCGCGTCTGCGCAGAGCGTTTCCAGGCGTCGCGCACCCAGTTGGCCGCACCCCGACCTCATGGTGTGAAAGGCGGTCACGGCCGCAGGCAAGTCTCCGCCGGCAATTCCGTGACGCGCGGCGCTCATGCGCCCCGGTACCGAGCCGACGAATATCGTGACGACCTCTCGCATGGTGTCGCGGTCGAGCAGTTCGAGGAGCGCGTCAAAATCATACGGCTCAATAGGTGCAGCTTGCGTCATCGCTCCGTCATTCGCGGGTACGTGGGTGGCCACCGGAGTGCCGTGGCGAGGGGCGCCGCCAATTATGCTGTGCGAACCTTATCTTGCGAGGCATGGAAGACGCTAGACCGCCTGTTGCAATCTCGCCGCTGCGGCGCCTCGGGCGCGCGCTTTCGCTGCGATGCCCGGCGTGCGGATCGGGGGGACTGCTGCATGGCTGGCTGCGCCTGGCCGACCGCTGTCCGGGCTGCAACCTGCGCCCCGACCGGGGCGAGCCGGATCATTTCCTCGGCGGCTACGTGGTGAACCTCGGCATGGCCGAGTTCGTGGCGGCCGTGCTCTGGGCGACGCTGCTGGTGACCACGTGGCCCGATCCGTCATGGGAGCTGATGCAGTGGAGCGCGGCGGTGCTGGTGGTGGCGATGCCGGTGGCACTGTATCCGTTCACGCGGCTCGTCTTCCTGGCCATCGACCTGAACTTCCAGCCGACGCGCCCGGGTGACTTCGGCGAAGGGGACCCGACGTACAAGTGAACCTGAATGCGGATGGCGGAATTGGAAGTCGATTCCGGAATTCGAAGCGGGCGGCGGAAGGGACTGCCGAGATGGCCGGCTAGCCCTCGGCGTCGCCGCCCGCCGGTGAGGGCACGTCCACGAGCCGGTACGGGTGGCCGGTCGCCTCGAGAAACCGCTCGATGCCTTCCCGCGCGATGACGAGGGTGCTGGTGTTGACCAGCGGATGGCATTGCAGCGCGTCGGCACTCCAGAGTTCCCGGTCAATGAAGACTTCGACCTCGCGATTGACGTCGTTGAGCAGCGCCAGCAGCGATACCGATCCCGGCTCGACGCCCAGGTACTTCAGGAGGCGCTCGGGGGAACCGAAGCTCAGGTGGTCGAGGCCGAGGGCGGCAGACAACGCCTTGATGTCCACCTGCTTGTCGGAGCCGACCACCACCAGGACATGACGCCGGCCCTTCTTGTCGCGCAAGAAGAGGTTCTTGGTGTGCGTGCCGTCGAGCGGCGGCACCAGGAGCTTCACCTCGGCCACGGTGAAGACGGCAGGGTGATCGCAGCGCTCGTAGGCTATGCCGTGGGCGTCGAGGTATTCGTAGATGTCGGGCATATGCCGGTGGGAAGTTATCGGGGCACACCGCGAGGCGAAACATCCCTCACTTTGGCGGGTACATCTGCCTCAACGCGATGGCGCAGTGTCGCGGCATTCGCAGTGGCAGATGCACAACGCCAGCCCCCCAACTCAATCCACCGGAGTTTCCAGCGATGACCACACCATCCGACGCGATCCAGCCCCCCTGCACCGGATGCCGGCGTGGCGTCGACCGCCGCACATTCCTCTCGGCCACGGTGCTCGCGGCGGTGGCAGTCGCACTGGACGCCTGCACCAACCCGCTGGTAGACGGCGGCGCGTTCAACGGCTCGTACGGCGGTCCAATTACCGTGACGCTGGCGAACTTCAGCGCGCTGTCATCCGTGGGCGGCGTGGCTCGCGTCGACAATGGCTCGGGCGCGCCGACGGCGCTTTACCGCAGCGGCAGTACGAGTTTCGTGGCGCTCGCACTGGTGTGCACGCACGCCGGGTATTATCCCCTCGACATCACGGCGAACGGGTTCTACTGTCCCGTGCACGGATCGTCGTTCGCCAAGTCCGGCGGCGTGACGTCTGGAGTGGCACCGGCGTCACTCCAGACGTTTGCCACGACGTACAGCGCAACATCGGGAACGGTTACCATCACACGGCCCGCCTAGCGACCGACCGCAGGGACGCGTTCTTCATTGGGGAGGCCCGGCGCGCTCCATGACGCACGCCGTCCTGCTGGTAGTGCCCAGAGTGGGGATCGAACCCACATGAGGTTGCCCTCGCGGGATTTTGAGTCCTTATTGTGTCAGGGTGACCTTCCCTTGCGTTACTCTCACAACACGCCGATAGTTCGGTTGTGGTCCCGTGAGTCTGAACGCTACCCCTGACACTCGACTCCAAACCCCCACCCGCAGCACCGGCCCTCACTCGCAGTCTACGGCGCCTCGCGCCC
>DATCGU010000130.1:0-3282 GCA_036508735.1 Gemmatimonadaceae bacterium
CCGCAAAACGACCGTCGCGCTCGAGGAACTGGTGCTGAACGAGACCATGCCGGGCCTGCTCTCCATGCTGCAGCGGTTGATCGGCGAGGACATCCACTTGGTGTGGCAGCCGGCGGCGACGTGCTGGCCGATCACGATGGACCCCACCCAGCTGGCAAACATCCTGACCAACCTGTGCGTCAACTCGCGCGACGCCATCGCCGACGTCGGCACCATCGCCATCTCGACGGCCAACTGCGTCATCGACGCGGAGTTCTGCGCGACGCACGTGGATGCGTCGCCCGGGGACTACGTGCGACTGACCGTGCGCGACACGGGGAGTGGCATGGACGCCGTGGTGCTGTCGCATATTTTCGAACCGTTCTTCACCACCAAGGCGGCCGGCGAGGGCACCGGCCTCGGACTGGCCTCGGTGCACGGTGCCGTCCGGCAGAACAACGGATTCATCACGGTGTCCAGCGCGCCGGGCGAGGGCACCGCATTCGACATCTACCTGCCGCGGATGGAGGGCGAGGGCCACGCCACGCAACAGTCCGGGGACATCGTGCTGGCCACGAGCGGCCGCGAGACGATCCTGTTGGTGGAGGACGAACCGGCGATCCTGCGGCTCGTCACACGAGTGCTTGCGGTGCAGGGCTACGCCGTGCTGGCCGTCAGCGGCGCGGCGGAGGCCCTGCGCCTGGCGCGGGAATACGCCGGCGAGATACACCTGCTGCTGACCGACGTGGTGATGCCCGAGATGAACGGCCGGGACTTGGCACAGTCACTCCTGGCCATTCGTCCGGAAATCAAGCGCCTCTTCATGTCCGCACACACGGCCGGTGTCATTGCCCATCGTGGCATTCTGGTCAAGGGGGTGCCGTTCATCGAGAAGCCGTTCTCCTCCAGTGCCCTGGGTGCCAAGGTGCGCGAGGTGCTGGATGCTGGCCATGGCCGGGCTGTCCGCTCCGACTAGCATGCCGCGGCGCCACCCTGCATTTTGGCACCCATAGGCATATCGCCCCCCGGAGACCCCCACGATGACCATTTCGTTCATGATCAACGGCAAGTCCGCCACAGTGGATGCACCGCCGGAGATGCCCCTGCTCTGGGTGCTCCGCGACATGCTCGACCTGAAGGGCACCAAGTTCGGATGCGGCATCGCGCAGTGCGGCGCCTGCACCGTCCATCTGGGCGGCGTCCCCGTGCGATCCTGCATCATCCCGGTCTCGGCCGTCGCCGGCAAGCAGGTCATCACCATCGAGGGCCTCTCGGCGGACGGCTCGCACCCGGCGCAGGTGGCCTGGGACGAAATCGACGTCGCGCAGTGCGGCTACTGCCAGGCGGGGCAGATCATGGTCGCCGCCGCCCTGCTCAAGACGACGAAGCACCCCACCGACGCCGACATCGACACGGCGATGCAGAACATCTGCCGCTGCGGCACGTACAATCGCATCCGGCAGGCCGTCCATCGGGCGGCGGCGCTGGCCGGAGCACCGGCCGCGAAAGGGGCGTCCGATGACGCCGGGGAGGAGTGAGCCATGACCGCCCCCGTGAAGATCCATCGCCGCTCCTTCCTGCAGGTCGTCGCGCTCGTCGGCGGTGGCATCATGTTCAGTTCGCTCGTCGCGAGCGCCGATGCCGAAGGCGCGGAGCGCCTGGAAGGCGATCCGTTCGTCCCCAACGCCTTCATAAGGATCACCACCGACGGCAAGATCACGATCATCGCCAAGAATCCCGAAGAGGGGCAGGGCGTGCTGCAATCGCTGCCGATGATCATCTGCGAGGAACTCGACGCCGAATGGTCCCAGGTGACCATCGAGCAGGCTGACAGCGACGAATCGAGGTACGGCCGCCAGTTTGCCGGTGGCTCCATGAGCACGCCGCTGAACTACGACAACCATCGCCGGCTCGGCGCGGCCGCGCGCGCCATGCTCGTGGCGGCGGCCGCCAGGACGTGGAACGTCCCCGAGAGCGAGCTTACCACGTCCAAGGCGAGCGTCTCGCACAACCCGTCCGGGCGACGCCTCGGCTATGGCGCGCTGGCCACCACGGCGGCAACGATGCCCGTGCCCGACCTCGCCAAGGTCACGCTGAAGGATCCCGCGACGTTCCGCCTGCTTGGCAAGCGCATCCCGGGGCTCGACAACAGGAAGATCGTCACCGGCAAGAAGCTGTTCGGCATCGACGTGGTGGTGCCGGGGATGCTGCACGCGGTCTTCGAGAAGTGCCCGGTGTTCGGCGGCAAGGTGGTCAGCGCAAACCTCGACGCCGTGAGCAAGCTGCGGGGCGTCAAGCACGTCTTCGTGGTTGACGGCGTGGGCACGGCGCTCGACGGCTTGATGCCCGGCGTGGCCGTCGTTGCCGACAGCTGGTACAACGCCAAGACGGCGCGCGCGCAACTGCGGGTGCAGTGGGACGAGGGAGCCACGGCACAGCAGGGCAGCGCATGGTTTGCCGAGCGCGCGAAGGAGCTGTCGCAGAAGGCTGCCGACCGCATCGGACGCAAGGATGGCGACGTCGACGCCGCCTTTGCCGGGGCGGCCAAGGTGGTGGAGGCGGCATACTTCTATCCGTTCATCTCGCACGCCACGCTCGAGCCGCAGAATTGTACGGCGCACTTCAAGGTCGGCAAGCTCGAGATCTGGGCGCCCACGCAGATGCCACAGCCGGGGCGCGACCTCGTCTCGAAGACCATGGGAATCGCCGGAAGCGACATCACCATCCACCTGACTCGCATCGGCGGCGGCTTCGGGCGCCGGCTGAAGAACGACTACATGGTGGAAGCGGCGTGGATCTCGCGCGTCGTCAACGCGCCGGTGAAGCTGCTGTGGACGCGCGAAGACGACATGCGGCACGACCATTACCGGCAGGCGGGCTTCCACTATCTAAAGGGTGGCGTGGACGCTCGCGGCAAGGTTGTTGCCTGGCGCAACCACGTGATCCTGGAAGGCGTGCGCGCCGGCGAGTGGCCCGCGCGGTACGTGCCCAACTACTCGCTCGAACTGTCCAGCCTGCCGCACGGCATCCCCACGGGTGCGCTGCGCGCGCCCGGGAGCAACGGCATCGCGTTCGTCATCCAGTCATTCGTGGACGAGCTGGCGCACGCCGCCGGCAAGGATCCACTGCAGTTTCGGCTCGACCTGCTCACGCCGGCGGTGCCGGCCGCGGCGCAGGACAATTTCAATCCCGATCGCGCGCGCGGCGTGCTGGAACTGGTGCGCGACAAGTCGGCGTGGGGCGGGAAGCCGATGCCCAAGGGGCGCGGCCTGGGCGTCGCCTTCCATTTCAGCCATCTGGGTT
>DATCGU010000131.1:0-3691 GCA_036508735.1 Gemmatimonadaceae bacterium
GTCGGTGGTCGTGTTCCCGCTGCAATCGGCCGGCAAGATGTTGGGCATCCTCCTGTTCTACGCATCGGAGAAGGATTGCTTCGACACGGAGGAGATGAGGCTGCTCACCGAGATTGCCGGGAATATTTCGTTCGCGCTCGATCACCTCAAGGCGGACGAATCCCGGCACGTACAAAGCGCCGCCCTGAATGCCGCTGCCAATGCCATCGTCATCACCGACCCGTCTGGCACGATCGAGTGGGTGAATCACGCCTTCACGGTGCTTACCGGCTACCCCGCGGATGATGTCCTTGGCAAGAACTCCCGGCTCTTCAAGTCCGGCACGCACGATCCGGCATTCTATCAGTCGCTGTGGGAGACGGTCCTGTCCGGACGTACGTGGCGCGCCGACACCACCAACCGCCGCAAGGATGGCAGCCTGTATACCGAGTACCTGACCATCACGCCGGTCCTCGGTGAGTCTGGCGCCATCGCGCACTTCGTCGCGATCAAAGAAGACATCACCGAGCGCCTGCAACTGCAGGCACAGTTGCTGCAGGCGCAGAAGATGGAGAGCGTAGGCCGGCTCGCGGGTGGCGTGGCGCATGATTTCAACAACCTGCTTTCCGTGATCCTCGGCTGGACGGCAATGGCGTTGGAGGAGTTGCCCGCCGATCATGCGATCCGGCCGTCGTTGGAAGAGGTGCTCAAGGCCGGGGAGGGAGCCGCCGGGCTCACGCGGCAATTGCTGGCGTTTTCCAGGCAGCAAGTGGTGGAGCCCATACTCTTCTGCCCCACGGACCTGGTCGTCGAGATGGACAAGCTGTTCCGCCGGCTGATCGGCGAGGACATCCAGTTCGCGACCCGCACCGAGCCGGACCTCGGCACGGTCAAAATGGATCGGGGACAACTCGAGCAAGTGCTCATGAACCTCGTGGTCAATGCGCGCGACGCAATGCCCGAGGGTGGAAAGATCACGATCGAGACCGCGAACGTGACGCTGGATGCCGAGTATCCACGGCATCACGCCGGCGTGACGCCCGGCGAGTACGTGATGCTCGCCGTGAGCGATTCGGGCGTCGGCATGAGCGAGGAGGTCAAGACCCGACTCTTCGAGCCCTTCTTCACGACGAAGGAGAGTGGGAAAGGAACGGGGCTGGGGCTCGCCACGTGCTTTGGGATCGCCCAGCAGGCTGGGGGCCACATCGGGGTGTACAGCGAGGAAGGCGTCGGCACCACGATGAAGGTGTACCTGCCGCGGCGCCGTGAAGTCGCAGCGGCAGCCTCACGCCATCTCGAGCGCGCATCGGTACGCGGCGTGGAAACGATTCTTCTGGTGGAGGATGAGCCGGCCGTGCGCCGCGTGAGCGCGCGCATGCTCGAAGGGCAGGGATACCGCGTGCTCCTCGCGAGCAGCGGCGAGGAGGCACTGCGGGTAGTCGAGGATGGTCGCGAACCCATACACCTCCTCCTGACGGACGTCATCCTCGCGGGCGGCATGAGCGGGCGCGTGCTCGCGGAGCGGGTCCGCGCCCTGAGGCCGGAGCTCAAGGTGCTGTTTGTGTCGGGCTACACGAGTGACGTGACCATCCTGCACGGCTTGCTGGAACAGGGCGTCACGCTGGTGCAGAAACCGTTCACGGCGGAATCGCTGGGCCGCACGGTGCGGGAGGTCGTGGATGCCAAGTGAAGGTCTCTCTCTACATGTGTACAGACAGTGCATGCTGAAGTAGAGCGCCGGTCGACGACGCTCCTGCGGCACCGCGTGCGGGCTGCCGCGCATCGCATCGTGACCGACTGCGAGATGCTGTTCTCCGATACGGCCCAGCCCGAATGGCGGCTCTGGCGGGAAGCCGTCGGTGAAGCGCTGCTCGCCGGACATCAGTTGCGCGCGGTCGTCGAACGCCGCTTCCACGCGTCGAATGTGGTCCTGTCGCGCGATGAGATCGTGGCGCTGAACGCTCAGCTGCGGGAGCCGCAGCATCGCATTGTACAGGCCATGACCCGCATGCTGGGTCTGGTACCGACCGACCTCGACGACGAGCTGCTGCTCGGCGACGCCCGCGCCATCCGCGACGTCGCACTCCGTCTCGGCAGCGACGACACTGCTGAGATGCCGACGGTGCGCGAGGTGACCCCGCGCGATCCGGCGCGAGGACGGTTGTCGCGCAAAGGCAACGGGGCGACGGCCGAGCGTGCAGCCCCGCGTCTGCTCGTGGTCGACGATACGGAAGCGCCGCGCAAGATGCTGGCCCGGCTCCTCGAACGGCTGGGCTATGACGTCATTGCGGCCGCGGGCGGCCTCGAGGCGATGGCCATCGCCGAGCGGGGGCGGGTCGACGTGATCGTCAGCGACATCGAGATGCCGGAGTGCGACGGCTTCGAGTTGCTCGTGAGACTCAAGGCAAACGATGCGACGCGGGACATCCCGGTAATCGTGGTATCGGGGCTCGGCGACGCGGCGAGCGTTGTTCGCTGCATCGAACTGGGCGCGGAGGATCATCTGGCGAAACCGTTCGACAGCCTCTTGCTGCAGGCGCGCGTGCGCGCCTCGCTCGAACGGAAGCGGCTGCGCGACCAGGAGCTGGGGTACCTGCGTCGCGTGGCGCAACTGACGGTGGCGGCGGAAGAAGTGGAAAACGCCACGTACCGGCCGGGCTCGCTCGGGAACCTCGCTGGTCAGGACGACGCGCTGGGCCGGCTGGCGCGCGTGTTCGATCGCGTCGTGTCGGGCTGGCAATCGAGGGAGGCGCGCCTGCAGCGCCGAGTCAGGCAGTTCAAGGAGGAGATCCAGCGATCGAAACAGCGGCCGTCCATGGAGCTGCAGTTGCTTTCGGGTTTCGGGGCGCTCGAGACGGGCCATCTGCTTGCGGATCGGTACGAGATCATCGACGAGCTCGGCAGAGGTGGCATGGGCGTGGTGTACCGCGCGCGCGATCGCGAACTGGGAGAGGAGGTCGCGGTCAAGGTGCTGCGCGCGGAATTGCTGAAGACAGACCCGGGACTCATCGAGCGCCTGAAGATGGAGATCCGCCTCGCGCGCCGGATCACGCACCCGAACGTCGTGCGCTCGCACGACTTCGGCGAGTGGCAGGGGATGCACTTCCTGACGATGGAATACGTCAAGGGGATCACGGTCGAGAACCTGCTCGAGACACAAGGACGCCTCTCGGTCGCGTCCACGCTGGCGATCGGCACGCAACTCGCGGAGGCGCTCGCCGTCGCCCACGAGCAGCAGATCATTCACCGGGACATCAAGCCTGCCAACTTGCTCGTAAACGACGAGGGCGTCCTGAAGGTGACGGACTTCGGGCTCGCGCGCCCCGTGGAGAAGAGCACGGGGTTCACGGAGCACGGCTCGGTGGTGGGAACGCCCCGGTACATGGCGCCGGAGCAGCTGTTCGGCAACGTGGTCGATGAACGGAGCGACCTGTTTGCGGTGGGAGTCGTCCTCTATGAATGCCTGACCGGCCTGGCTCCGTTCGACGGGAATTCGCCGACCGAAATCGTCGCCAAACTGGTAGGCGGGCCGCCAACCCCGATTGACAGCCTGGTTCCTGACGTGACGCCTGCGTTCGCGGCGCTCGTCGACAATCTCCTGAGGTACGAGCCGCGTGACCGTCTGCAGTCGGCGCGCGAACTGGTGGAGCGGCTGCGCGAGCTCGGGTGAGCCTGGTTGGTCGCGGCTGGAACGAGAAAAGGGCCAGCCGCG
>DATCGU010000132.1:0-10105 GCA_036508735.1 Gemmatimonadaceae bacterium
CATCGCGATGCTCATCGGGCGGTTCGCCCTGATCGTGCCCGCGCTGGCCCTCGGCGGCTTCCTGGCGGAGAAGCGCATTATCCCCGACTCGGCCGGGACGTTCCCCGTCTCCGGTCCGCTCTTCTCGGTGCTGCTGATCAGCGTAGTCCTGATCGTCGGCGCCCTCACCTTCTTTCCGGCCCTGGCGCTCGGCCCAATCGTCGAGCACCTGCTAATGGGTGCGGGGAGGCTGTTCTAGGATGACGACGCATTCCCAAGGGACGCGCCGGCGTCCGCTGTTCGACCCGCCGATCGTTGCGCGGGCAGTTCGCGACGCGGTGCGCAAGCTCGATCCGCGCCACCAACTGCGCAATCCGGTGATGTTCGTGGTGATGGTGGGGTCGGTCTTCACGACGCTCATCTTTGCGCGGGAGCTGCTGGGCGGCGTCGCCGGCTGGGGATTCACGCTCCAGCTCGCGCTGTGGCTTTGGTTTACCGTGCTCTTTGCCAACTTCGCCGAGGCGATGGCCGAAGGACGGGGCAAGGCACAGGCCGACTCGCTGCGCAAGGCGCGCACGCAGACGACGGCGCGGCGACTGACCGGCACGAGCCGTGATGGCAAGTTCGAGCAGCGGGGTGCCGTAGCCGTGGACGCGGAGGCACTGCGACGCGGCGACGTGGTGCTGTGCCTGCCGAACGACATGATTCCGGGCGACGGCGACGTCGTGGAAGGCGTGGCGTCGGTGGACGAGAGCGCGATCACGGGCGAAAGCGCGCCGGTGATTCGCGAGAGCGGTGGTGACCGGTCGGCGGTGACCGGGGGGACGAAGGTCCTGAGCGACTACCTGGTCATCCGCATCACGGCCAACCCCGGCGAGACGTTCCTCGATCGCATGATCGCGCTGGTGGAGGGCGCGTCGCGCCAGAAGACGCCCAACGAGATTGCCCTGACCATCCTGCTGTCGGGGCTGACGATTGTCTTCCTGCTCGCGGTGGCGACCCTGCAGCCGTTTGCCATCTACGCCGGCGGTGCGGTGCCGGTGCCGGTGCTGATCGCACTGCTCGTGTGCCTCATTCCGACGACGATTGGCGGCCTGCTGTCGGCCATCGGGATTGCCGGGATGGACCGGATGATCCAGCAAAACGTGATCGCGATGAGCGGCCGCGCGGTAGAGGCGGCCGGCGACGTGAACACGTTGCTGCTGGACAAGACAGGAACGATCACGCTGGGCAACCGGCAGGCGGCGGCGTTCTTGCCGGTCGACGGGACAACAGTGGAGCGACTGGCCGACCGGGCGCAGTTGTCGTCGCTGGCCGACGAAACGCCGGAAGGACGGAGCATCGTCGTGCTGGCCAAGGAGCAGTTCGGCCTGCGCGGCCGTTCGGTGGGTGCGCGCGCCGGAGACACGCCGTCGGAGCCGGACGTGCCGGGTGCGGTGTTCGTGCCTTTCAGCGCCGCGACGCGCATGAGCGGCGCTGACAACGGTGCGCACCAGGTGCGGAAGGGAGCGGCCGACGCGGTGCTGCGCTGGGCACAGGACCTCGGCGCCAAGGTGCCAGCCGACCTTGAGGCGGTGGTGGAGAAGATTGCCCGCGAGGGGGGCACTCCGCTGGTCGTAGCCGAACGCGAAGGCACCTCGGCGCCGACCGTGCTGGGTGTGGTCTACCTGAAGGACATCGTGAAGGGCGGCATGAAGGAACGGTTCGACCGCCTGCGCGCGATGGGCATTCGCACGGTGATGATCACCGGCGACAACCCGCTGACCGCGGCGGCGATTGCGCAGGAAGCCGGCGTGGACGACTTCCTGGCGGAGGCGAAGCCCGAAGACAAGATGGCGCTGATCAAGCGCGAGCAGGCGGGGGGGCGGCTGGTGGCGATGACCGGGGACGGCACGAATGATGCGCCGGCGCTGGCCCAGGCCGACGTAGGCGTGTCGATGAACACCGGCACGCAGGCGGCGAAGGAGGCGGGGAACATGATCGACCTCGACTCCAACCCGACCAAGCTCATCGAGATCGTGGAGATCGGCAAGCAACTGCTGATGACACGCGGGTCGCTGACGACCTTCTCGATCGCCAACGACGTGGCCAAGTATTTCGCCATCATTCCGGCGATGTTCGTGGCAAACTACCCGGCGCTGCAGGCCATGAACATCATGCGGCTGCACTCGCCGCAGAGCGCCATCCTGAGCTCGGTGATCTTCAACGCGCTCATCATCGTGGCGCTCATTCCGCTGGCGTTGCGCGGGGTCCGGTACCGCCCGGCAGCCGCGGGCGTGATCCTGCGCCGCAACCTCGTCATCTATGGCGTTGGCGGGCTCCTGGTGCCGTTCGCGGGCATCAAGCTCATCGACGTCGTGCTCGTTTTCCTCGGCCTCGTCTGAGCCGAGACTGGAGATCTACATGCTGAAGCAACTGAAGCCCGCCCTCCTGATGACGCTGGTGTTGTGCGTCCTGACGGGCGTCATCTACCCCGGCGTCGTGACCGGACTGGCCCGCGTGCTCTTTCCGAAGCAGGCCGATGGCTCGCTGGTCACCGTAAACGGTCGGGTGGTGGGCAGCGCGCTCATTGGCCAGGCCTTCACGCGCCCGGAGTACTTCCACCCCCGCCCCTCGGCGGCGGGCAACGGGTACGATGCCGCGGCATCGAGCGGCACGAACAAGGGGCCAACCGACGCGAAGCTCGCGGACACGTTGATCACCCAGGCGATTGACAGCGCCGTCGCGAACGACGGTGCAAGAAAGGGAGCGATCCCGTCGGACATGGTGACCTCGTCCGCGTCGGGACTCGACCCGCATATCTCGCCCGCCAATGCATACCTGCAAGTGGCGCGCGTGGCGCGCGCGCGCCACGCCGATTCGGTAGCGGTACGCGCCCTGCTTGCCGGGCACGTCGAAGGCCGGCAGTTCGGGTTCTTCGGTGAGTCGCGCGTGAACGTGCTGTTGCTGAACATCGCCGTCGATTCGGCCTTTCCCATGACCAAGATGCCGGCCGCGGCCAAGCCGTAACCAGCGCCCCCTTTTAATAGGTATCAGTATGCGACTAAATAACACACTTGCCGCCGGCTTGCTGGCCGCCGCGCTGGCGACCCCCGCTGCGGGCCAGGCGCCCGCCGACACGGCGGTGAAGATCACCATCGGCGGATTCGTGGACGGGTACTACGCGTGGGACAACGGACGTCCGCCGTCGATGGATCGCTCGTTCGCCGGCGGCGCGCTGTTCACCACGCAACCGGCGCGGCACAACGAATTCAACGTCAACCTCGCGTTCATCGAACTGAAGGCCGACGGGGCACGCGTGCGCGGCCGGCTGGCGCTGCAGACGGGGACATCCGTGCAGTCGAACTATTCGGGTGAACCGGCGAACGGACAGGTCAGCGGTCCGGCGCTGTCGCGCCTCATCCAGGAGGCGGTCGCCGGTGCGAAGCTTTCCGACAACCTGTGGGTGGATGGCGGCATCTTCTTCTCGCACATGGGCATGGAGAGCTGGATCTCGCGGGACAATCCCACGTATACGCGATCGCTCGTCGCCGAGTACTCGCCGTACTACCAGAGCGGTGTCAAGTTCACATGGACGCCGTCGGGCAAGGTGACAGCCCAACTGGACGTCGTGAACGGCTGGCAGAACATTTCGGAGAACAACACCGGCAAGGGTGCCGGTGCGCGCATCGACTGGGTGCCAGTGGAGGGAACGATGCTGAGTTACTACAACTTCTTTTCCGATGAGGCGGGCTCGCAGCTGCGCACGTTCAACGGTGTGGGGGCGAAGGTCGTGCGGGGAGCGTGGACGCTGATGGGGCAGGCGGATGCCGGCCAACAGGCACACGCAACGACATCGAGCTCCTCGTGGTACGGCCTCATGGCACTCGTCCGGTACCAGGTGTCGCCGACGGTCACCGTCAACGGACGCGTGGAGCGGTTCGTAGACGACGATCAGGTGGTGATAGCGACAGGCAGCGTGGGGGCGACGGCGAATCCGGCGTTCCACGGCAACGGTGCGTCGTTCGGCATCGACGTATCGGCCTCGTCGCGCGTGCTGTGGCGCACCGAACTCCGCGGGTTCGGCAATCGCGACGCCGTCTTCCCTGATGGCACATCAGCCGCGCGTTCGACGGGTGGATTTGCCGTTACGTCGCTGGCAGTGACGTTCTGATGACGGAAAGCACGAGCTTCCTGGAACTCGTGCGCCAGCGTGACCGCGGCAAGCTGAAGCTGTACATCGGCTCGGCGGCGGGCACCGGCAAGACCTTTCGCATGTTGCAGGAGGCGCACGACCTGCGGCGCCGCGGCGTTGATGTGGTGGTCGGGTACGTGGAGACCCACGGTCGCGACGAGACCGAGGCGCAGGTTGGGACTCTGGAGATCGTTCCGCGCACGCGGCTGGAATACCGCAGTGTGACGCTCGAGGAAATGGACGTCGACGCCGTGGTGGCGCGGCGTCCGCAGGTGGCGGTAGTCGACGAACTGGCCCACACCAATGCCCCCGGATCTCGCAATGGCAAGCGGTGGCAGGATGTGCTCCTGCTGCTCGACGAGGGGATCAGCGTGATCTCGGCGGTGAACGTGCAGCACCTCGAGTCGCTGAACGACGTGGTGGAGAGCACGCTTGGCGTGACGGTGCGCGAGACCGTACCCGACTGGGTGGTGGCGCAGGCCGACCAGGTGGTGAACCTCGACATCTCGGCAGAGGACCTGCGGCAACGCCTGCGCGAGGGGAAGATATACCGTGCGGACAAGATCGAACACGCGCTGGCCAACTTCTTCACCGACGACAACCTGTCGACGCTTCGCGAACTGGCGTTGCGCGAAGTGGCGAGCTCCGTGGATCGCTCGCGTGAGGAGCAGGTGCGCCGGACGGAGACGCCTGCAACGGCACGGAAGACAGTGGACCGGGTGATGGCGTGCCTCTCCAGCAACCCCCTGATCTCGCGCTTCCTGTTGCGCAAGGCGAGCCGCATTGCCGGACGCCTCAGCTCCGACTGGTACTGCGTCTACGTGCAGACACCGGCGGAGGCGGCCGACAAGATCGACACCTCCCTCCAGCGGCGCCTGGTGGAGAACATCCAGCTGGCGCAATCGCTCGGCGCCGAGGTGGTGAAGCTGCAGGGCGAGGACGTGGCGGCGGCGCTGCTGCAGTTTGCGTCGGAACGCGGCGTGACCCTGGCCATGGTGGGGCAAACCCGGAAGTCGCGCTGGTACCGGTTTACCCGCGGCAGCGTGGTGGACCGCCTCCTCGCCGGACGTGGCGGGCTGGACGTGCTGGTCGTTTCGCCGCCGGATGATCGGAACGCACGCATCGATCGTCACGGCGCGAACGACGTTGAGGGACAGTCGTGAACCGCCTCCTCCGAAAGCAGTGGACCCTCTCGGTGGGTGCGCGCCTGCTGCTCGGCCTGGTGCCTTCACTGCTGGCTGCGGCAATGGTGGCCGGGTTGGTGTATTGGGGCGAATACGGCCGGAAGGCGCCCGAGGTCGTGGTCGCCGCCTCCGTCGTTCTTGCCGCGCTGACACTTGCGTTGACTTTGTGGAACGTACGGTACCTCGTGCGGCGGTTCGACCGAATCACGGAAATCATCCAGGCCGAGGCGTCACGGGACCCGGCCGGAGCCCGGACCGGGGTCACCGACGAGTTCGATCGCATCGAGCATGTGGTGGGGCACCTCGGGAGCGCCCTTACCATGGCGGAGGCCCAGCGCGCGCACACCGATGCGCAGACGGCTGCGCACCTCTGGGAACAGTCCACGATGCTGGCCGCGCTCGTACGCGACACACTGGCGCGGCTGGATGACGTGCGCCTGCCGTTGCACATCTTGCTCGAGACGAGATTCGGAGAGTTGAATGAGAACCAGGAGGAACTGCTGCGCGACGCGCGCACCGCCTCCGACGAGATGGATTCCGCGTTGCGCCAGCTGGGCCAGGTGGCCGACGCCGACCGTGATGCCATGCCGGTGAAGCGCGAACTCGTGCAGGTGAACGACGTGGTGCGCGCGATCTTGCCGCTCATCCGGGCGAGCGCCGAGCGGCAGGGGGCACGCGTCGACGTCGCACTGGAACCAGGGCTTTCGCGGGTTCTGGCCGACCGGGCCCGACTGGCCGAGGCGCTGTCGCTGCTTGCCGCGCTGGCCGCAGGCGCAAGCGGGACGGACCGGCCGGTGGTGGTCAGTACCAGCCGCCTGGACGGGGCGACAGTGATCGAGATATTGCCGTTTCCGACGGAAAAGACTGTGGGCATTGCGAGCGCGGCATTGGCGGAACGCTTGGTGACAGCGCAGGGGGGCGAGGTGCTGCGTGCGACGGGAAGTGTGACGGTTCGCTTGGGGCACATCAGCGGCAGTGACGTCGGAGTAAAGTCGTCTTTGTAGTTCTTTTGTGCATCGCGACCGATCTTTACACTCTCTTTACGGGGGTGTAGATATTGATTCTCGATGGCTTCACCGATCCTCCATTTCAAGCGCGTCCTGTTCGGTCAACCGCTCGCTTCCGACCGGCTTGAACACGAGCGACTGAACAAGAAGATCGCGCTCGCGGTCCTCTCGTCCGACGCGATTTCGTCGGTGGCGTATTCCACCGAGCAGACGCTGCTGGTACTGGCGGTGCTCGGCGCGACGGCGTTGAACTATGTCATCGGTGTCAGCGGCGTCATCGTCGCGTTGCTCGCGCTGGTGGCGCTCTCCTACCGACAGACGATCTTCGCGTACCCTGCGGGCGGCGGCTCGTACACGGTTGCGAAGGAGAATCTCGGCACGTCGCCGGGGTTGATTGCCGCCGCTGCGCTGCTTACCGATTACATCCTCACGGTGGCGGTGTCGATCTCAAGCGGCGTTGCCGCCATCACTTCGGCCTACCCGTCGCTGGCGCCACATGCGGTGGGGTTGTGCTACGCGGCCATCGCGCTGCTGATGCTGGTGAACTTGCGTGGCGTACGCGAGTCTGGAATGGCGTTCAGCGTACCGACGTATGCGTTCATCGTCATGATGGTCGGCTTGATCGGCTACGGCCTGGTGCTGGGCTGGATGGGGCACGACATGGCGCCGGCCATCGGCGTGGCAAAGATCGACCCGGTCTCAGCGGCACGGCACGGCATGACCTGGCCGACGGGGTTTGCGCTCACGTTCCTGGTCCTGCGGTCGTTCGCGGAAGGGTGCTCGGCGATGACGGGCACGGAGGCGATCTCGAATGGCGTGAGCGCGTTCCGCGCGCCGAGTTCGCGCAATGCCGCGATCACCCTGAGCTGGATGGCGGCCATTCTCGGCACGTTCGTGATCGGAACGAGCTACCTAGCGAAGCACTTCGGGGTGATGCCGAGCACCACGGAGACGGTGCTATCGCAGATCGGGCGCCATGTCTTCGGCGGTGGCGCGCTCTACTACGCCCTGCAGGTCTCGACGTTTGCCGTCCTGGTGCTCGCTGCGAACACGGCATTTGCGGACTTCCCTCGGCTGTCGAGCATCCTGGCCACCGACGGCTACATGCCGAGGCAATTCGCCGCACGCGGCGACCGGCTGGCCTTTTCGAATGGCATCATCATGCTGGCGCTGGTGGCGGCGCTGCTCGTCGGGCTATTCCACGGCGACACCGCCGCGCTCGTGCCGCTCTACGCGATCGGCGTGTTCGTCTGCTTCACGCTCTCGCAGGCTGGCATGGTGATGCACTGGTTCAAATGCCGCGAGCCGGGATGGCAATGGAAGGCGTGGCTGAACGGCATCGGGGCCGTGGCGACGGCAGTGGTGTCGGTGGTGCAGGTGGTCACGAAGTTCACGCATGGCGCGTGGATCGTGGTGCTGATCATTCCGAGCATCATTCTGCTCTTGCGGGCGATTCATCGGCACTACGAGCAGTTTCGTGCCGACGTCGCGTACAAGGGACAAGCCCCGCTGATGTTCCTGCACCACACGGTCATCGTGCCGGTGAACGGGATCACCAAGCCGACGGCGGGAGCGCTCGTATACGCGACAACAATTTCAGAGGATGTGCGGGCACTCTACATCGACGTGGATGCGACGTCAACCACGCAACTGCAAGACGCCTGGGAAGCGTGGGATATCGGGGTGCCGCTCGTGGTGATTCCCTCACCGTTCCGATCGATCCTGCGCCCGCTGGTCGAGTACGTGAGCGGGCTGTCGGAGCGGGGCGAGACCGACCTCGTGACCGTCGTCGTGCCGGAGATCGTGCCGCATCACTGGTGGGAGCACCTCCTGCACAACAAAACGGCTCTCTTTATTCGCACGGCTTTCCTGTTCCGGCCGAACGTCGTGGTGACCTCGGTGCCGTACCTGCTGGGTCGTGCGGCGCGGCTAAGCGACTTGGCGACCTACGATGCCTCGTTGACCTCAGCGCCTGGGCGTGCCGGCATTGCGACGACCCACGCGGACGTGGCGCCGTGACGCGGTCTGTCCTGATCATCGCGTGCGGCCTCCTCGCGGCGTGTGCTCCGGTGGCGAGCACATCTGACCCGCGTTCCACCGCACTCGCCGGCATGTGGTGCCTGGTGATGGATGGCGAGGCGTCACCGAGGGTGTCGGGGTCGTGCGCGTCGGTGGCACTGGTTGCGGTTCGACGCGAAGCGGAACCGGCACGTGACGAGAGTCGGCTGCTCGCCGAGGGCGCGATCTCGATGTTCGATCCGGCGCTCGGCGAACGCCTGCCCGACGGGACGTCCGTGTATGCGCGCACGGCTCGCGGCGACTCGGTGATGCTCGATTTCGCCTCAGCACGAGGTGATTATCACGTCTACCTGGCTGGTGTCCTGCGGGGCGACACGCTCAAGGGACGCTGGCGCAGCGCCCTCGGCCGCAGCAGCGGCTTGCAGGGAGCTTTCGTCATGAACCGGCTCCGCTGAACGCCGGCGGGCCCAGCGGTGCGCCGATCGTCAGCTCGAGTAGTACGCGGCGTTCTCGTCGATGTAGCCCTTGGTCAGGTCGCAACCGTAGGCGCGCGCCGACGCCGACCCAGCGCCCAACGAAACCTCGAGGTCCACGACCTCCACGCCCAGCGCGACACGCACCATGGCGTCGTCAAAGTCGAGGCGCGTACCATTGCTCACCACCTGGCAGCCGTTGACCCACGCACTGGTGGCGCCGGTGTTGATGGTGACGTCGGTGCACTTGCCGACGGCCATCAGGATGCGGCCGACGTTGGGATCGGCGCCGTGCACCATGGTCTTGATGAGCGGCGAGTTCACGAGTGACTTGGCGACCACCCGTGCATCCCGCCCGGATTCCGCATCGCGCACTGTGACGCGCAGCAAGTGTTCGGCGCCTTCGCCATCGCGGGCGAGGATCTCGGTCATCCGAACGCAGCCGGCAACGAGCGTCTCGTAGAACGCCTGTTCGTCGACGCGGCCAGCGAGTCCGTTGGCCATGAGGGAACAGGTATCGGACGTGCTGGTGTCAGTATCCACCGAGAGCATGTTGAACGAGACGTCCACCGCACGGCGGAGCAGACGGTCGAGGGTTGCGGCATCGAGCGCAGCGTCGGTGAAGATGTAGGCGAGCATGGTGGCCATGTTGGGCTCGATCATTCCCGAACCCTTGGCCACCCAGGTAATGGTCGCGCTGCCGATGGCCACCGAAAGCGCCTTGGGATGCGTATCGGTGGTCATGATCCCCTCGGCGCCGACGAGCGGATCGCCCTGCAGATCGGCCTTCATGCCACGCACACCCGCCTCGATCTTCTCCACGGGAAGTTGGACGCCAATGACGCCCGTGGAGCTCACGAGCACCTTACCCGGATCGGTACCAAGCTCAGCGGCGGCGGCGGCCGCCATCCGGCGCGCATTCTCCACGCCGCGTTCGCCAGTGGCGACGTTGCTCACCTTGCTGTTGGCGAGGATGCCGCGCAGCACGCCACCCTTGATGGTCTCACGGCCAAGGATGATGGGTGCGCCCGGAAACTGGTTGCGCGTGAAGACGGCGGCCGCGGCCGCGTCGATATCGCTGGCAAAGAGAGTGAGGTCGCGCGCCTGCGGCTTGAGGCCGACGTTGCGACTGGCGCAGCGAAAGCCGCGCGGAAAGACTGCGCGTTCGTGAAAGATCATCGGGGTGTTCCGTTGTGGATGACGGGGTACCCCGCGTTTGCCCACGCCTGGTACCCGCCCTGCAGGTTGATGACGTTGCGATACCCGTGA
>DATCGU010000133.1:0-14806 GCA_036508735.1 Gemmatimonadaceae bacterium
TGCGGCCCCCGCCATGGCTGCGGTGATTGCCTGCGCGGCAAGCGCCCAGCCCCAGCGCGTGCGCAGCACGAGCACGGCATTCGGCCACAATGCACCGCCCGGGTCGGTGAACGCCGCTGCCTGCGCGAAGAGACGGGGAGCTGCGACAAGCACGAGCACTGCCGTGCACCAGATGGCGGTGCGCGCGGAGAAGTCCTGCAGCGACTCGCGGTGTTTCTCCCCATCTTCGCCGGTCAGCCTGGGCGCGACGAAGCGGCCAAAGACCCACGCGCCGAGAGTGCCGACGGTTGTCGCAAGGGCGAGAAAGCGTAGCGTGGCGACCAGTAGCCCGCCGGCGGCGTCGATCACTGCGCTAGGGCCTGGAGATGACGGTGAAGGAGTACGAACCCTTCACGGGATGTCCGTCGTCCGACGCCACTGCCCATTGCACACGGTAGCTGCCGGCCGGGAGCGGTGCGGTGACCGGGGCCATGAGGGTTGACGCGTCTGCGCCGGGAATGGTCCTCGCCCTGCCGGTGGCGAAGGTCGCGCCTCCGGCGCCGACGAGCTTGATGCGCGAGAGTTCAGTTTCGACGGGTTCAGAGAACCAGAGCTTGATGGCCATCGGTGACGCCTTCAATGTCTCCCTGGCGGCTGGTTTGCTGTTCAGCAGCTTCGCGTGGCGCCGCAGGACTTCCGGTCGGGGAGAGACGGCAGCAGCCGGAAGCACGAATGCCGCGAGACTGGCGATGGCCGCGCCGGCGAATGCGAAGCGGTACGGCGCACGCATGGATTTCATCCATTAAACATCGCCCCGGTCCGGCCCACCGCCAATTGTCAGCATGCGGCCTTTTCGTCTGGCCGTCCTCGTGCGAGCATTAGGCATGTCCCAACGCATTCGCACGCGGTTTCTCGTCGTTGGCTCCGGGGTCGCCGGCTTGCACACGGCGTGGCGGGCCTCGGAGCACGGCGAGGTGTACGTGCTGACCAAGCGATCGCTGTTCGATTCGGCCACCGCTTACGCTCAAGGAGGGATTGCCGCGGCGCTGGGCGCAGGCGACTCGCCCGAGTTGCATCGCAAGGACACGCTGGCGGCCGGTGCGGCGCTGTGCGACGCCGCCGCCGTCGCGGTGCTCACGTCGGAGGGACCCGCCCGGGTGAGGGAACTGGTCACCGCCGGGGTTCGCTTCGACACCGACCTGCGCGGGCGCCTGTCACTCGGCAAGGAGGCGGCGCATTCGCGTCATCGCATCGTGCACGCGCAGGGCGACCAGACGGGTGCCGAGGTGGCGCGCACCCTCATCCAGCGCGTGCGCGAGTCGCCCAATATCCACGTACTCGAGTTTGCCCGCGTGCTGGACCTCATCGTACACGCCGGGCGCTGCTGCGGCGTGCGGGCGAGCGTCGCCGGCCGGGCGGTGGACATCATCGCCGACGCCACCGTGCTGGCCGCCGGCGGTTGCGGACAGCTCTTCCGGCATACCACCAATCCGGAAGTGGCCACCGGCGACGGCTATGCGATTGCACATCGTGCGGGGGTACGCCTGTCCGACATGGAGTTCGTGCAGTTCCATCCCACCGCACTCGACACGCCGGAGAACCCGCTGCAACTGATCTCCGAGGCCGTGCGCGGGGAGGGAGCCACGCTCGTCAATGACAAGGGTGTGCGCTTCATGCTCAAGGTGCATCGCCTCGCCGAGCTGGCGCCCCGCGACATCGTGGCGCGCGCGATCTTCCGCGAGCAGCAGGCAGGACGACGCGTCTACCTCGACGCACGCGTGCTCAAGCGCACCTTCGCGCGCCGTTTTCCCGGGATACTGGCGATCTGTCTCGCCCGCGGCATCGATCCGCGCCGCGACCTCATCCCGGTGACACCCGCGGCCCACTACATGATGGGCGGCATCGTCACGGATCTCGCGGGACGGTCGTCGCTCGACCGGCTCTATGCGTGTGGCGAAGTGTCGTGCACCGGCGTACACGGCGCCAACCGGCTGGCGTCGAACTCGCTCCTCGAGGGGCTCGTCTTTGCCGAGCGCGTGGCGCGTGACATCGCCTCGGTGACGCGGCTACCTCGTCTTCCGCGGGAAAGCGCCTGGCGCGTCCCGGTGCTGGCCGATCGGGGCGCCGCGCAGGTGGCGGCTGATGCCATTCGCGCCATCCTGTGGGACTACGCGGGCATCGACCGTACGGCCAAGGGGCTCCGCACCGGCCTCGAGCTCCTCGATGACCTCGTCGCGCGCCTCCCGGTGGGGGCGACCGAGGAGGCCAACATGCTCGAGACGGCGCAACTGATCACCGAGGCCGCGCTGCTGCGGCGCGAGTCACGCGGCGGGCACTTCCGCCGCGACTTCCCGCGCCCCAAGAACAAGTGGCGGGGAAGGCACATCGAGTTCTAGTGTCCGCTACGGCTGCACATCGTTCATGTCGGCCGTTCCTTTCGGGGCGACGCGAAAGACCTCGGCGCGCACTTCATTGACGCCCGGCGGAACGGCGTCCAGCAGGAAGGCCGAGAGCACCAGAACGAGCACGATCAGCCCCGCCTCGAACCGCAACGAGTGCACCAACTGCGGCCGCTCTGACGTGCGCGCCTTGCGCTCGGCGTGCCGCCGGTGGAACTCGTTGAATGCCATCACGATGAGAAAGATGCCCACCTTGCCGGCGAGGATGCGTCCGTACAGCGTGCCCCGGATGTCATCGAAGCCGCTGAGGTGCGTCGTGGCGCCGAAGATGCCGGTGAGCACCACGGCCGCGGCCAGCGCTCCCGAAACGCTGAAGTAACGCTCGAGCATCGCGCCAAGAGGGTCGGTCCACGGCGACGACGTATGCGCCGGCAGGCGGCGCTCAGCGAGGACCAGCAGAATGAAGGACCCCAGCCATCCACCGGTGCTCACGGCATGGAGTCCATCAAAGAGCGGCGCGAGCGTCAGCTTGGCGAAGGCGTCGTTCGGGTACCCCTGAAGGCCCGCGCCCAACCCCACCAACCCCACGCCGACGAGAATCATGGGCCATCCCCACGCGCGACGCTTCGCGACGCCGAGATAGCCCAGGTATGACAGGACCGCCGCCGACAAGATGGCCAGCAGGCCGATGCCCCACTCGCTGCGGAGCAGCAGCGCCGCCATCCGGTGCGTCAGTGCTACGCGGTCGTCGAGCAGCGCCGAGACGCCAACGGCTCGTGGGCCGGCCAGCAACAACAGTGCCAGCGAGCTCCACTTGCCACAGCGGAGCACCAGCGCAGAAACCTGCATGTCAGCGGCTGTGCGCACCGGCCCGCTGGGCAAGCTGGTACGCCGCCACACGAGAAAATGGAACGCCGCGGTACCCACGAGCATCGTCAATGCCAACAGGTACAGCGTGGCAATCAATGCGGAGCCGAACACAGTCAGATTCTGCACGTTTGGATGATCGCGGACTGGCGCGCTTGGCGCCAGCACCCCGACTCCCCGCACGGCGTGGGGCGGGCTAGTTTTCAGGCATGTCGAATGCCCAGCCGGCTGCGGGAAATGCCGCCCTCGTCGAAGAGATCCGCGCGCTGGCGAGGCAGCGTCATGCCGTGATCCTGGCGCACAACTACGAGCGCCCCGAAGTGCAGGATCTCGCCGACTACGTGGGTGACTCGCTCGGACTCTCCCGTGAGGCGGCACGCACCGATGCCGACGTCATCGTCTTTTGCGGCGTGCACTTCATGGCCGAGACGGCGGCCATCCTGTCGCCGCTCAAGACGGTGCTCCTTCCCGACCTCGCCGCCGGCTGCTCCCTGGCCGCCACGATCAATGCGGAACAGCTGCGCGAATGGAAGGCGGAGCATCCCGGCGCCGTCGTCGTGTCGTACGTGAACACCTCGGCTGAAGTGAAGGCCGAGTCCGACTACTGCTGTACGTCAGGGAACGCGGTGGAAGTGATGAATGCGATCCCGGCCGACCGGGAGATCCTGTTTCTGCCCGATATGTTCCTTGGCGCGCACGTGCGCCGCATCACGGGACGGCCGGACATCCACGTCTGGATGGGCGAATGCCACGTGCACGCGGGCATCGATCCGGAGAACATCCGGCTGCAGCGTTCCCTGCATCCCGGCGCCGAGTTCCTGATTCACCCGGAATGCGGCTGTGCCACGAGCGTGGTCGAGGCGGTGTCTGCCGGTGACGTTGATCCGCGCGGGGTGCACATCCTCTCCACCGAGGGAATGATCAGGCGTCCCGCCGAAAGCGATGCCAGCACCTTCATCATCGCCACCGAGGTGGGAATCCTGCACCGGTTGCGGCGCGCGTACCCTGACAAGGAGTTCTTCGCCGCCAACGAGCGTGCGTCGTGCGCCTACATGAAGGTCACGACACTGCCCAAGGTGCGTGACGCGCTGGTGCACATGCAGCACCGCATCACCGTGCCAGCCGAAATCGCGGCGCGGGCCCGTCTGGCCATCGAACGCATGGTGGCGATCGGTGGTGGCGTGCCGGTGCCGGCCGGCGAAGGCGTGGACCCCGGCGAATGACCCCCGACCGGGTGTCCCCTCGTCGCATCACGCCACTGGCCACGCCGGCCTTTGCCGATGGGGAACCCGACTTTCCGCTGTCCGAGACGGAAGTCGTGCGCCTGGTGAAGGCGGCGCTCGACGAGGACCGGGCGTCGAATGACCTGACGACCCTCGCCACCGTACTTCCCACACGAAGGGCGCGCGCCGTGCTGGTGGCGCGCGAACCCGGCGTGATCTGCGGCGTGCCGCTGGCACTGGCCACCCTCTGCCAGTGCGACGAGAGGGTGGAGATCCGCGTGGACGTCGAGGACGCTCAGCGCGTGGAGTGCGGTACCACCGTGCTCTTTCTCAACGGCAAGGCTCGCGGCGTGCTCGCCGCCGAACGCACGGCCCTCAACTTCCTCCAGCACCTTTCCGGCATTTCTACGCTGACGGCGCGCTACGTGGACGCCGTCCGCGGAACCGCGGCTCGAATCCTGGACACGCGCAAGACGACGCCGGGCTGGCGTCGCCTCGAGAAGTATGCCGTGCGCTGCGGCGGAGGCACCAATCATCGTGAGACGCTGGCTGACGCGGTGCTTATCAAGGACAACCATCTGGCGGCGGTCGACGGTGATGTGGCCACGGCGGTGAAACGCTCGCGCGAGCTTTCGCCTGCGGGCACCGTCGTGCAGGTCGAGTGCGACCGCCTGGATCAGGTGCGCTCGGCGCTCGACGCGGGCGCCGATGCCGTGCTGCTCGACAACATGGACCTTGCCCTGTTGCGGGAGGCCGTGGCGATCATCGCGGGGCGGCTGGTCACCGAAGCCTCGGGGGGCGTCCGACTGGACACGGTGCGGGCGATCGCCGAGACGGGGGTTGACCGCATCTCGGTGGGAGCGCTCACCCACTCGGCGCCCGCGATGAATCTCGCGCTGGACTTCCAGTAGCACTCGCCAGTTGGGCGTCCAGTTCGGCCGGCTCACCCGTCGGTGAGTCGCAGCGGAAGCCGCGGCAGACGTACGCCGTGGCGCGGCCCTGCAACTCGGTCTTTCCGTCCAGCAACTCGGGCGGTCCCGCTGTGCCGCCAGCCAGCACCAGCGACGGCACGTAGCGAGCGGCCACGGTGCGGGCCAACCGGGCAAACTCGCCTGAGCCCGTCGCTCCGGCAATCGCCACGCACACCGCTCCGTGCGCCTCGAACTCCGCGTCACCCAGCAGGTGGCCGAAGGCCAGCGGGTGCTGCGCCATGGCCTCCGCCAGCGCCGAGAGCACGACACTTGCCCGCCGCGCACGTCCCGCATCGCCAGTGACCGCCGCCAGTCGCTGAATCAGTTCCACGGCCAGCGAATTCCCCGACGGGAGGGCGTTGTCGGAGACATCGCGGGGTCGCGTCACCAGCGCCTCGGCGTCCGCGGCCGTGTCGAAGTACGCCCCAACGTCGTCGTCCCAGAACTGTGCGTCACAAGCGTCGGCCATCATCTGCGCAAACCCGAGCCACCGCGCTTCGAAGGTCAACTCGTAGAGGGACAGGAAACCCAGGCCCATCGCCGCATGGTCTTCGAGGAATCCCCCGATCCGTGCCTCGCCCCGTGCGTAGACTCGGTACGCGCGTCCTTCGCGCACCAGCGACGATGCGAGAAACTCGCCGCTGCGCGTGGCCAGTTTCGCCCAGCGCGCTTCGCCGAAGACGCGTGCACATTCGGCGACGCCACGCAGCATCAGGCCGTTCCAGCCCGCAACGATCTTGTCGTCTCGCCCTGGGCGCACCCTGTGCTCACGGGCGGCGAGCAACGCGACCCGTGCGCGGCTGAGCGCCGCCCGGAACTCGCCAGGCTCATGGCCCGCTGATTCCGCGAACTCCTCAGGTGAAAGTGGCATCCAGAGAATATTCGTCCCTTCGAAGTTCCCGTCCTCCGTCGCCCCCCAGAACAGGGCCATCGCGGTCACGTCCGCGCCCAGCACCTCCCGCAGTTCATCCAGCGTCCAGACGTAGAACTTGCCCTCGCGCCCCTCCGAGTCCGCGTCAAGCGATGCGTAGTAGCCACCCTCGGGAGCCGTCATTTCGCGCTCCACCCACGCGAGCGTCCGCTCGGTGGCCTCCCGCACGGCATCGTCTCCCGTGGCCTGCCACAGGTGCGCCCCCAGATGCACCAACAAGGCATTGTCGTACAGCATCTTCTCGAAGTGCGGCACCAACCAGGTGCCATCCACGCAATAGCGGTGTATGCCGCCTCCCACCTGGTCGAAGATGCCTCCGCCCACCATGCGGTCCCACGTGTGGCGCACCACTCCCAGCAGGACGTCATCACCGGTACGTCCCCACCGGCGCAAAAGGAAGTCGAGAGACATCGTCGGCGGGAACTTGGGTGCGCCACCGAATCCCCCGTTGGTCCGATCGTAGCGCGCCACCAG
The DNA here is from genome assembly GCA_036508735.1 of Gemmatimonadaceae bacterium. Lineage (GTDB taxonomy): Bacteria > Gemmatimonadota > Gemmatimonadetes > Gemmatimonadales > Gemmatimonadaceae > PNKL01. Next base: position 6,845 of record DATCGU010000133.1, read on the forward strand.
GGCGCGCTCGGCACGCTCGAGCACAGCGACGTCCACCGGCGCCCCGGCCTGCACCGGCAGCGCTGCCGATGCGTAGATCTTGAGCAGCGACGAGGCACCTCGCAGCACGTCGTCGCGCCGCATGCGCCAGGCATCGGCGACGCTCGCCAGCACGCGCTTGAAGGAGGGAAGGCCGTGGCGGTCGTCCAGCGGGTAGTACGTTCCGCCATAGAACGCCGCTCCGTCTGGTGTCAGGAACATCGTCATTGGCCAGCCACCCTGCCCGGTGAGCGCCTGCACCGCCTGCATGTAGATGGCATCCACGTCCGGACGCTCCTCGCGATCCACCTTGACGTTGATGAACCACCGGTTCATCAGGCTTGCCGTCTCGCCATCCTCGAAGGACTCGTGTGCCATCACGTGGCACCAATGGCAGGCGGCATACCCGATGCTCAGCAGGACGGGCTTGTCCTCCGCACGTGCGCGCGCGAAGGCCACCTCTCCCCAGGGATGCCATTCCACGGGATTGCCGGCGTGCTGTTGCAGGTACGGCGATGTCTCGAAGGCGAGGAGGTTGGGCATGCTGGTTGCGGTGTCGGGGGCGGAGGACCGCGCGAAAGCGTAGATTCTCCAAGCTAACGAAGTCGTCGCCCACGTCCTTGTCATGATGAGTTCCTCCCCCGCCGCTTCCTCCACCGATACGACGTGGATCAGGGCCCTGCTGGTTCTGGCCGCCGGTACGGTAGTGCGCCTGGTCATGGCGGCCCTGGTGCCGCTTACCAATGACGAGGCGTACTACTGGGAATGGAGCCACCGGCTTGCGGCCGGGTACTTCGACCATCCACCGGCCATCGCCTGGCTCGTGGCGCTAGGGCCCGACAGCGCACTCGGAGTTCGGCTTGGGGCGGTGTTGGCTGGCCTGTTCACCGGGCTGGCCCTCATGCGTACCGCACGGCGGCTCGGCGGCGATGAGGCGGCATGGTGGGCTGCTGTCATCTTTACGTGCGTCCCGCTTGCCGCGGCCGGCTACGTGCTTGCCACGCCCGACGCGCCGCTGTTCCTTGCGCTCGCGTGGACGCTGCACGCGGTGGTCGAGGCGCTTTCTGCGCCCGTGAAGTCGCACGCGTCGCTGCGGTGGTGGGCCATCGCAGGCGTCGCCATCGGCGTGGCGATGCTGTCCAAGTACACGGCGGTGCTGGTTCCTGCCGCCATCGCGTTGTCGTGCGTGCTGTTCGCCCCGTTGCGCCCGCGCTTGCGTGAGAAGGGTCCGTGGGTTGCGGTTGCCGTTGCAACCCTCGTGCTCGCCCCCAATCTCTGGTGGAACGCCACCCACGAATGGACGTCATTCGCGTTCCAGCTCGGCCATGGCCTCGGAACGCCCAAGAGCACCAGTGTCGCGGCAGTGCTGCAGCGCGAGCTCAACCTCGTCGGCGCTCAGGCGGGGCTGGTGTCTCCCATCCTGTTCGCGCTCCTCATCGGCGCGACTTGGCGCGCGCTGCGCGCACGCGGCGACAGCGTGGCGCGGATGCTCGGAACCGTCTGTGTCTTCGTGCTCCTGTTCTTCGCCTGGAGCGCCACGCGCAAGAACGTGGAGGCCAACTGGCCGGCCGCCGCCTGGCTGCCGGCCATGGTGCTCCTCGCCGTCGAGACCGCGCGCGCGGAACACACCGCGTGGATGCGACGCGGACTCTGGCTTGGGGGCGCGCTCATCATTGTGGTCTACCTCGATGCGGCCACCCTGCTGGCGCCGCGGCTGGGGTTGCGCGCGCGCCGCGACCCGGTGAGTCAGGCATTCGGATGGAACGGTGTGGCCCGTGACGTCGAAGCTGCCGCGCGCGCGGCGCAGGTGACGGCACCCGGCGAGCGTCCGCCCGGGCACGTCTGGCTGGCCGCCGACCGCTACCAGGATGCCGCACAGCTCAGTTGGTCTCTGGCGCGACGCGACGTCGACACGTCCGGCGTCTTCTCGCTCAACCTTGCCAGTCGCTCCAACCAGTACGATCTCTGGCCGCAGTTCCGCCAGCGCGCCGCACGCGACGACGCGCTGGTGCTGATCCTCGACGAGACGGACGGCGTTGAGCCGCAGCCGATCGTCACGCTCGCGCCCTTCTTTGCCCGTATCGACCAGGGACCACCCATCGTCCGCACTGCCTACGACATCCTGCTCGGTCGCCAGCGAGCCTGGGTGCTCCGCGGGTGGACCGGCGATTGGCCCGGGCATTCCACTCCTTCAATTCCGGAGTCCAGATGACAAAGTTCCCCGCCGACCTCGAAGCGCGTTTCGCTGAGCGTGACGCGCAGCTCCTTGACGACCTCTTTGCCTTCCTCCGCATCCCGAGCGTCAGCGCGCGCTCCGAGAACAACCCTGACATGCAGCGCGCCGCCGCCTGGCTGCACGAGCGGCTCTCTCGCATCGGGTTCGCCGTGGAGACCATGCCCACGGCCGGGCACCCGGTGGTGCTCGCCGAATGGCGCAAGGCGCCCGCGGGCGCCCCAACGATCCTCGTGTACGGCCACTACGATGTGCAGCCGCCCGAGCCCCTCGAGCTGTGGACGTCGCCGGCCTTCGAACCCACCATCCGTGACGGCAAGCTGTTTGCCCGGGGCAGCGTTGATGACAAGGGGCAGCTCTTCGCGCACGTCGCGGCGCTCGAGACGCTGCTCGCGGTGCGTGGCAAGCTTCCGGTGAACGTCATCGTGCTCGCCGAGGGTGAGGAGGAGATCGGCAGCGAGCACCTTGCGCCGTTCATCGAAGCCCACAAGGCGAGGCTGGCCTGCGACGGCGTCGTCATTTCCGACTCGGGGATGTTTGCCCCCGGCATCCCGAGCATCCTGAGTTCGCTGCGCGGCCTGGCCTACTTCCAGATCGACGTGCGCGGCCCGGCGAGTGACCTGCATTCCGGCAGTTACGGCGGCGCCGTGGTGAATCCGGCCATGACCCTCGCCCGCATTCTCGCCACCATGCACGACGCCGAGGGGCACGTGGTTATTCCGGGCTTCTACGACGCCGTGCGCGCCTTCCCGCCGGCCGTCATCGCCAGCATGCGCAAGTTGCCGTTCGACGAGGAACACTTCCGCGAGGAAGTCGGCGCTCCGGCCCTCGGTGGTGAGCCGAAGTACACCGTGCTCGAGCGGCTCTGGACGCGGCCGACCTGCGAGGTGAACGGGATGCTGAGCGGCTACACCGGCGAAGGCGCCAAGACCGTACTCCCCGGCGTGAGCATGGCCAAGGTGAGCTGCCGCCTCGTGCCCGACCAGGATCCGGTCGAGATCGAGCGCTTGATGAAGGCGCACGTCGCGCGCGTCGCCCCGAAGGGCGTGACGGTCACCGTGCGCCACCTGCACGGAGGCAGGCCGTGGCGCGCCGATCTCGAAGGCCCGCTGTTCGAAGCCGCCAAGAAGGCGCTGGAGTCGGCGTTCGGTCGCGCACCCGAAGTCACGGGCGAGGGCGGTTCGATCCCCGTGGTCGGCGACTTCGAGCGTATACTCGGCGTGCCTGTGCTCCTCATGGGGTTCGGGCTTCCAGGGGAGAACGCGCACGCCCCCGACGAGTGGATCAGCCTCGACAACTTCCGCCGCGGCATGCGCTCCATCGCGTCGTTGTTCGAGCACCTCGCCCCGGCTGGTAAGTGAGCCGCACTGCAGGAACGTTGTTGTACGACGGGGCTGCGCGCATCGCGCGCAGCCTGCCGTACTTTCGCGGCAAGTGGCAGGTGGTCGACCGCCTGAACCGTGTGCTGCTTCCCTTGAGGGCGGCGGGCGACGACCTGCGCACGGTCCGCATGAAGGACGGCAGCCTGATGACCTGGAACTTGCGTGATACATCGGAGGGACGTGCGGCTTGGCTGGGTTTCTGGGATGACGTCATTCGCGACGCTGTGTTTGCGCGCCTCGCACCGAGGGCCGTGATTCTCGATGTCGGCGCGAGTGTCGGAGCCTGGACGGTACCGATGGGCCGGCGCTTGAGCGGCGCCGGGCATGTGTACGCATTCGAGCCGGTACCGGCGAATCGCGATCGCCTGGAGCGAGCAGTCGCGGCCAACGGACTGCACAACGTCACGGTCTCGCCGCTCGCCCTGGGCGACGGCTCCCGTCAGGTGGATATGTGGCTCCGATCGTCCCAGACGGGAGCCGACTCAGGTACGGCGGCCGTCGTTCGCACGGGCACCGGCCACCTCACGGTCTCCATGTGCACGCTCGACGACTGGGCCCTGCAGACCGGCCTCCAGCGCCTGGACTTCATCAAGCTCGACGTGGAAGGTGCCGAGTTCCTGGTGCTCGCCGGTGCCGAACAGGTCGTCTCCCGTTTTCGCCCGCTCATACTCGCCGAATTCGCCGAGTACTGGATATCCACGCAGGGGCGCACGTCGGCCGACGTTACACGCTGGGCCGTGGATCACGACTACCGGATGCTCCCGTGGGACCGGCACCAGCGACGCTTCCTTTCGTCGGATACCAAGGGTGTGGAAGACACGTTGCTGGTGCCGGTCGAGCGGGGGTAGGACAAAAGGACACGAGACGCTGGTCTCGTGCCCTCCGTCGTTCTCACACGCGCCGCCTGCGTACGGGACACCTGCCCGTCGGCTACAGTCCAGCCAGCAGCGCGTCGTTGTTGGTTGTGCTGGCAATCCGCTTGATCAGCCACTCCATGCCCGCTTGGGGCGGCATCTGCTGGAGGCCGCGGCGCAGCGTGTAGATCGCGTCGAGTTGCCCCACCTTGTAGAGCTTCTCCTCCCGGCGCGTGCCGGAACTCGCCACGTCGAACGCCGGGAAGATGCGCTTCTCGGAGAGCGAGCGGTCGAGCTTGATCTCGCAGTTGCCAGTGCCCTTGAACTCCTCGAAGATCACGTCGTCCATGCGTGAACCGGTCTCGATGAGTGCGGTGGCGATGATGGTCAGCGAACCGCCGCCGTGCTCGGGCGCGATGGCGCGGGCCGAGCCGAAGAAGGCCTTTGGCTTGGCCATCGCCGACGTGTCGAGGCCGCCCGACATCGTGCGTCCCGTGCCGCGTTCGGCGGTATTGTGCGCGCGGGCCATGCGCGTAAGGGAGTCGAGCACGATGACCACGTCCCGGCCCAGTTCGACGAGGCGCCGCGCGCGCTCGAGCACGATCTCGGTGACTTCGACGTGACGGCTCGCCGGCATGTCGAATGACGAGGCAATGACCTCACCCACGCCCCACGAAATTGCCTCGCTGACTTCCTCGGGACGCTCATCCACCAGCAGGATCAGGAGTGTCGCCTCGGGGTGCATCAGTGCCACCCCTTCGGTGATGGCCTGCAGGAGCATCGTCTTTCCCGCCCGGGCCGGTGCGACGATCAGCGCGCGCTGGCCGTAGCCGATGGGCGCAATCAGGTCGATCGCGCGGCGCGTAAGCTCGGGTCCGCCCTTGGCCTGGCGTCCTGTTTCGAGGGTCAGGCGTCGTTCGGGATAACTGGCCGTGAGCGAGGCGAAGTCGGCGCGGCGCATGGCGTCGGCCGGATCCTGGCCGTTGATGGAGAGTATCTCGACGGCGGTGACGCGTCCCCGGTGATCGCGTCCCGTCGTGGCGCGCACTTCATCGGACTTGCGCAGGCCATGCTGACGGGCAAGATGGCCGGGAACGTGAGCGTCACCCGCTTCTTCGAGGTAGCTGTTGCCGGCGCGCCGAATGAATCCGGCATCACGGGCTGGGGTGTACCATCCGATCGTGTCGCTATCTGCAACAATCGGCTGTAGGGGAGCGCCCCCGCCGCCGCCACTCTGCTGAACCTGTTCACCACCGCGATTGCGCCCACGATGCCGGCGTCCTCTGCGGCCTTCTCTACCTTCGCGGCCTTCGCGACGGTTCTCGTTTCCCGCGCGGCCCCCTCCGTTCGATTCAGGGGTTCCGATCTCTCCTTGGGGACTGGGCACGAACGCCGCGAATTCCGCCAACGGAGTGTCGCTGATGCCCAAGTCGGTCGCTGGGGACGGTATGGTTACTGCCGGCGCTTCGGTCGGCACTTCGGTCGGAGCGGAGTCGAGGTACGGATCGGCTTCGGCCGATGTGGACTCCGGCGATGTGGACTCTGGGGCGGGCTGCCCGCGCGAGCGCGCGGGGCGCCCGCGACGGCGAGGACGACGATTCTCGGTCATGCGTGGGGAAATTGTGGTGAATCGAAACGCGGGGGCGCGAACCGCAGTGTGACGGCCCGGCCGTGCATGGAGTGAACACTCCGACTGCTTCCTGCGGGACAAGATGGTCCGCGTCCTCCGCGAACCGAACGCGCCTCAGGCGCGTTGACCTGCTACCAACATGCTGTAAACGGACCAGACGGGGCGCCTTGGGCGCCTCGGCATTCCACGCCACGGAACGTCACGGGGCCCGGAGAGTTCGAAACGGAATCACCGTCACTCGCGGCGCCAGGCGCCGGAGTCGCTCGCCGCGTCAATGCGGCGGAGGCGGAAGGGTGCAATCGCCGAGCGTGCGCCACGCGCCGTCCGACTGAGGTTGAGTATGGGGGACGCCGGCCATTCGCGCAACCCTCTGGCCATCGTCCCTCTGGCCATCGTCCTCTGGCCATCGTCCAGCGGTTCGTCCTCCCTCCGGCTATTCCGCGGGTGGCTCCGGCGCGGTCAGGGTGACCGTTCGGAGCAGGTCGCGCAGGCGGTGCGTCTGCAACAGGATGCGATCGAGCGCGTCGGTCTGCTCAGGCGTAAGGTGGTCCATCTGCATTAGCTGTACTTCCGCCATCAAGGCGGCAAGGACGTTGTTGATCTCGTGTCGCATGGACGGGGTCATGGCCGGCTGGTAGATCGCCGCCACGCGGCAATCCGGGATAGATTTCGCTTGCATGAACACGCTACGCAGCCGGGCGCTGTCGCAGCTCGCGTCCATCGTCGACAAATATCGGCAACACGGCGACCTTTCTCAACTGCTCGAGGCGCTCGCGGCCTTCGCGGGCGAAACGCCCACCGAGGAGCTGTTCGCCGCCGCCGATGCATACGCCGGCATTCCGGAGGTCCTCGGTCCGCTGATGGAGGTCGTCGTCGACAGGGAGCCAAGCCATGCCCGCGCTCTTGTGCGGCTCGCCAACGCCTACTGGCTTACTGGACGAGGCCCGGATGTGGTGGGCGACCTCGCATCGCGGGCGCTCGCCGCCGATCCGTCCCACCGCGGCGCCTGGCACCTGTGGGCACTCACCGAAACCGATCCGCGAGGACGCATGCAGCGCTGGCTCCAAGTCACCCAACGGTTTCCCGATGACGAGCTTGCCAGGGCCAACCTCGCCGATAATGCCGCCAGCGTCGGCACGACCGAGGATGATCCGGTTGCCCTCAAGCTCGCGCTCGATACCTTCGCCGGCCTGCGGAGCACCGCCAGCCATCCACGGCAGGTCGAAGCCCTCGACCAGGCCATCACCGCTCTTCGCAACCGCTGATGAATCACGACCACGCCGACGCTGGTTCGCTCGCCGAGTTCCGTGAGTTCCGCGAGCGCATGAACGAACGCATCCTCGGCGAGGGCAACCTCGTCGTCAACCGGTTCTTCGCGCTCGACGGCAAGACCTACGAGGCCGGCGCCCTCGACGTGAAGACCAAGGAACTGCTGGGCCTCGTGGCTTCTGCAGTTCTCCGCTGTGACGACTGCATCACCTATCACCTCGCCCGATGCCGCGAGGAAGGGGTGACGCGCGCCGAGATCTTCGAGACGCTGTCCGTCGGACTCGTCGTCGGCGGCTCCATCGTCATCCCCCATTTCCGGCGCGCGGTCGCGCGTTGGGATGAGCTGGAGGCGCTGCCCGACTGACGCGGGCCTTCGGGCCTTGTGCTACCGGCGTGCCGCGGCCGCGTGCGGCTTTCCGCCGGAGACGTATCGTGACGATTCGATGCGGTCGAGCCATCCGGCCAGGTTGTCGCCGATCACCTGGATGCGTGGAATCGAGCCCGCGTTGAACTCCGCGTCGTATGGACTGTGCGACGGTCCTCCCGAAACGTCGAGCACCGCGTCGAACTTGTACG
>DATCGU010000134.1:0-4899 GCA_036508735.1 Gemmatimonadaceae bacterium
CCTTTCCGGACGGACGTGGCGCGCCGAGATCACCAACCGCCGCAAGGATGGCAGCCTGTATACCGAGAACCTCACCATCACGCCGGTCCTGGGTGAGTCCGGCGACATCGCCCACTTCGTTGCGATCAAGGAAGACATCACCGAACGCCTGCGGTTGCAGGAACAGCTGCTTCAGGCCCAGAAGATGGAGTTGGTCGGTCAACTCGCCGGTGGCGTTGCCCACGACTTCAACAACCAGCTATGCGTGATCCTCGGGTGGGCCGGGATGGCACTGGCGGATCTGCCGCCCGATTCCGCAATCAGGGAACCGCTCGACGAGATCCGCACCGCTGGCGAAGCCGCGCAGAACCTCACCCGGCAGCTGCTGGCCTTCTCCCGCCAGGAACTCGTGGAACCGGTCTTCGTCAGCGTCAACGATCTCGTCGCCGACATGGAGAAGATGCTCCAACGGCTGATCGGCGAGCACATCGAGTTCAGCACACGCCCTGCCCCGGACATCGGCACAGTGAAGATGGACCGCGGACAGCTCGAGCAGGTGCTGATGAACCTCGTCGTCAATGCCCGCGACGCGATGCCCGCGGGCGGCACGCTGGCGATCGAAACGGCGAACGTGGTGCTCGACGACTTGTACAAGCAGATGGTCGTGGACGTGACGCCCGGCGCATACGTCCTGCTCGCGGTGAGCGATACGGGCTCCGGCATGAGCAAGGCCGTCCAGGCACGCATCTTCGAACCCTTCTTCACGACGAAGGAACGCGACAAGGGCACCGGCCTCGGACTCGCGACCTGCTACGGGATCGTCAAACAGGCCGGAGGCCACATCGAGGTGCGCAGCGAGGAAGGCGTTGGCACGACCATGAAGGTGTATCTGCCGCGGCGGGACGAGGTTGCGGCCGTCGTGGAGGCCGTACAGGACGCGGAGGACGCGGAGGCCGCGGAGGTCACGGCGCGTGGTCTCGAAACCATTCTCCTCGTGGAGGACGAGCCGGCCGTCCGCCGCGTGACAACGCTGATGCTCGAGACCCTGGGGTACCGCGTGCTGAGCACGAGCAGCGGAACGGAAGCGCTCCTGATCGTCGAGGATGCACGGGAGCCCCTCGATCTGCTCATGACGGACGTCGTCCTCGCCGGCGGAATGAACGGCGCGACGCTGGCCGAGCGGGTCGGCATGCTGCGGCCCACTCTGAAAGTCCTGTTCGCCTCGGGATACACCAGCGACGTGACCATCCTGCACGGCCTGATCGAGCACAGCGCGGCGTTCGCGCACAAGCCGTTCACGCTGGAATCGCTGGGCCAGAAGGTGCGTGAGGTGCTCGATGCGGGATAAGCAACTCGCTCTCTGGCGATCGGATCGGGTGCGCAAGCATGCTGCCAATGGAATGATGACGCTCGACGCCAGTCCCGAGGATGAGCGCGATCACGCGCGATGAACGACCGCCCGGTCGCCCTCGGAACGCTCGTGCTTGTACTTGAACACCAGCGGGAAGACGATGCCGAGGACCAACGCATACCCGGCGAACGTGAACCAGATGCTCCGCCAGTCCTTGACGCCGGCCGCCGTGAAGTGGTCGACGACCCAGCCGCTCGCCGTGCCACCGAAGAACGCGCCCAGGCCGTTCGTCATGATCATGAAGAGCCCCTGCGCGCTCGCGCGGATGTTGCTGTCCGACTCACGATCCACGTAGAGCGAGCCCGAGATGTTGAAGAAATCGAAGGCCATGCCGTAGATGATCATCGACAGCACCAGCAGCCCGACGCGCGAGCCGGGGTCGCCCACCGCAAAAAGGCCGAACCGGAACACCCAGGCGAAGATGCTGATGAGCATCACCGTCTTGATGCCGAAGCGCCGCAGGAAGAACGGGATGGTCAGGATGAAGAGCGTCTCCGAGATCTGCGAGATGGAGAGCAGGAGGTTGGGATGCGCCACGCCGAAGCTGCCGGGGTAGGCCGTCTTGAAGTCATCGAGGAAGGCGCCGCCGAACGCGTTGGTGATCTGCAGCGCGGCGCCGAGCAGCATGGCGAAGACGAAGAAGACGGCCGTCTGCGGCCGTTTGAGCAGCTTGAAGGCGTCGAGCCCGAGCGCCGAGGCGAAGCTGCGCTTGCTGCCTGATGCCGCCGCCGGCGGGCACGCGGGCATCGTGAAGGCGTAGAGCCCCAGGAAGAGCGCGGACGCGGCGGCGATGTACAGCTGCAGCGGGCTCTTGGTCCAGCCGGCGAAATCGACCATCCACATGGAGGCGATGAAGCCGACGGTTCCCCACACGCGGATGGGTGGAAAGTGCTGGACGACGTCGAACCCCTTCTGCTCCAGCACCTCGTAGGACACGGTGTTGTTGAGCGCGATCGTCGGCATGTACACCATCGCGTTCAGCAGCATGATGACGTACAGCGTGTCGAAGTCCTTCACCGTCGTGGCCCACATCAGCAGGCCGGCCCCGATGAGGTGACAGATGCCGAACACCCGTTCCGCGTTGAGCCAGCGGTCGGCCACGATGCCCAGGAGTCCCGGCATGAAGAGCGAGGCAATGCCCATCGTCGCGTAGATGGCTCCCACCTGGCGCCCGGAAAAGCCGAGCGTGACGATCATATAGCCGCCAAACGAGATGAGCCACGACCCCCAGACGAAGAACTGCAGGAAGTTCATGACCGTCAGGCGCAGCTTGATGCTCATGGGATGAGATCCTGGTCGTGGGCTGGGTGGCGTCACGCGGAGTTGAAACCGGGAAATATAGTGCGGCTTCCACAATGCGTGAGCGCCCCAATCATCGACGAAGACGGGCGCTTGCTACCTCAACCCCACCCGCCGCCGCATCACCCACTCGGCACAGAGCGCGGCGAGCAACAGCGCATACCACCACCAGCCGCTGCGCAGGCTGGACGGTGCGCCCACGGCGGCATCGCCGGCGACTGCACTCCGCGAGACAATGGGTCGGCGCGGAATCCACTCGGCGCCGGCGTTCACCACGAATGCCGACGTACCCGTTCCCACCGTGGCCCGCCACACACCCGCCGCGAGCGGCGGCGACGTGGCGGTGCTGACGGCGTCGCTGAAGCGGAGCGCGACGTTCACGTCCGCGGTGGTTCCGTCCCGACGCAGCCGCACGGTGACCACCGAGTCGCGGCCCGCGCCGCGCCGCCAGGTCACCGGCTCGCCTTCGCGGACCCACGGCGACGCCACGCGCGCCGGGCGCTCGTCAACGTCACCCCGGGCCATCCAGTCGAAGACGCCCCCCCACACGGCGGCGAAGGCGTCGGCCGAGCGGCCGCCCCGGAACTTCCAGCGCCAGAGCCCGCGCACCGGCATCACCGCGATGCGACGCGGCGCATCGTCCCCCGCCACGACGACGCGCTCGTCGAATCGTCGTCCCCGGCGGGCCATGAGGGCGCTCCACGCGGCGCCGACGGGCGATGGCCCCACCACGATGGGCGGCAGCGAGTCCCACGCGAGGCCGGCCAGCGAGGGCGACAGCGGCGAGCCGAGCACGCGCTCGGTGAAGTACTCCCCTTCCTCCTCGCGAGGCGGCACTACCAGCAAAAGCGATCCGCGCGTGAACGCGCGCGGCGGGCCGAAGACGGCCGTGTCGCCGTGCAGCACCGCCACCGGCGCGCGTGCGAGTGCCTCGTGCACCACGGATTCCTCCACGGGTGCGAGCGTCCCTTCCTGGCGCCACTGACCCGGTGCCACGCGCACGAAGCCGCGCACCGTCAACGCCATGGCGCCCCGCATGAGGTCAAGCGCAAAGCGCGCGTCCTCGTCGGGCGACGTGGACACGAACACCGCCGTCGGGCCGCCGCGCACGTCGAGCACCGTGCTCAGCGTGTCGTTGTGATGCTCCGCATCGCCGCTCGCCTGCGCGATGACGCGCAGCACCAGGGCATCGCGCCGTTCGGGCACGCGAAAGCGGACGCGCCATTCACGCTCGCTCCACGCGCCCAGCGAGCCCAGCGGCGCCGTGGCAATCGTCGTGCCGTCGGCGAGCCGCAGCGCTGCGGTGACCGCCGGCACCGGCGCGCCGGCTGTGACGAACAGGGCGCGCAACTCCACGGAATCGCCCGGGACCGCCGCCTGCGGCAGTTCGAGCGACCGCACGGCAACATCCACCGCCGTCCGGGCCGCCAGGACCTCGACACGCGATCCGGCGGAGAGCTGGCCGAGCACCTCGGCGTCCTCCAGCTGGCCGTCGGTGATGACGATGAGCGGCCGACCCAGCGCCGAGGCCCGATCGACGGCCTGTCCAACACGCGAAGCCCCGTCGGCCGGGTGGTCGGGCACCGCGGCGGCACGCAACGAATCGCCGAACAGCAGCACCTCGCCACCACTCGCCCTCGCCCGCTGCGCCGCCTCGGCGAAGCGGCCCGTCGTTCCGCCCTGCGCCCAGCTCCCCGACACGTCCAGCGCCACGAGGGCGCGCGAGGGCGCGTGCGTGCCGAGCCGCGCGTCGAGGATCAGCGCCACGGCGAGCACGATGGCTGCGGCCCGCAACGCAACCATCGTGCGCCGGTACGCACCGTGTGGCAGCGGCCAGCCATAATGCCAGACCGCGGCACCGACGCCGGCGGTGAGTGCGAGAAGCCAGGGAATCATTGTTGATAAACGTACTGCGCGCGCCGACCGCTCAAGGCGCGTGCGGCGGTGTGGCGGTCGGCGCCGTGACCGGCGCGGTGGATGGCACAACCGCGGGCGCGTGATACGGTCCCGACGCGCGGCCAAGCACGCCCAGCGCCAGACGCTGGAGACCGGAGAACTGGGCCAGCTCCGCCCCGCTGAGTGCGACACCCGCCGACTGACGCAGCGCAAAGCGAGGGTCGCGTTGCACGCCGTTCACCAGCACTTCAAAGTGCAGGTGCGGCCCCGTGGCGAGCCCGGTCATCCCCACGTAGGCGATTGTCTCCCCCTGC
>DATCGU010000135.1:0-3055 GCA_036508735.1 Gemmatimonadaceae bacterium
ATGGCGCCGAGGTTCATCGCTGCCAGGCACGTCAGGTAGTAGGAAAACGAGGAGAGCGCCTGGCTGAGGGTCAGTCTTCGCGCGGTTGCCTGAACAAGCGCACGGAAGTTGCATGAGTGAATCACCCGTCCAATTTCTGTCAGGTTGAAGAACGACGGGTTGTATAGGTGCGAAAGCGTCGTCATAGCAGGGGGGAAACGAACGGGATCCTCTGCCAAGCGCAGCCTCAGTCTCCGTTCGTTACTTGAGAGACCCAACTCGGAGGTGATGATGCCATTCACCAGCAGGATGTGCGTCGCCTCACGGGTGTCTGGAGCTGCTTCGGCAAGTGACCTGCGAGAGGAAGCCGATACCCGCACGGCCGCCTGCCCGGCGTCCTCCCGCAGGGGCGAAACGGCAGGTGAGAGTTCGATGGGCGTCTCCATGCCGGCCAGCGCGGAATCCAGGCGCACCAGGTTCGCGAGATCATTCACCGGGTCAATGGTCACGGTCTCAATCCGCGCAAGATGCAGGTCCGCCTCTGCACCCCACGCGACGGCGGCCTGGTCGACTGCTGCCTGGTACGCTCGCCAGTCCTCCCGCGGCGCGTTGCTGGTCAGCACGGTGCGCAGTTGCTGCGCCAGCGGCTGTTCAACCTGATCCAGCGCAATCACCGTATCGGCCGACGCGGCAATCCAGTGCGCGCGGTCCATGGTGAGCGTGCCCGAGTCGGGAGCCAGTTGTCCGTCGACCACCACGCGGAGTTGCCGAAAGCCAGCGTGGGGAACGAAGCCGTAGTGCACGCGCCTGCCGAGCGCGAGCGCCGTGTCACCGGCAGGACCGGCACCCAGGACGCTGCTTTCGTACATCACTGAAAGCACTCGCGTTTCGACCGGTGCTGGCTGCCCCGGCACGGTCGCGACGATGCGAAGGCTCGAGCCCGGCTTGCCCCCCATCCAGACGCGCAGTGAGTTCGTCTCGCGCGCAACCACGCGCATGCTATCCGGCAGCCCTCGGCCACCGGTTGAAGAGAACAGCCTGGTGCCATTGACGTCGACCGTGGCGTTCAGCCCCTGCACGGCGCCGGACGTCAGCACGAAGGTCAACGTGTCGCCTGCGCGGGCGCCGAACGACGCAATGTCGGTTCGCGGCTTCCCGTTGTCTCTCGTGAACGTTGCCGGTCCGTAGACCGCCGTCGGCACCGGTGCCGTGACGCGGAGTTTCCGCTGCGACGACACACTCTCCGTTGGGGGCGTCGTGGGAGCTTCGCGGCCGCAACTGCCGAGGAGCAGCGCGAACCCGGCAATCGCCGGGATGAGTGAATTGCGAATTCGGTTCATTCTTTTCTCCAGGACGATGGGTGCCGAACAGATGCCGCCATCGTAGCGCGTCCACCGCCGAGCGCATCACCGTTCCTTCGCAGGCGCGGGCAAACGCACGCAGCCCGGTACTGAGCCCCGAAATGACGGCGCAGGCCCGGCCGCACTCTGGCGCTCGTCACGCGGCTCTTGCATCGTGTGGTCATGCCACAGTCCAGCATCAGCCCAGCCACCGGCGAAGTCCTGGCGCAGATCGCCGACCACACGGACGACGAGATCGAACGTCGCGTCTCGGGGGCCGCGGCCGCCGCCAGCACGTGGCGCGACACGCCGCTCGAGGCGCGCACGGCGATGCTGCGGCGCCTGGCCGGCCTGCTCGACGAGGAGCGCGAAGCCCTCGCCCGCCTCGCGACGCTCGAGATGGGCAAGCCCATCCAGGCCGCGCGCGACGAAGTGGCCAAGTGCGCGAACCTCTGCCGCTACTACGCCGATGCGGCGCCGGGCTTCCTCGAGCCCGAGCGCGTTGTGCGCGACGGCCGCGAGGACGGCGCCGTGCACTTCCTGCCGCTCGGCGTGCTGCTCGCCGTGATGCCGTGGAACTTTCCGTACTGGCAGGCGATTCGCGCGGCCGCCCCGGCGCTGGCCGCCGGCAACCCGGTGATGCTGAAGCACGCGTCCAACGTGCCGCAGTGCGCGCTGGCCATCGAACGTCTCGTCGTGGCGGCCGGCGCGCGGGACGGCGCGTTCACCACGCTGCTCATCCCGGCGTCGCGCGTCGGGGCGCTGATCGATGACCCGCGCATCGCTGGCGTCACCCTCACCGGTTCGGAGGCCGCGGGCCGCGACGTCGGCGCGCGTGCCGGGGGCGCCATCAAGCCCTGCGTGCTCGAACTCGGCGGCAGCGACCCGTTCATCGTGCTGGCCAGCGCCGATGTCGACGCCGCCGCGGCCACCGCCGCCCGCGCGCGCTGCATCAACAACGGACAGTCGTGCATCGCCGCCAAGCGCTTCATCGTGCACGAGGCGGTGTACGACGCGTTCGCCGCGCGCCTCGTCGCGGCCATGCACGCCCTGCGGATGGGCGACCCCCTCGACGAAGCCACCGACATCGGCCCGCTCGCCACGGCGTCAATCCGCCGGAAGGTCGACGACCAGGTGCGCCGCACCATCGCCGGCGGGGCACGCGTGCTGACGGGAGGCGTCGTGCCGCAGGGCACCGGCAACTTCTATGCGCCCACCGTGCTCGCCGACGTCCCGCGCGACTCCGCCGCCGCCCGCGAGGAAGTCTTCGGTCCCGTCGCCCCGCTGTTTCGCGTGACCGATGCGGATGAGGCACTGGCGCTCGCCAACGACACTGCGTTCGGCCTTGGCGCCTCGGTGTGGACGCATGACCCGGCGGAAGCCCGGCGGTTCGGTGCAGGCATCGAGGCCGGCGCGGTCTTCATCAACGCGATGGTGGCCAGCGACCCGCGCTTCCCCTTTGGCGGCGTCAAGGCCAGCGGCATCGGCCGCGAGCTCGCGCGCGAGGGCCTGCGCGCGTTCGTGAACGTCAAGACGGTGCGCGGCGCGCCGTAGCGCCCCGGCCGGACCCTCGCGCTATCCGCGCCGGCTGAAGAACCGACGCACGCGCTTCATGAAGCGCGTCCAGCGCGTGGCGCGCCGCTCCTGCCGCTGGAGCTCCCTGGCGAGCGCACGAAAGTCGCGCTGCATCACCGCCGCGTCGTGGTACCGGTCGCCGGGTTCCGGCCGGAGCGCCC
>DATCGU010000136.1:0-5256 GCA_036508735.1 Gemmatimonadaceae bacterium
CTCGCCATTTCGGTGTCCGCGTCTTGCCAATCGCTAACTAGCGCAAACCGCACGTCACCATCGGCATTGGCGAGATAGTGCACCTCCATCTGTTCGACCTGCGCCTCGACGTCGACGAGACTCGTCAGCAGCGTCGGCACCACCACCATCGTGCGGAACTCCGGTGGCACGCCGGTCGCCCACTCGAGGCGGGACAGCAGGT
The DNA here is from genome assembly GCA_036508735.1 of Gemmatimonadaceae bacterium. Classification (GTDB taxonomy): domain Bacteria; phylum Gemmatimonadota; class Gemmatimonadetes; order Gemmatimonadales; family Gemmatimonadaceae; genus PNKL01. The sequence continues at coordinate 203 of DATCGU010000136.1, forward strand.
TCGGCGTGACGGCGGCGGTGATGAAGCGATTCAGCAGAGCGACCGCCAGGTCCGATGCAGGCACCAGCGCGAGGACGCCCAGCACCACCAACCCCGCCCACGTCATGTGATCGAACGCAACGCCGAGTGGAACGGCGACGATTCCCGCGGTCAGCAGGCCGAGCGACCCCAGGTACCCGGGCGTGGCGTAGTCGGTGAAGACGCGCCGCAAGCGCAGCGCCACCGGCGGACGAAAGCCGACCGCAGCTTCGAAGTCCCGACGGCCGCCGCCGACGAGATAGTACCCGGGTTCGGCCCGGCGCAAATTGGACGCGTCGGGCGCGCCGGTCAGTTGCGCCCGCACGCGGCCGGCGTGCGCGATCGCTTTCCGGGCGATCTCGAGCTCCGTGCGTCCCGATCCGCGCGAGAGCGCCTCGATGGCCTTCCGGTATCCGTCACGGCTCGCAAAGTCCATCGCCGCAAAGTCGTCGCCGTCGCGGAGCACCTCATCCACCAGGCTCACGCTCTCGAAGAACGCCGACCAGTCGAGCGCCGACATCAGCCGCATGCTGGTGATGACGTTCCGCACCGTCACCGTCATCGCCGCCTGCCGCTGGTGTTCGACGAGCGCGATCTCGTCCGCCGTCGTCCCCTGCGCCGAGAGCCGCTGGTTCAGCCACGCAAGCGCGGGTGTCACCGCCGGATCGCGATCACGCAGCCGCTGCACCAGCTCCACCGCGAACGCCGTCACCAGCCGTGGACTGTCGTTCCGGGTCATCACCGACGCGAACGTCCGCCCCGCCGGGTTGTCAGTCCCGAGAAACTCGTCGGCGAGGGCATCGGCTTCGAGGCGGGCCGCACGCCCGCGCACGATCGCATCGGCCACGCGCCTGAGGTTCTCCACCAGCACCACGCGCAGCGAGATCGTCAGTGCCCAGAGTTCACCGATGGTGAGCGGCTGCACCCGCTGGTACGCCTTGACGAACCGGCGGAGCGTGTCAGGATCGAAGTGGCTGTCGGTATGTGCGACGAACGCCCACGCAATGCCGTAGACGCGCGGATAGCCGGCCAGCGGCCCCTCGGCGAGCGAGGGCAGCTCGCGATAGAATCCCACCGGCAGGTCGTCGCGGATCTCGCGGAGTTGCTCGTCGATGACGAAGAAATTGTCGACCAGCCATTCGGCGGCCGGGGTGATCCACCGGTCATCGCGCACCGCCTCGGCGATGAGACGGTTCGCCTCCCGCAGCACTCTCCCGTTCTCGGTTACCCGCGGCAACAGCGCGCGCTGCGGCGCGAGGCCCTCGGCCACGCCCTGTGCCACGGCGAGGCTGGCAGCGTGCTGCTCGAGTCGCTCGATGCCGAACAACTCCGAGCGAATCGGGTCTTCGAGCTCGGGCAGCGACGGAAAGAAGACGGGGAGTGGAAACGCCATCGGTCAGCGGCTCCCCGTGGCGCGGGTCAGGGTCGTCGTGATCTCACCTGGAATCTCCACTCGATGGGCCCTTTTCCGCGTGGCCGCCAAACTCGGCGCGCATCGCCGACAGCACTCGGTTCTGGAAGTCGGCTTCGCCGCGCGACGTGAACCTCCCGAACAGCGCGGCGGCCAGCACGTTGGCCGGCACCGCTTCGTCGATGGCCGCCTCGATCGTCCAGCGTCCTTCTCCCGAGTCCGACACCCGCCCCGCAAACCGCTCCAGCGCCGGGTCGGCGGCGAGCGCGGCGGCCGTCAGGTCGAGCAGCCACGAACTGATCACGCTCCCACGACGCCATACCTCGGCGATCTCGGGCAGGTCGAAGTCGTACTGGTAAGCGGCGGGCTCGCGCAACGGCGTCGTCTCGGCGTCCGCGGCCTCCGCACGCTTTCCCACGCCGGCATGCTTGAGGATGTTCAGCCCTTCGGCGTACGCCGCCATCACGCCGTACTCGATGCCGTTGTGCACCATCTTCACGAAATGACCCGCGCCGTGCGGGCCGCAATGCAGGTAGCCCTGACCGGCCGTCCCTCGTGCGGCGTCACGACCCGGCGTCTTCGCCGTCGATCCCTCACCGGGCGCGAGTGTGGCGAAGATCGGATCAAGCCGGTGCACCACCTCCGGGTCGCCGCCGATCATGAGGCAGTAGCCGCGCTCGAGCCCGACGATCCCGCCGCTGGTGCCGCAGTCCACGTAGTGCAGCCCCCGTTCGGCGAGCCGCTTGGCCCGCGACAGGTCGTCCCGATAGTACGAGTTCCCGCCATCCACCACGACATCCCCCGCGGCGAGCCTGGGGATGAGCGCGTCGAGAGTGGCATCGACGACGGCGGCCGGCACCATCAGCCACACCGTCCTCGGCGTGGCGAGTCGAGCGACGAGGTCATCGAGCGTGAGCGCCCCGATGGCGCCCTGGCCGGCGAGCGACTGCACCGCGGCGGGCATGGTATCGTGCACCACACAGTCGTGCCCGCCCTTCATGAGGCGGCGCACCATGCTGGAGCCCATGCGGCCGAGTCCGACCATTCCAATCTGCATGCCTCGTCTCCGTTAGCGGCTCAGTAGTAGCTAGTACATCTGCGGCACGTGCGCTATCGCACGTCGGAACTAGAAGCGGGCGAGCGTACGCGCCCGTTCATGGTTCGTTCGGGCGATTGACAACCCGCCGCACCCAACTCCAGCTTGCGTCACGGACCGGGAGTCGCCACAGGAGCAAGCAGAAGGGGTGATGCCGCATCCTCGTCCACCCGCGGCAACAGCGCACGCTGCCGCGCCCCGTAACTCCCGACGCGCTGTGCGACGGCGAGACTGGCGGCGTGCTGCTCGAGCCGCTCGATGCCGAACAACTCCGCGCGAATCGGCTCGTCGAGCGGGGGAAACGACGGGGGGCGCGACATGGGCACGATGCACGGCGTTACAGGAGCGTCCGCCGCAGCGGCTGAGCGCACGATCCTTACGATCAACGCGGGCTCCTCGAGCATCCGGTGTGCGGTGTACTCGGTTGACGAGCCGCTTCGACGGCTGCTTGCGGCACATGTCGATCGCATCGGGTCGACCCACGCCACGTTGAACGTTCCGAGCGCGACGGGGCAAATGCGGCGTAGTGTCCGCATTGCCATCGCGGATCACCGCGCGGCGGTCGCTGCTTTGCTGGACTGGCTCGAAATGCAGCCTGTCTTCAGCTCCGTGTCAGCCGTGGGACATCGCGTCGTGCACGGCATGACGCATTCCGCACCGGAACGCGTGACACCGAGGCTGCTCGCGGAGTTGCACCGCATCACGCCCTATGATCCCGAGCACCTCCGCCGCGAGCTTCGCATCATTGAGGAGGTGCGGCGCCGGCATCCGGCGGTGCCGCAAGTCGCCTGCTTTGACACGGCGTTTCACCGGCACATGCCGCAGGTCGCACGAGCGCTGCCGATTCCCCGGCGCTACGCGTCGAAGGGCGTGGTGCGCTACGGCTTTCACGGACTCTCCTTCGCCTACTTGATGGAGGAGCTTGGCCGCGTCGATGCCCGCGCGTCGAAGGGCCGCGTAATCCTCGCACATCTCGGCAATGGCGCCAGCCTGGCCGCCGTGCGCAACGGCAAGAGCATCGACACCAGCATGGGCTTCACCCCCACGTCCGGCCTGATGATGAGCACGCGCACGGGTGACCTGGACCCCGGTGTGGCGTACTACCTGGCGCGCACCGAGCACATGACGGCGGCGCAATTCCAGCGGATGGTGACGCGCGAATCCGGGCTGCTCGGGGTGTCGCGCACCAGCTCCGACGTGCGCGATCTGCTGGCGCGGGAAGCCACGGATGCCCGGGCGGTGGAAGCCCTGGCGCTGTTCTGCTACCAAGCAAAGAAGTGGATCGGGTCCTTTGCCGCGGCACTCGGCGGCCTGGACACGCTCGTCTTCGCTGGCGGAATCGGGGAGAACGCGCCGCTCATCCGTCAGCGGATCTGCGAGGGGCTCGGGTTCCTTGGCATCGAGCTGCACCGGCGGCGCAATGCGGCCAATGCGCCTCTGATCTCGCGCGATGCCGGGAAGGTGAGGGTCAGGGTCATGCGCACCGACGAGGAGCTCATGATCGCCAGGTCCGTCGTCGACGTCCTTCGCTCGTGCTAGCTCGCCACTCATCCCTTTGAGCGATTGAATCTGTCGCGAATCCTGACAAACGTTGTTCAGGACGCCACCTGCACAGGGGAAGCTGGCCATGCTAGACAGGGCGAAGGCCCTCAAGGGCTACGCGTTGAACGGTCGTGACGGACACATGGGCAGCGTGAAGGAGTTCCTCTTCGACGACCAGCACTGGGGCGTTCGCTATCTCGTTGCCGACACCGGGGACTGGCTGACCGGCCGGCAGGTATTGATCTCCCCATACGCGCTGCACGCGGTGAGCAGGGCGGCCCGCACCATCGCCGTCGATTTGACGAGGCAGCAGATCACGGACAGTCCATCCCTGAGCAGCCACGAACCCGTGTCCCGGCAGTTCGAGGAGACATACTACGGCTACTTCGGCTGGCCAGTCTACTGGATGGGTCCCTACCTGTGGGGGATGTCTCCCTCCATTGAGCCTGACCGCACCCTGTCACCCATCACCGACCCGACCGCCAAGGCGTGGGATTCACACCTGCGCAGCACCGACGATGTGACCGGCCATCACCTCCGGGCCGAGGACGGCGAAATTGGCCACGTTGCGGATTTCATCATAGACGAGGACGCGTGGGCCATCCGCTATCTGGTCGTCGACACGCAGAACTGGTGGCCGGGCAGGAAGATCCTCGTGTCACCACAGTGGATCGAGCGAATCAGTTGGAGCGATGCGGCCGTCGTCGTCGGGCTGACCCGCGAGGCGATTCGGCAGTCACCGGAATACACCGACCAGTCTCTGCTGACGCGTGACGATGAGACGCGCCTGCACCAGCACTACGGCCGGCAGGGTTATTGGCTGGATGAGTCCGCCGCGGCAATCCACTCCCGCTGACGCGGGCACACGGGGCAGGTCCCAATCATGATCGCTTGGTGGTGGTTATGGCTGGTGTTCATGCTGGTATTCCTGCTGCCGCCCGCAGGATAAGGGAGTGGTTCCGTGAACGACACTTTGGCCGGACGACA
>DATCGU010000137.1:0-9702 GCA_036508735.1 Gemmatimonadaceae bacterium
CGCCGCAAGGGCGAGGAGTTCGCCGAGGATGCCGATGCCGCGCTTGCCGCAGTGCCTGCATCCGACGCACGGCGGGCCCTGAGTGAGACGCTCGGCTATGTCATGGACCGGCGGTCCTGATGGCACCCAAGGGATCTTCCAAGCATCGGCCGGGGTTTCATGCCGTGGTGCTGGCGATCGGCTTCGTCGTCGGCGGCTTCCTCACGCAGTTCGCCCGGATGTGGCTTCCGAGCGGGGCGGTGAAGGAGTTCCTTACCACCGGCGTCACACCGGCCATCGGGCCAGTAAACTTGAACCTCATCATCCTGAACATCGGATTGGGACCCATCGCGCTCGACGTCTCGTTGCTGAGTCTCGTCGGGGTCCTCGTCGCTTATCTCATCGCGCGCTCGCTCTTCTAGGAGGCTTTCATGTTTGGACTCGGCCCGGGCGAAATGCTGATGGCCCTGCTGGCAATTCTGCTCCTTTTCGGGGCCAAGCGCATTCCCGAGATCGCCGGCTCGTTCGGCAAGGGTATTCGTGAATTCAAGAAGAACATGAGCGACGTGCAGAAGGAGATCGAGGACCCCGGTGCGCGTCCCGTCGATCGCCTGCCGCCGGTGTCGGAGCGCGTCTCCGCTGATGAGGACCGGCCCGAGCCCAAGAAACTGATTTAGGCTCGAGAGCGCCGGATCGCGAGAGCGCAGGTTTGCACGAAGAGGGCCCGGAAACTCTCCGGGCCCTCTCGTCTTCTCGCGCTCTTGCGCTCTGTCCCTACGACGCCTGCCGTCGCAACGACGCCTGGATCTTCTTTCGCTTGTCCTCGATCTTCGCGTCCTTCCGCAACGCGCCAAGGAACGCCTGCACGCGCGACTCGCGAATCGCCTGCATGGCCGATGCGCGCTGCGTCGCCTTCTGCTCGGCGAACTTGGCGCGGTCAGCCGGGATCTTCTTGTCCACGCGGATCACGAAGACGCCGTCGCGGACGCGCACCGGGGCGCTGATCGCGCCCACGGGGAGCGTGAACGACGTGCCGACGGCCTGGTTCAGCTGCCCCATGCCCATCACGAAGCCGACGCGCGTGAAGAGTGGCGCGTGCTGTACCGAGCGCCCGGCGGCCTGCGCCGCGGCCTCCAGCGAGCTGCCCGCCGCCGCGATCGCCGCCGTTCTCGCCGCCGCCATCTTGTCATCCAGCGACTTCTGCGAGGCAATCGCCTCGCGCACTTCGGCCTTCACCGCGTCCAGCGGCTGTACGCCACCCGGGCGCAGTGTGTCGAGGCGCACCAGGTAGTACTTGCCCTCGTCGTCGAACAGGTCGCTCGACTCGCCCACGCGCGCGCCGCCGAACGCCCACGCGCTCACGCTCGCCACCGGCTGGTTCAGGTAGCGCGCCGGCTGGCCTTCCTGCACCACGATCTGGGAGACCAGCAATCCCATCGTCTTGGCGGCGCTGTCGAACTTCGACGGTTCCAGCGCGGCGGCCGCCGTCTTGGCCAGCTCGTCGGCCCGGCGGTCGGTCTGCACGGCCGATGAGTCGCTCTGGCGCACCTTTACCAGGATATGACGGAGCGACAGCGTGTCGCCCTTGCGCTCGTCCACCTTGATGATGTGCCAGCCGAACGCCGTCTTCACCGGCACCGACACTTCGCCCGGCTTCAGCTTCCACGCCGCGTCCTCGAACTCCTTCACGAAACGCCCTTTGGGGCCCTTGCCGAGGTCGCCGCCCAGCGCGCCGCTCACCGTATCGTCGGAGGCGCGCCTGGCCACCTCGTCGAACTTGGCGCCCTTCACCAGCTCCTCATGCAGTGCCCGCACCCGGACGAACGTCGCCGCGCTGTCGCTCGCCGTCGGGGTCCGCGAGATGCTCAGCAGCGACAATACGGCGCGCCCCGGGCGGTCGAACTCCTTGGCGTGTTCCGCGTAGTACTTCGCCACGTCCGCGTCGGTGATGCCCTTGTCGTAGTTCATGACGTCCGTCGGCAGCCACGAGATGAACGAGACCGCCACCGAGTCGCTGCGGTCCTGCCACATCTGCCAGAGGCGCGCGTCGCTCACGTAGGCGTCGGCCGCGAGTTGCGAGAACAGCTTCTGCTTCGGAATCTCGTCGCGGTAGTACGCCTCGAGCTGCGCCAGGATGCCCTGTTGACGCGCCTGCGGACTGGCCAGGAACCGCCGGTACTTCGCCAGGTCGAACTGGCCGTCCGTCTGGAACTCCGGATTCTGCTCGAACTGCGGGGGCGGGGACACCTGGGCCGTCTGGATCACTTCCGCATCCGTGACGACAATGCCCCGCTTTTCGTATTCCTGACGGAGGAGGATGTCGTTCACGAGTTGGTTGTAGGCCCGCTCGTCGATCTCCGCCCGCTCGTCCAGCGACACCCCGCGTCCTTGCTGCTGTTCCTGCTGCTGGGCAAGGGCCGCCGACGTGTTCGCCCAGACCATGTAGGGAATGTCCTCGCCGTTCACCGTCGCCACCACCGTAGAAGTGCTCACGGCCGAACGGCCAAGAAGCCCCGAGGTCTCCGCGAGCAGGAACCCGCCCACGAAGGCGACGAAGATGAAGATCCAGATGTACTTCGCGGCGCTCCGCATATCTTGCAGCACGGCGCAGCAACTCCCAGAAGTGATGTGAATGGACGACGCGATGCCCCTGCGGACGACCAGCAATCCGGCCGCTCACCGCGGCAGTGGGTCACGCGACTTGATCTCAACCAAGAAGTGTACCCGTGGAGCCGGTCTAAGATCAAGTGACGATGGTACTTCTGATTGACGGCCCTCCGCGCTACGTGGTATCTTCGCTGTGTTCCTCCGCACCCTGACCCGACCCGATGAGCGCTGCGTCTGCACGTGTCGACGAGCTGAAGAAACGCTACGAGGAGAACCCTCGTCGCTTCTTTGCGCCACTCGCCAATGAATACCGGAAGGCGGGGGAGCTCGATGCGGCCATCGATCTCTGCCGCATGCACCTCGACGAACAGCCCGGGCATCTCAGCGGGCATATCGTCTATGGCCAGGCGCTGTACGAATCGGGACGCGCCGGCGAGGCCAAGATCGCGTTCGAGGCCGCCCTGAACCTCGATCCGGAGAATCTCATCGCCCTCCGGCACCTTGGGGACATCGGCAAGACCGAGGGCGACGCCGCGGTCGCCATACACTGGTATCAGCGCGTGCTCGAGGCGGACCCGCGCAACGATGAAGTCATCGCGCTCATCGCCGATCTCCAGCAGCCCCCGCCCGCTCCATCCGTCGTCGTCGTCGCGGAGCCACCGCCGCCGCCCGCACCCCAGTATGCCGTCGAGGCGCCGACGTCGGCAGAGCTGTCGTTCATCGACCCTAGCGCACCGACGCCCGTCATCACGATGGAGGTCGTGCCCGCCGCCAATCCCCTCCCGGAGCCCTTTGCCGAGTCCGTTGCCGGGGCGGAGCCCTTTGCGGTACCCGCTGAGGTGCCGCCTCAGATTCCATCGAGAGCCAGCATCGGGCTGATGGACCTCGACCTCGACTTGGGCGAGGAGTCGGCTCCGCCGTCCGATCTACTCGGCGCCGTGCCGCTGGCGCCTTCTGCGCCGACAGCCGCGGACGAACCCCTGCCGGTTCTCACGGAGGGGCTGCCCCGCACGGACACCGCGTTCCCCGACTCGGGTGCCGGCGAGCCCGAACCGTACGCGGCCGCCGATGCGAGCCTCGATCTCTCTCCCGCCGAAGCGCCGCCGCCCGACGGACTCGACGCCGATTTCAATGTCGAACCTCCCGCCGAGCAGGCGTCCACGGTCGCGGCCGACGAGAGCGAGCCGATGTTCGGCGACGAACTCGACATCACGCCCACCCCGGCTGTTGCATCAGCGCCCGCCGCGCCGGCCACGCCCGCTGACTTCGACGCGCTTTTCGGCAGTCCGCCCATCTCCGATGTGTTCGTCGGCGGGGACGACGGACCCGTGGTCACCGGCGAGCCGGGCTTCGTGGCCGACGCATTCGTCGGCCGTGAGCTGGACGAGACGCCGCGCGATGCATCGACGGATGCCGGGTCCACGCCGCCGCCGTTCGTCACCGAGACGATGGCTGAGCTGTATTTGCAGCAGGGCTTTCACCAGGAGGCCCTCGAAGTCTATCGGCAGTTGAGCGCGCAGAATCCGGGCGACGCGAGTCTCGCCGAGCGCGTCCGTCACCTCGAGCACGGCTCACGCTCGAGCATGGCCATCGACGGCATCAGTCAGGAAATCGAGGCGGCAGCCGAAGCGGAAGAGTTGCGGCATTCAAGGGAGATCCCGGCGGTTCCCGAGGATGCGGTTCACGCGGAACCCGAGCCGGCAGCGGCGCCCGAGGACGTCCAAGCGCTCTCCGACGCTGGCCCGGCCGTGCCTCTCGAAGCCCCGGTTCCCGCGGTGGCTCCCGCAGGCCCGCCAGCGCCCGTCGGGCCGACGGCGCGCGAGGTATTTGCCCGCATTGCCCATCGTCGCGCATCTCCGGGAGAAGCGGCTGGGACCGGCATCGTGGAATCGGCGCAGGAGCCGGCGCAGGAGCCCGTGCACGGTGGGTCCATCGACCAGCTCTTCGGAGCCGGCAGCGTGGCCGCTGACGATGAAGGGGCCGCCGCCACGGTGGCCGCGGCCTTCGACGCCGCGCCGGCGGCGACGGTCAAGGGACAGCCAACGTACGCCAGTACGGACGAAATCTCGCTCGAATCCGTCTTTCACGACGAAGGCGGCACGGCGCGTACGGCCCCGGCCGTCGAGCGCCAGTCGACCAAGCTCCGCTTCGATCAGTTCTTTGCCGGCGCCGAGGATGCCTCTACCCCTTCTTCCACCCCGTCACAGCCTGCTGCTCCCGGCAGGGGTGAAGAGGATATAGCCCAGTTCAGTGACTGGCTGAAGGGACTCAAGGGCTCGTGAAGATCCTCGTCCTGAACGGGCCCAACCTGAACCTGCTTGGCACGCGCGAGCCGCAGGTGTACGGCACGACGACGCTCGCCGACATCGAACGGGCGCTCGTCGCCCAGGGCGTCGACTTGGGCGTGACGGTCAGTTGCGCGCAGTCGAACCACGAGGGCGAACTCATCGACCTCATTCACGCGGCGCGCGGCGCGGCCGACGGCATCATCGTGAATGCCGGGGCGTATTCGCATACCAGCATTGCGCTCAAGGACGCGCTCGCGGCGGTGGCCATTCCGTATGCTGAAGTGCACCTGACCAACATTTACGCCCGCGAGCCCGAGCGCCGGCACAGCACGCTCGCTGCTGGCGCGCGCGCGGTGATCTGCGGTTTCGGCGCCGCGGGATACGAGCTTGCCCTCCGTGGGCTCGTGGGGGCGCTCCGCGCCTAGGCGCGCCGCGCCGGTGCGACATGGAACCTCGTCCACAGCGTCTCAGTGCCCTGCGCGCCGCCCTCGCCGCAGGCGGTCTCGACGCCCTCCTCGTGACGTCGCTCCCGAATATCAGGTACCTCACCGGGTTCTCCGGCTCGAGTGCCCTGCTGGTGGTATCCGGCGAGTCCCCATCCATCCTCCTCACCGATTTCCGTTATGCGGTGCAGGTGGGCGACGAAGTGGGCGACCACGCCCTGGTACGCATCGAACCGGCGTCGCTGTGGGCCGGGCTGCGCGAGACGCTCAAGGCCATGCCTGGCGGGTCGCGTATCGCCTTCGAGTCCTCGCACTTGCGGCACGAAGACTTCGAACGCCTGTCCGACCTTGGTGCTCGCTGGCACTGGCACGCCGCTCTCGGTGTCGTGGAGACCCTGCGCGAACGGAAGGACACGGGTGAGTTGCTGCTCATTCGTGAGGCGGTGCGAATTGCCGAGGCGGCGCTCGAGCGCACCCTCGGCGAAGTCCGTCCCGGACTCACCGAACGCCAGGTCGCGGGCATCCTGGAGCACCACCTGCGCGATTTCGGCAGTGACGGCACGGCTTTCGACACCATCGTCGCAGCCGGCGAGCGCTCGGCGCTGCCGCACGCCCGGGCCACCGCGCGCGAGTTGCGCCCCGGCGAGTTCCTGCTCATTGATTTCGGAGCCACCTTCGGCGGGTACTGCAGCGACATCACCCGCACGTTTGCATTGCGAAGCGTGAACGCGGAGATGCGCGAGGTTCACGACATTGTGCGCGAGGCCAACCTGACCGCTTCGGGTGGCATTCGGGTGGGAATGCGGGGCCGGGATGCCGATTCGCTCGCGCGTGGCTACATTGAGCGCCGCGGGTACGGGGGTGCCTTCGGGCACTCACTCGGCCATGGAATCGGACTCGAAGTGCACGAGGGACCCCGCTTGGCCAGGATCGCCGACGCGCCGCTGCCCGAAGGGGCGGTGGTGACGATCGAGCCTGGCATTTATCGCCCGGGATGGGGAGGCGTACGCATCGAAGACGATGTGCATCTCACCAGCGAAGGGCCCGAACTGCTGACGAGTTTCCCGCGGGAATTGATGGTGATCGGCTGAGCGAGAGAGTGTCTGCAGGCGCCGGTCGCACTCTGTCGTGTTCTGTCGTCCTCTAGCCCCATTCTCAGATGATTGACCTTCGCTACATCAAGAAACTCGTCGACATGATCGACGAGTCACGGGTTGAAACGATCGAGATCTCCTCCGACAAGGGGATGAAGATCCGGATAAGCAAGACGGCGGTGGCGCGGGCCGCGATTCCCCTGGCGCCCCCTGTGGCGCTCCCGGCCGCGGCCCCGTTGCACGTTGTCGACGCGCCCGCTGTTTCCGCAGCGCCGGCCGAGGCCGCTTCGAAGCTGATCGAGGTCAAGTCGCCCATGGTGGGTACCTTCTATTCCGCACCGGAGCCGGGCGCCAAGCCGTACGTATCGGTGGGGTCCGCCGTCACGCGGGGCCAGGTGCTGTGCATCATCGAAGCCATGAAGATCATGAACGAGATCGAGTGCGAGGTCACTGGAACCGTCAGGGAAGTGTGCGTCACCGACGCGCACCCGGTGGAGTATGGCCAGGTGCTCTTCCGCGTCGACCCCAATGGCTGATCCCACCGGGCCCCTTCCGCCGGCATCGCCCCCGGCTCCCGCCGCCCCAGTCCCGGCCCGGGCCTCGACGGCCACCGCCGCGGTGGGGGGAGACGCCGCGGCCCCCGCGCCGCCGTACAACTACAAGCTCGTCCTGCAGGCGGCCGTGCAGTCGGGTGCTTCCGACTTGCACCTCAAGGTCGGGCGCCCGCCGATGACCCGCCTCAACGGCGAGTTGTCCTCGCTCAACCTTCCCGCGCTGAATCCCGAAAACCTCAAGTCCATCGGCGAACAGATCTGCCCCCCCAAGCAAAAGCGTGAGTTCGACGCCGAGAAGGAGGCGGACTTCGCCATCGGCGTGCAGGGCATCGGCCGCTTCCGCGTGAACATGTACCAGCAGCGCGGCACCATCGCCTTCGTCTTTCGCGCCATCGCCTTCCAGGCGCTGTCTATCCGCGACCTGAATCTCCCGCCGGTGCTGGAGGAGATCGCGATGAAGCCGCGCGGCCTCGTGCTCGTCACCGGCATCACCGGCTCCGGCAAGTCCACGGCGTTGGCCTCGATGATCCAGCACGTCAACGAGTCGCGCCACGCGAACATCATCACCATCGAAGACCCCATCGAGTTCCTGCACCGCGACATCAACTGCAACATCAACCAGCGCGAGGTCGGGCTCGATACCGGCTCGTTCGCCTCGGCGCTGCGGCGCGTGCTCCGCCAGGACCCCGACATCATCCTCATCGGCGAAATTCGCGACCTCGAGACGCTCGAGATCGCGCTCAAGGCGGCCGACACCGGGCACATGGTGTTCAGCACGCTGCACACCACCGACTGCACGCAAACCATCAATCGCGTACTGTCGTTCTATCCGCCGCACCAGCAGGCTGACGTCCGCTTCTCGCTGTCCACGGCGCTCCAGGCGGTCGTGTCGCTGCGCCTGGTGCCCCGTGCCGACCGCCCTGGACGCGTGCCGGCAACCGAGGTGCTCATCAACACGGCGGCCGTGCAGGACAACATCCGCGACATGACCAAGTCGCTCAACATCCCCGACCTCATCAAGGATGGCACGGTGCAGTACGGGATGCAGAGCTTCGACCAGTCGCTGATGTCCTGGTATTCCAAGGGTGTCATCTCGTACGAGAACGCGCTCTTCTACTCCACCAACCCCAGCGAGTTCGCGCTGCGGGTGCAGGGCATCGCCGGCAGCAGTGACACCAGCTGGGACGCATTCACGCAATAGACGGTAGACGGTGGACGGTAGACGGCCGAATCCGTCATCGACCGCTACCGTCCACCGTCCACCGTCCACCGTCTACCATCTACCGTCTACCGTCACTCCCTTTGTTCAAGAAAGTTCTCATAGCTAACCGCGGCGAGATCGCGTTGCGCGTCATCCGCGCCTGCCGCGAGCTCGGCATCCAGACGGTCGCCGTCTACAGCGAGGCGGACCGGGAGTCGTTGCACGTGCGCTTCGCCGACGACGACGTGTGCATCGGCCCCGCGCCCGCCCGCGAGAGCTACCTCAAGATCTCGCGCCTCATCGCCGCCGCGGAGATCGCCGGTGCCGACGCCATCCATCCGGGCTACGGCTTCCTCGCCGAGAACGCCGAGTTCGCCGAGACGTGCGCGGCGAGCGGCATTGCGTTCATCGGACCCACTCCCGAGCAGATCCGCGTGATGGGCAACAAGGCGGCTGCCCGCGCCAAGATGATCGAGGTCGGCGTTCCCGTCGTCCCCGGCACGCCAGGGCCCGTCGAGAGCGTGGACGATGCGCTCGCCTTCGCCCAGAGCATCGGCTTTCCGGTGATCATCAAGGCCTCGGCCGGCGGCGGCGGCAAGGGGATGCGTGTTTCCGGCGATGCCGACGATTTCGCCCGGTCCTTCCAGATGGCCCGCACCGAGGCCCTCTCGGCCTTCGGCAACGGCGACGTCTACGTGGAGAAGTACCTCCAGCGATCGCGCCACATCGAGTTCCAGATCCTCGGCGATACCCACGGCAACGTCATTCATCTGGGCGAACGCGATTGCTCGGTGCAGCGCCGGCACCAGAAGCTCATCGAGGAGGCGCCCTCGCCGGCCCTCACGCCCGCGCTCCGCGAACGGATGGGCGAGGCCGCCGTACGCGGCGCCAAGTCGATCAACTACGTGGGCGCCGGCACCATGGAGATGCTCCTCGATACCGACGGGTCGTTCTACTTCATGGAGATGAACACCCGTATCCAGGTGGAGCATCCGGTCACCGAGATGCTCACCGGCGTCGACCTGGTGAAGGAGCAGATTCGCGTGGCCGCCGGCGAGCCGATGCGCGAGAAGGAGACCCCCCCGCTGCGGGGGCACGTCATCGAATGCCGCGTCAACGCCGAGGACCCGTTCAGGAACTTCCAGCCGTCGCCCGGGAAGATCGAGGTGTTCCACCTGCCGGGCGGCAACGGCGTGCGCACCGACACGCACGTGTACGCCGGGTATACGGTATCGCCGTTCTACGACTCGCTGATTGCGAAGATCATCGTTCACGGCGCCGACCGCGCCGAAGCGGTGGCCAAGATGCGTCTGGCACTCGACACGTTCATCGTGCAGGGCGTGACGACCACCATCCCGTTCCTGAGCAAGGTGATGAGCCACCCCGACTTCGTGCGCGGCGAGGTGCATACCCGGTTTCTCGAGACGGAAGGGAAGGATCTGTTTGAGTAAAGGGTGCGGGGTGCGGGGGTTTGGTGCGGGGGAACGAGTGGAGGTGGGGGATTGAGGAGGGGCGAGCAAACGCCCCCTCTACTCA
>DATCGU010000138.1:0-4085 GCA_036508735.1 Gemmatimonadaceae bacterium
TTTCACACCGGCGCGCGCGATCGCTGAATCGGGGCGCATGTAGTCGATGGGTTTCCAGCGTGCGATCAGGTCGGCACGCTTGAAGCCGGCGTCCACCAGCACGGTTCGACCGCCCGGTCCGCGCAACAGCCACATGGTCAGCGCGGCATCGATGCGCCGCGAGGTGTCGGCGCCGGCGATGAGCCCCGACACGCGGAAGGCCGGCAGGGCACCGTAGCGGACGGCGAAGACATCCCAGGTCGACGCGGACTGGGCCGAGAGCGCCGTCGGCGCCAGGAGCAATCCGACGATGCAAGCGTATATGATGTCGACGCCGCAAAGCGCCAGAAGGAGGGCTGAGACGATCTGCTTTCTGGTCATCATGAGTCGGGGAGATAGGTCGCGAGAGCGCGGTACGTGCGCATTCATAATAGGACGTATTCCATGAACGCGGCAACCCGTGCGTCCGCCTCGGAAGCGGCTCGGAAGTAGCTGGCTTCCGAGTCGAGTTCCGGCTACGGCCTCCGGACGATCCTTACGTAGGCTCGCTCTGCAGGACTGCCCGGGTCTGCGCGAAGGCGGAATTGCCCGGCCTTCAGCGCCAGCGTGTCGTTCACCTGCAAGGCGCTGACGGAAACGGCGACAAATACCCACTGCCCGGGCAGCTCCACCTCGAGCAACCTGCGCCCCGGCGCGACGGCAATCAGCGAATCCGCCCGCACATACACGATCTGGGAGTCCATCACCTCAACGCGCAGGGGACGCACAACCTCGCGGTCTCCCGACGGAAACGAGGCCTCAAAGGTGAGCGGGCGCGGCGCATCTCCCACCGACACTTCGACTTCGAACTTGAGCTGGCTCGGTGAATCACCGACGACCCGCTCGGCGGACGGCAAGACGCGGATCACTGCGTCCGATCGACACCGGACGTCCAGCCGCTCCTTCAGCGCCCCTGCTTGCACCTCGACATTCGCGATTCCCGCGCGGTCGCAGACCACCTCGTTGGGAGGAAGCAGGTGCACGACAGAGTCGGAGGAGACGCGAACTGTCACATCAAGAGGAGAGACGACCTTGCCGGCGCGGTCGATTACGCGAACGGGCAGTGCGAATGGAGCGGGGCCGTACAGTACGATGTGACGACGCGCAACCTCGATGCGCGCGATGTCGTTTCCGTGGCAAGAGACAACGCCGAGCCACAAGGTCACGGCGAGAATGGCGCGGAGGTTGTGGTGCATCCCTACCTCCCTCAGCGCCGGTGGCGCAGCGTGGCCAGGAGTTCGTCGGGCGTGTAGACGGGAAGTTCGGCGCGCTTGAAGCCCTGTTGGTCGCGGGTCACGATACCCTGGGCCTTGGCGTGGCGCGCGGCCTCGTGAAGAACGGCATCCTCGTAATCGGCAAAGCCGAGGGCGAGGGCCTCGCGCAATACGTCCTCGCCGACGGGCGCGATCTCACAAAAAGAGAGTAGCGTCTCGACGTGCTTACGCGCGCGGCGTACGCCGAGGGCCTTCTCGACGAGATAGAAGATGGTGGTGACCGTCGTGGCGCCAAGCAGGCCGGTCACCATCCCCGACTCCACCACGGCGAGCACCGCCGCCGACGCGTCCACATGCGGATCCCGCTGCAGGAGCACGTCGAGCACCACGTTGGTGTCGAGCAGCACCCTCACCGGTGCTTCTTCTCGAGGTGCCGGCGGTAGTCGCCCTCATCCACCGGGCGTTCGCGAATCACGCCGAGGAGCGAGCGCACCTTGGGTCCCAGCTTCTGCTCCTCTCCCTCTCCGCTATCGAGCGCCGCGAAGTAGTCGGCTACGACGGACGACACCGACTTCCCCGAGCGCTTCGCGTAGGCCTTGGCGCGGCGGATGAGCTGGGAGTCGAGGCGGAGGGTGAGTTTGGAGTGCATGGGTGGAAGGTTGACGTATAGTTTCTCCGTTAACTATACGTCTAACAAGGTCGAAGGGCAACGTCAACTGCTCTCACCTCACCAGCGCCTTGTCCAGTGAATCCCATCCGGAGGCACTCGACCCTTGGCAACAAGAGTCCCATCAACTTCGAGCGGGCGGCAGTAGCTTAACTCACCGTCCACGCAACCCGGCGCAGCTCAGTGTTCGGAGTGGACGTTGCCCGAGACGGTTCGCCAGCATGGCAATTGGCGGTGCATCTGTGGGCCGAAACGCCGAAGGGGAAGGGCCACATGGCCCTTCCCCTCCGTCGTCGTCACATGCTGCGGCCGCTATCTGCTCACATGCCGAATGCCTTGGCGACGTTGATACGCCCCCTTCCATAGAATGGATCGGTGCCGGGCTGCCCAAGATCGTCGGCAGATTTCTCGATCGCGTTCTTGATCTGCGACGGTTGGCCCGTGCCCTGTTCGGCCATCAGCGACGCGGCGAGACCGGCAACGTGCGGTGTCGCCTGGCTGGTGCCGATGAAACCAGTTATTCGGTTGCCTGCCTGGCATCCGGCGAGAACCGGAATGCCTGCCGGCGTGACGACGGCGAGCGTGGTCTTCGAGCAGAACGACCACACCCAGGAAGCGATGTCAGGCCCCCACGGCCAGAGCGAGACAGGAAATCCGTTCGCCGCATCGGCGTTGCCGCCGGGGCCGGCGACGCTGATCGCGGAGCGGCCGAAGTTCGTGTAGTATGCGGGCAGGTCGACGTTGCCGGCAGCCGTGACCGGGCCGGTCGCGGAGACGCAGATGACGTGTGACTGGGAGCAAAACGTCTGGTCAGAGTTGCCATCGTGATCGAGATCGGCGCTCTCGTTGCCGGCGGCGACGACGATGAGCATCCCCTTCTTGTTCGCGTAGTTGAACACCCGGTTGAGGAGCGCAGCGAAACGGCCGTTGCCAGCCTTCGCGAAGGCGCCGCCGAGGCTCATGTTGGCCACGTTCGCGCCGTGATCGGCGGCCCAGAGGACGCCATTGAGAATGGCGCTGAAAGACCCGCTTCCGCTGAAGCCGATCACCTTGACGCCGATCAGTGTCGTCTTCGAGGTGACGCCCGCGAACACGACGGCCTTGCTGCTCACCTGGGCGGCAACGTTGGTGCCGTGCCCGTTGTAGTCGGTGATCGGGTTGCGCGTCGGGAAGAAGTGCGCGGTGATCGCGTCATCGGACGGGACAAAAGACACGGAGCGCGACAGATCGACGAGTCCGTTGAGATCGGGATCGTCGTAGTCGATGCCGGTGTCGATGATCGCAACCGTCACGGTCGAGCTACCGAGCTTGCCCCCGGCCCAGGCCTGGTTGGCATGGATCGCGCGCATGTTCCACTGCCAGGAATACAGACCGGCAGTTGCGGGATTACCGACACTGCTTATCGAGGGATCCCCGACAGCCGTAACATCAGCGGTGGCGGCGGCCAGTGGAGCATTGAGCGAGATGTCGGCGTCGGGCTGGACGTCACTCACGCCGCGCAGGGCAGCGATCTGTGCGGCGGTGGCATCACTCACGCCGCTCACGACGGCGATGCCGGCGCTGCCGTGGAACTGCTCGATCGTGCCGCCGAGCGCGGCGACGCTGGCCTCGAAGTCGGAACTGAATCCGCTGTTGCTCGCGAGCACGAGATAGCGGGACGCAGCCGAACCGCTGACGGAGCGCACGGCTCGAGTGCTCGCGATTGGGCTGACGGGGCCAGATTGGTCGATCGTGCATGCGGCGAGCGCCAGCACGGTGACCAGGGAAACAGAAAGGCGACTACGTGTCATCAGAGTGTACCCGTGGTTTTGAGGTGACGATCGTGGACCGCGTCGTCCGCTCCGGGCGTCACACTGGCGCCCCGCGGCGTCACAATATTGGTTGCGTACACAGGACAGCGAAAGAGGCCTAGGATTCGTCAATGGCAAACCGGGTCCGAGCGTTCACCAGGCGCATCGACACGCCGCTTGGTGAGATGATTGCCGCGGCGACCGACACGCATCTCCTCATGTTCGAATTCGAGCACCGCCGGATGTATCCGTCGCAGCTCGAACTCGTTCGACGGGCCGCGAACTGCGAGCTCGAAGACGGCGAATCACCAGTCTTTGACTTCCTTCGCACCCAGCTCGCCGAGTATTTTCGGTGCGATCGGCGGGAGTTCGACCTACCGCTGTATGTGCCGGGGA
>DATCGU010000139.1:0-3008 GCA_036508735.1 Gemmatimonadaceae bacterium
GCCTCTCCAGCCGGTTGCTGGACATCCAGGAAACGGAACGGCGGCGACTGGCGAGGGAGTTGCACGACGAACTCGGCCAAGCGCTCACGGCCGCCAAGATCAATCTGCAGTCGCTGCAGCGTTATCCGGATCCGACCGCCGTCACGTCCCGGCTCGCTGACAGCGTGCGCATCGTCGAGCGGGCGCTCCAGCAGGTGCGTTCGCTGTCGCTCTCTCTTCGCCCGCCCCTGCTCGACGACCTGGGCCTGGCGGCGGCCCTCCGGTGGCTTGTCGACGAGAGCGCGCGCCGCACCGGCACCCGAGTGGAATTCCAGGATGGCGTGTCGGATTCGCGGTTTGACCCGGCAACCGAGATCGCCTGCTTCCGCATCGCGCAGGAGGCGCTCAACAATATCGACAAACATTCCGGCGCCCGGAACGTCACGTTGAACCTGCAGGTGCAGCATGAAGCGCTGCATCTGCGCGTGCTCGACGACGGCGCGGGGTTCGACGTGGCTGCCTCGCGCGGGCGCGCCGCGCGCGGCGCGAGCGTGGGTTTGCTGGGGATGGATGAGCGCGCGACGCTAGCGGGGGGCGGCGTCGAGTGGCACTCGGTGCCGGGCCGAAGCACCGAGGTCCACGCGTGGTTCCCCTTGCACATGACAGCTGACGCCGACCCCGACGGGATGGAGTCCGCATGAAGCCGCTTCGCGTTGTGCTGGCTGACGACCACACGCTCGTGCGCGCGGGCATCCGCTCGCTGTTGGAGCGGATCCCCGGGGTCGAGGTCGTGGGAGAGGCGGACACCGGCCTCGATGCGCTGGCGTTGATCGGAGCCCACCAGCCGGACCTCGCACTCATCGACATCGCGATGCGCGGACTGAACGGCCTCGACGTGGCCACTCGAGTCGCCAGAGATTGGCCGCAGGTGCGCGTCATCATCCTCTCGATGCATTCGAACGAGGAGTACGTGGCGCAGGCGCTGCGCGCCGGCGCGGTGGGCTACCTGTTGAAGGACTCGGCGGCGGCCGAGCTGGACCTGGCGCTCGAAGCCGTATGCCGCGGCGAGACGTACCTGAGCCCGGCCATTTCGCGCGCCGTGATCAGCGGCTATCTGGCGCGCCATTCCGGTGCGGGGCGAGGCACGGAGAGTCCATTGACGCCACGGCAGCGCGAGATCCTGACGCTCCTGGCCGGCGGGAAGTCCACCAAGGAGATCGCCGGCTTGTTGAGCCTGAGCGCGAAGACCGTGGAGACTCATCGCGCGCAACTTATGGAGCGGTTGAACATCCACGACGTGCCCGGTCTGGTGAAGTACGCCTTGCACCTGGGCCTCATCCCACCCGTGGACTGATCTCCGAGGGGCGCCGGCAGTCACAAATGCGCCACCACTCAGGAATATCCTGAGAGGCACTCAGGAATTGCCCGGATGGCGCGCTCGGCCGCGCGCCCCCGATCATGGGTGAATGAAACAAGTGAAGGTCCTGCTCGTGGACGATTCGGCCGAGTTCCTCGCGTCCGCGAGCGATTTCCTCGCGCGGGATCCGCGCGTGCAGGTGGTGGGCCAGGCGCTCCACGGCCGGGAAGGTGTGCGGCTGGCTGAAGCGCTATCCCCGGACATCGTGTTCATGGACCTGATCATGCCGGTGATGAACGGTCTCGACGCCACGCGTCGAATCAGGAGCGGGCTCAACCCGCCGCGCGTCATCATCGTCACGATGCACGACGGGCCGGAGTATCGGCGGAGCGCGGAGATCGCCGGCGCCGACGGGTTCATCTGCAAGACGGACTTTGCCGAGCACGCGTTCGCGATGATCGATGCGTACTTCGCCGGGGCGGCTGGTCCCGCCAGTTCTCCATGACCGAACGCACCGAACTTGTTGTCTTCCGTATCGACGGCCAGCGCTATGCACTGCGGCTCGGCGCTGTCGAACGATTCGTCCGCGCGGTTACGGTAAGGAGCGGCCCATGAAAACCGGCCAGAAAACGAACGGCAAGGTGGAGATTCTAATTGCCGAGGACAGTCCGACCCAGGCGGCGCAACTGGCGCACCTGCTCGAGCAGCGCGGCTACTCGGTGACGACCGCCGCCAACGGCCGCGAGGCACTCGCGCTGCTCGAGCGGCGCAAGCCCACCCTGGTGATCACCGACATCGTGATGCCGGAGCTGGACGGCTACGGCCTGTGCAAGGCGATCAAGGCCGACAAGAAACTGAAGGGCATCCCGGTCATGCTGCTGACCACGCTCTCCAATCCGCAGGACATCATCCGCGGGCTGGAGTGCGGCGCGGACAATTTCCTGCGCAAGCCGTACGACGAGCGCTACCTGCTGTCGCGCATCGACTACCTGCTGATGAACCTCGAGCTGCGCAAGAACCAGAAAATGCAGATGGGCATGGAAATCGACCTGGGAGGTCAGAGGCATTTCATCAGTTCCGACCGGCAGCAGATCCTGGACCTGCTGATCTCGACGTACGAACAGGCGGTCGAGATCAACAGCGAGCTCAAGCTGCGGGAGAAGCAGCTGGCGCATTCCAACCAGGTGCTCAATGGACTGTACCGCATCGCCGACGGCCTTAATCACGCGGCCAGCGAACGGGAGGTGGTGGAGTTGGCCCTGGAGCGGGCGCTTGAACTGCCCGGGGTCCAGGCCGGCTGGGTTTCTCTGCGGGAAGGTGAGTCCGGCTTCAGATTGGCGGCCGCGCACAATCTGCCACCGGCACTCGAGGCCCCCAGCGCCATGGAGGGCGATTGCGCCTGCCGACGTCGCCTCCTCTCCGGCAACCTCGACCACGTAACCAACATCATGGAATGCGAACGCCTCGGCAACGCGACAGGCGACACGCACGGGCTGCGCTACCACGCCAGTATTCCATTGTGGGTCGGCGACCGGACGCTGGGCGTGATGAATCTGGTCGGTCCGGAGAAAGGACTCTTCAACGACGACGAATTGCGGGTCCTGTACGGCATCGGCAATCAGGTTGCCGTCGCGCTGGAGCGGGCGCACCTGCACGAACATCTGGAGCGCCT
>DATCGU010000140.1:0-9100 GCA_036508735.1 Gemmatimonadaceae bacterium
CGGTGGAGCAGCTTTCATGAAATTGTCCGTCGTTGCCGGGTGGGTGGAGTTCCCGCTGAAGCAGTTCGTGGACGATGCGCGGGTGGAGATTGCCGTGCTGATGCATCCCGCCGGCCAGGTGCTCGGGCAGTACGGCTTTGCCCGCTCCATCGACGTGATGACGGCGTGTGCACTCGTGTCGGCTATCCACGCGTCGTCTTCGGAACTGGGCCGCCAGCTGGAGGGCAAACCGTTCAGCGCCTTGCACTACATGGGGCGCGACCGGCAGATCTTTCTGGGCGCGATTCCGGCCCAGGGGAGCGTGCTGCTGCTGCTGGCCGTCTTCGACAGCGAGAGCTCGCTGGGTATCGTGCAGCTGTTTCTCGAGGAGTTCAAGGCGCGGGTGGCGGCGGCGGCGCCCGCCGTATCGTCGGACCAGCCGCCGGCACTCGCCGAGAACTTCGAGCGCGACCTCAACCACAATCTCGCCCAGCTGTTCGGGCGGGCGTAATCGCCGCCCCTTTCCCCTTTTACCGTCCCTGCCCCGTGAGCCTGGTCAACTACGCCACCCGCGAGATCACGTGCAAGATCGTCTACTACGGACCTGGCCGGTCCGGAAAGACGACGAACTTGCATTACATTTACGGTCAGGTGCCGACGGACCGCAAAGGGCAGATGGTTTCGCTCGCCACGCAAACCGACCGCACGCTGTTCTTCGACTTCCTGCCGCTCGATCTCGGGATGATCTCGGGATTCACCACGCGCTTCCAGCTCTACACGGTGCCCGGCCAGGTGTATTACCAGACGACGCGAAGGCTCGTGCTGCAGGGCGCCGACGGCGTCGTGTTCGTGGCGGACAGCCAGTCGCGCCAGCTCGACGAGAACATCGAGAGCATGCAGGACCTCCACGCCAATCTCGCCGAGCATGGCGTTGACGCGCGCGCCATCCCGCTGGTCATCCAGTACAACAAACGCGACCTGCCGGCCGACCTGATCCTTCCGGTGTCGACCCTGGATGACTCGCTGAATTTCCGCAGCGTGCCGGCGTTCGAGGCCGACGCGCTGCACGGGGCCGGAGTGTTCGAGACACTGCGGGGCATCTCCGAACTCGTGCTGCGGCGCCTGAGCGCGACCGCCGGGGCGTCATAGGTGAACGAGCCGCGCGCCACGTTCGACCGCTTCGTCGTGGGGGCCAACAACCACCTCGCGGCGGCGGCGGCGCGCGCCGTGGCCGAGTCGCCGGGCTCGGCGTACAACCCGCTCTTCATCTACGGCGGTCACGGGCTGGGCAAGTCGCACCTGCTCTCGGCCGTGGCCGCCCTCACTGCCACGCGCTGGCCGGACATCGAGGTACGGCGCGAGGACGGGGCGCATTTCGCCGCCGCGTACGCGGCGTCGCTGTCCTCGGGCGAAACCGACGTGTTCCTCGCCGCATACGCCCGCGTCGGCATGCTGCTGCTCGACGACGTGCACGAACTGGCGGGGCACGCCGC
The DNA here is from genome assembly GCA_036508735.1 of Gemmatimonadaceae bacterium. Lineage (GTDB taxonomy): Bacteria > Gemmatimonadota > Gemmatimonadetes > Gemmatimonadales > Gemmatimonadaceae > PNKL01. The sequence goes on from DATCGU010000140.1 coordinate 1,473, forward strand.
GGCCCAGGTGGGACTCGCCGGCGTCGTCGACGCGCTCGTGGACAATGGGAGGCAGGTGGTGCTGTCCGCCGAGGCGCTGCCGCAGGATATCGACATGGTGGATGAAGCGCTGCTGAGCACGCTGTCGCAGGGGCTGCTCGTGGACCTGTCGCCCCCCGACCTCGAGACGCGTGTCGCCATCCTGAGCCGGATGGCAACAGAGCAGGGGCTGGACCTCAGCGTCGACGTGGTGGACGACCTGGCGCGCCGCGAGTACCACGACATCAAGGAGCTGGGCGTCGCGCTGGATGAAATCGCCGAGCGACAGAAGAAGCCCGCGCCGCAGTTGAACAGCGGGGAGTTTGCCAGCTTCCTGAGCGACGTGCAGGTGGTGGTGCAGCAGCACGTGGAGTCATGGCGCGGGCGGCTGCGCGAGGCGATCGCGCACTGGCAGGCCGAGGGTTATCGCACGGGAGTGCTGGAACGCGCCATCGACCTGCCACGGGCGCCGGATGTCGCGGGCCTCACCGCCACCTTCAGTGCCGCGGTGGATCACCTGCGCAACCTCGAGCGGCATGCGCGGCAGCTGGATCCGTCGCTCGTCGGACACCCGGTGTTCCGCGACCCGGAGCGGATGACCGAGGCCGAGGACCTGGTGGAACGCGCCGTGGGCGGTGAAACGCCGTCCAAGGGCCCGATCCCGTCGTTGTCGCGCGATGCGTTCGAAGTGGGGGCGTCGAACCAGATGGCGGTACACGCCGCCGACGCCGTGGTGGCCGAGCCGGCCGTGCGCTACAACCCGCTGGTCATCTACGGCCCGAGCGGCGTGGGAAAGACGCACCTGGTCAACGCCATCGGCAACGCACTGCTGCAACGCTCGGGGGCCACGGCGATCGTGGCCTGCGTCAACGCGCAGGAACTGGTGGACGAACTCATCGAGGCCGTGCGGGACGGGAGCGTCGATCGCTGGCGCGCGCGCTACCGCTCGACGGCGGCGCTCATCGTGGACGACATCCAGTTTCTCGGCGGCAAGGAGCGCACGCAGGAAGAGTTCTTCGGCATCTTCAACGCGCTCATCGAGACGCGAAAGCAGGTGATCCTCACCAGCGATCGCGTGCCCGCCGACATCACGGACCTCGAGGCGCGCCTGCGTTCGCGGTTCGAGGGCGGCCTGGTGGTTCCCATCCAGTCGCCCGACCGCGCGCTGCGCGAGCGGCTGTTCGCCCGCTTCCTTGCCGACGCCGGGCACCCGGCCGACGAGGAACTGCTGCGCACGCTGGGCGAGCATCCCGTGCAGAGCGTGCGCGAGATCATCGGCGTGGTGAACCGGCTGGGATCGGCCGCCGAGATGCTGGGGCGCCCGGTGACGGTGGAGCTCGTGCGCCAGGAACTGGGCGGCGGCCCGGTGCCCGGCCGGCCGACGCCGCGCCTGGTCGCGGCGGTGACCGCCGGGCACCCGTTTCTCGACGCCGAGAAGGTCGTATGGGACTGGCCCGATGCCGGCGCGCGGCTCATCGAGGAGGTGCGCTAGATGGCCATTCGCGGCAGCCTCAAGGAAGCGAGCCTTCCCGACGTGCTCCAGTTGCTGTCGATGGGCAAGAAGACCGGCTGCCTGTCGGTCACCCACCGCAACAACTTCGGCTCCATCCACTTCGACAAGGGCAAGATCTCGTACGCGGCCATCGTGAACCGCCGCGACCGCTTGGGCGACATCCTGGTGAAGAGCGGCGTGCTGTCGCAGGAGCTGCTCGACGAAGGCATCGCCGCACAGGCGCACGAGCGCGACAAGCGCCTGGGGGAGATCCTCGTCGATCGCGGGCTGATCTCGCGCGAGGAGCTGCACCGGCAGATCCGGCTGCAGATCGAAGAGGCGGTCTACTTCCTGTTCACCTGGACGCAGGGCACGTTCAACTTCGAGGCCGACATCCGGCCCGAGGAGCAGGACTTCGTGGTGTCGATCAACCCCGAGTCGCTGCTGCTCGAGGGCGCGCGCCGCGTGGACGAGTGGAGCCTGATCGAGAAGAAGATCCCCAGCTTCGACATCGTCTTCGAGCTCGACCGGCGGCGCCTGCAGGACAGCGGCGTGGCACTGACGAGCGAGCAGGAGGTGGTGGCCCCGCTCATCGACGGCCGCCGCGACGTGGCGGCGCTCGTGGACGAGACGGGCATGGTGGAGTTCGAGGTCGGCAAGGCGCTGTACGGGCTGGTGACGGCGGGCTTCCTCCACCGGCTGGGCAAGTCCACCAAGGCGCCCGATGTCGCTGCGCCCGATGCCCGGGTGGAAGAGCACCGCAACCTCGGCGTCGCCTTCTACAAGGCGGGGATGCTGGACGAGGGCGTGCGTGAGTTCCGCCGCGTGCTCGACCTGCGAGCGTCCGATACGCAGGCGCGCTTCTACCTGGGCATGGTGCACATCAGGCAGGGCAAGTTCTCCGAGGCCGCCGCGCACTTCCAGGAAGCCGCGGGCTCCCGGCTGGCCAAGCCGGCCGTCTTCCACAACCTGGCGCTCGCGCTCGAGCAGCTGGGCCGCACCGACGAGGCGCGCGAGGCGCTGGAGGAGGCGGTGCGGCGCGGGGGCGGACTGGAGCCGCGGATCCTGCTCGCGCTCGGCGTGCTGCATCTGCGCGAGGGGAACGCGCAGGAAGCCGATGCCGTGCTGATGACCGCCCGCCCGCTGTACGGCCAGCGCGCGCCGGGCGCCGTCTGGTTCCACTACGCCGCGCTCGCCGCGGCGCTGGGGGGCCACCTCGACAAGGCCATCTCGCTGCTCACCGAGGGGACGCAGGCCTACCCGCACGCCGCCACACTGTACAACAACCTGGCCGCGGCGCTGGAGGCCAAGGGACGGTTCGACGAGGCGCAGGCGGCGGCGGAGAAGGGCATGCACGAGGAAACGGGAATTCCACAGCTGCACAAGAACCTCGGCGACCTGTACTATCGCAACGGGCAACTCGATGAGGCGCTGGAGGCGTACCAGCGCGCCGTGAAGTTCAGCGAGCATCCCGGCGTCGACGTCTGGCGCAAGCTGGGCAACATCCGCCTCCAGCGGAACGAGCGCGCCGAGGCGATACAGTGCTGGGAAGCCGCGCTGGCCCTCGCGCCGGGCGACGCGAGGCTGGCGGCGAACCTCGACGCCATGCGAGCCTCGACGTGATCCGGGTCGTCGCCGCGGATGCGGCGTTCGCCGCGCTCGTGGCGAAGATCGCGCGTGAGCGCGGCTTCGGCGCCGCGAACTACCGGGACGGCTGCCTGCGGCGGCGCATCGCCGTGCGCATGCGTTCCCGCGGGGTCGCGGACTATGGCGCGTACAGCCGACTGCTCGACAGCGATCCCGCCGAGTGGGAGCCGCTGCTCGACGCGCTGACGATCAACGTCACGAAGCTCTTTCGCGACCGCGCGGTCTGGGAGGCGCTGGCCACCGTCGTCGTGCCCGGCGTCTGGGCCATGCCCGCGCCGGTGCTGCGCGCATGGAGCGCCGGCTGCTCGTCGGGCGAGGAGCCGTACTCCCTGGCGATGCTCTTCCATCGCCACGCGACGGCGCTGCAGCAGGTGGAGCGGCTGTCGCGGCTGCGAATCATGGCCAGCGACATCGACCGGGGCTCGCTCGAGCGCGCCGCGAGCGCGTCGTATCCGGAGTCGGCCTTCGGCGACATGCCGGAGGTGCTGCGCCAGCGCTACTTCTCGCCCGGTGCGCCGGCGACGGTGGTGCCGGAGGTTCGTGCCCTCGTGAGCTTCGAGCGGCGCGACCTGCTCAACGATCCGCCACCGCCGGGGCCGCTGCAGCTGATCACGTGCCGCAACGTCGTGATCTACTTCGACGCCACGGCGCAGCAGGCGCTGTTCCAGCGGTTCTTCGATGCGCTGCAGCCCGGCGGCTTCCTCGTGCTCGGGCAGGTGGAGACGCTGCTCGGCGCGGCGCGCTCGCTGTTCGAGGCCGTGGACCACCGCCACCGCATCTTTCGCCGCCCGTGACCGAGCACCGGGTGAAGATCGCCGAGTGGGCGGTGGCCGTGGCGCCGGACCGGATCGTGACGATCGGGCTGGGAAGCTGCGTGGCCATCGTGCTGCACGATGCCAAGGCGCGGGTGGGCGGCCTGGCCCATGTGCTGCTGCCGGCACCCGAGATGGCGAGGGACGCGGACCACCCGGGCAAGTTTCCGTCGTCGGCCGTGCCGTGCGTGCTCGCCGAGATGCGCGCGCGCGGCGCGAACGGCGCGATCACTGCGCGCCTGGTGGGCGGCGCGAGCCTGTTCGCGTCGCTGCTCACCCGCGACGGTGCGGGGGCGATCGGCGAGCGCAACGTCGCCGCGACGCGCGCGGCGCTGGCGAAGGCCCGGGTGCCGGTGGTCGGCGAGCTCGTTGGCGGCGAGGTCGGGCGTTCGGTCTACTTCGACGTCGGATCGGGACGCGTGGATGTGCGCTCGGTACGGGACGGTGATCGTGTCCTCTAGGCGCTCGTCGGTGCTCGTGGTGGATGACAGCGCATTCATGCGCACGATCATCAGCGACCTCATTGCGTCGTTCCCCGAGTTCACGGTGATCGGCACGGCGCGCGACGGACACGACGCGCTGGAGAAGATCCACGCGCTCGACCCCGACGTCGTGACGCTCGACGTGGAAATGCCCGTCGTCGACGGCATCGCCGCGCTCGGCTACATCATGAGCGAGGTCCCGCGGCCGGTGGTGATGCTCAGCGCGCTCGAGGCGCGCGGCGACGTGGACCTGACCATTCGCGCTCTCGAACTCGGCGCCGTGGACTTCGTGCGCAAGCCGCAGGCCTCGAAGGCGGACCTCGACCGCGTGAAGGAGCGGCTGCACGAGGCGCTGCGCGCCGCGGTGTCGGTGAACCTGCGGGCCACGTCAATGCTCGCCCGCCCGCGCCGGGCGCTGGGACGCGCCGGAGCGGCCACCGAGGGGGCGCGGGCGGTGGTGGCCATTGCTGCCAGCACCGGCGGACCGCGCGCGCTCGCCGAGGTGCTTCCGGCGCTTCCGGCCAACCTCGACGCCGCCGTGATCGTGGTTCAGCACATGCCCACCGGCTTCACGTCGGGGTTCGCGCGTCGCCTCGATGACCTGTGTGCGCTGCCCGTCAGCGAGGCGGACGACGGCGAGCCGTTGCGAGCCAACCGCATCTACGTGGCGCGCGGAGGCCAGCACGTGCGCCTCGTCGCGGCCGGTGGAACCGCGGTGTTCGCGCTGGACGGTGGGAAGACGGTGCACGGGGTGCGCCCGGCGGCCGATCCGCTGTTCGTGAGCGTCGCCGAACATTTTGGCGCTCGCGCCGTCGGCGTCGTGCTCACCGGGATGGGAAGGGACGGTGCGGCTGGACTGGCGGCGATCGCCGCCGCCGGCGGGTGTACGGTGGTGCAGGACGAGCAGACATGCACCATCTATGGCATGCCTCGCGAGGCGAAGGTGGCGTGCGGCAGGGTAGACGCCGAGGTGGCGCTGTCCGATGTGTCGGCCACCATCCAGCAGCTGGTGTCGCGGCGGGTGTCCGCGTGAGCGCACATCTGCTGGCCCGGGTGGGTAACGAACGCTTCGCCTTTGCGCTGGGGCGGGTGCTCGAGGCCGTGGACGATCCGGCGGTGCACGACACGCCCCAGCGGCCGGCAGGAATGCTCGGCATGCTGCGGCATCGCGGCCTGACGGTGCCGGTGTGGGACGCCGGCAGTGCATTCGGCGTCCAGCGCGCGCACGCGGCGGGCACGGCACTGGTGTTTCGTGACGGCGACCGCGGCGTGGCGTTGCTCGTCGATGACGCCGTGGACATCGTGCAGATTCTCGGTGACGAGCTGCGGGCGGCGCCGGCGGGAAGCGATGGCGAGGGACTGCTGGCCGGGGTCGTGCGTGACGCGGACGGCCTGATGAGCGTGGTGCGGGTGGACGTACTGGTGTCGCGCCTGGTGTCGCAGGGCGCACGGAGAGTGGAATGAGCACGGGGAAAATCAAGCTGGTGGCGTTCCGCGTCGGCGACGACCAGTTCGCCGCGGACATCTTCTCGGTGGAACGGGTGCTGCGGCACGTGCGGCCGCGGCCGGTGCCCGACCTGCCGGCATGGCTGGAAGGCGTGATCGACCACGAGGGACGCGTGATCCCGGTGATCAGCCTGCGCGAGCGGTTCGGCGTGGCGGGCGAGCGCCCCGAGGGCGCGCGCACGATGGTGTGCGTGGTGGGCGATTCCTGGATTGCGATGACGGTGGACTCGGTGCAGGAGGTGGTCACCATCGACGAGGCGCAGCTGGAGCCGCCACCGGCGATCTTCCGCGGCCTGGCGCGCGAGTACCTCAGGGGGCTGGTGCGCAGTCCCGACGGGGTGCTCGTGGCGCTCGACGTCGAGCACCTGCTCACGTCGCACGAACGCCTGCAGCTCGATCACGCCATCAGCACCGGAGCGGCCCAGTGACCGCGCCGCACGTGGGTGAATTTCGCGACCGCTACGCCGCCATCGAACGGCGACTGGACGCCGCGGCGGGCGCGGGCGTGGGTGAGGGGGAGAGGGGGGAACTAAAGAAGGACATCATCGGACTGTTCCGCGGGCTCGAGCAGTCCATCGCCGACCTTTCGGCGACGGTCACCGACCTCTCGGCGCTGAAGGACGACGTCAAGCGGCTGGTGGACAAATTCAAGGCGACGGAGGCCGAGGCAGCGACGAACGCGCCGGAGTTCAGCGGCGAGCGGCCGGTGGTGCATGCCGACCACATCGGCGCGTCCACGTTCATCGAGAAGGGGTGGAGTCGCCTCTCGCTGGGTGACTACGAGGCCGCCGAGGCGGCGCTCAATCGCGCGCTGGAGCTGTCGCCGAACGACCCGCAGAGCGAGGGGCTGCTGGGCTGGGCGCAGATGCTGCAGGAGAAGTACGACGACGCCCTGATGAACTTCCAGCGCGTGCTCATGCGGCAGCCGGCGAACGCGCTGGCCCGCATCAACGTTGGCTACATCTGTCTCAAGAAACGCATCTTCGGCGAGGCGATCGAGCACCTCTCCAAGGCAATACGCATCGACAACGACAAGAAGGCGACGCTGTACGCGCACTTCTACCTCGGCCTGGTCTACCTGGAACGCGAGATGTACGAGGATGCGCAGACCTTCTTCCAGAAGACGCTTACCCTCGGGCCGAACCTCATCGAGGCGTACTACGAGCTCGGGCGGGCATACTGGTTCAACGGCGAGTTCGAGGAGGCCAAGGCGACCTGGAGCAAGGGGCACGTCGCCAACAAGTTCAACCCGTGGGGCAAGCGGTGCGCCGAGGTGCTGCAGACAGTGGAGGCGGGCGGCGAGCCGCCACGCGCCGCCTGAACCCGATGCGCCGGCGCGCCTGCCGAGTGCTCGTTCACCTCGCGCTCGCCCTCGTGCTGTGGGCAGCGCCGGCGTGGGGGCGGCAGGTGCAGGGCGCCACCGAGGGCCTGAGGCGCCTGGAGCGCGGGCGCTTCACGGTGCTCTACGCCCCGACCGATCTCCGGTTGGCGACCTCGCTGGCCGCGGCGGCGGCCGAGCACGACTCGTTCCCCGGGCTTCCGCGTCCGCGCATCCGGGTGCAGGTGTGGGTGGCACCGAACGACGCCGAGTTCAGGCGCTGGGCGGGAGACGGCGCTCCTGAATGGGGCGTGGCGTTTGCCTTTCCCGTGGAGCGTCGCGTCGTGCTGCAC
>DATCGU010000141.1:0-13484 GCA_036508735.1 Gemmatimonadaceae bacterium
CGACGGCGATGCGGGCGTCAACTTCCCGTTGCGCGCGCCCGAGCCGATCGACCGCGACATGGCGCGACTGCGCGCCGTCGTGAGCGACGGGACGCCCACCGTGATCCTGTGCGACAACGGCGGGCAGGCCGAGCGCCTCGAGGAGCTGCTCAGCGCCGCCGGACGCGTCACGCTCCCCGCGCTCACCATCGGCGTGCTTGGTGGCGGCTTCATCCTGCCGCCGCGCGGCGCGCCGGGTGGCCTGCGCGTGCTCACCGACCACGAGATCTTCCGCCGCGACCGGCGCATCCGGCGCGTGCGCAAGTACGCCACGGGCACCGCGCTGGAAGTGGTGGGGGCGCTCAAACCCGGCGACTTCGTGGTGCACCTCGAGCATGGGGTGGGCGTGTACCGCGGGATGGAGACGATCTTCGTCGGCGAGAGCACGGTCGAGGTGATCGTCATCGAGTACGAGGGGGGCGACCGCCTCAACGTCCCGCTGTATCGCATCGACCAGGTGGAGCGCTTCCGTCACTCGGGTGACGTGTCGGACGATGCGCCGCCGCCTCGGCTGCACCGGCTCGGAGGCAAGAAGTGGACGCAGCAGCGCGACAAGACGCGCGCCGCGATCCAGGAGATGACGCACGAGCTCCTCGACCTGTACGCCCGGCGCCACATCGCGCACCGCCCGGCGCACGCGCCGGACGGGGACTGGCAGAAGCAGCTCGAGAGCTCGTTCCTGTTCGAGGACACGCCCGACCAGCTTCGTGCCACCCAGGACGTCAAGCGCGACATGGAAAGCCCGCGTCCCATGGACCGCCTGCTCGTCGGCGACGTGGGGTACGGCAAGACCGAGATCGCGGTGCGCGCCGCCTTCAAGGCGGTGCAAAGCGGGCGACAGGTGGCGGTGCTCGTGCCGACGACCATCCTCGCCGAGCAGCACGCGCGCACTTTTGGCGAGCGTTTCGCCGACTTTCCCGTGAAGATCGCCGTGCTCTCGCGCTTCCAGACGGCCAGGGAACAGAAGGCGACGCTCGTGGAACTGAAGGCGGGCACCGTGGACGTCGTCATCGGCACCCACCGCCTGCTGTCGCCCGATGTCGAGTTCAGGCAGCTCGGCCTGATCATCGTGGACGAGGAGCACCGCTTTGGCGTGAAGCACAAGGAGCGGCTCAAGCAGCTGAAGCTCGAGACCGACGTGCTGACGCTGACGGCCACGCCCATCCCGCGCACGCTGCACCAGGCGCTGGCCGGATTGCGCGACCTCACGCTCATGCAGACCGCGCCGCGCGACCGGTCGCCCGTGCTGACATTCGTGGAGCCCTGGGACGACGGGCTGCTGGAGGAAGGCATTGCCCGCGAACTCGACCGCGGCGGCCAGGTGTTCGTGGTGCACAACCGCATCGAGACCATCGAGGCCGTGGCCGACCACGTCCGCCGCCTCCTGCCGCGCGCCCGGGTGGAGGTGGGGCACGGACAGATGCGCGAGCGCGCGCTCGAAAAGGTGATGGCGAAGTTCGTGCACGGCGAGGTGGACGTGCTGGTGAGCACGATGATCGTCGAGAGCGGCCTCGACGTCCCCAATGCCAACACGATGTTCGTGAGCCGCGCCGACCGGTTCGGCCTGGCCCAGCTCTACCAGTTGCGCGGCCGGGTGGGGCGATCGCACCGCCGCGCCTACTGCTACCTGCTCGTGCCCGACCAGCAGGTGGACCTGGACGCCGAACGCCGTCTGAAGGTGCTGGAACACCACACGGAGCTGGGTGCCGGTTATCACGTGGCGCTCAAGGACCTCGAGCTGCGCGGCGCAGGCAACCTGCTGGGGCCCGAGCAGTCGGGGTTCGTGCACGCCGTGGGCTTCGATCTCTACCTGCGCATGCTGGAGGAAACGGTCAAGCGCGTCCAGCGGGGCGCTGACGCACCGCCACCACCGCCGGCCGACGTCACGCTCGACGTGCCGTCGTTCCTGCCCGACGACTACATCGTCTCGGCCGATGCCAAGCTCGACCTGTACCGGCGGCTGGCCGCCTGTGCCTCGCTGGAGGCCATCGACGTCATCCGGGACGAGGTGCGCGACCGGTTCGGGGCGTTGCCGGCGCCGGCCGAGGCGTACCTGGCGGCGGCGAGGCTGCGGTACACCGGGGGATCGCTCGGCATCGAGGGGATCATGGTGCGCGGCGACGAGGCACGTGTTAACTTCAGGGCCGATGCGCTGCCGCGCGTGAAACCCCTGGCCACCGCCTTCCGGAACGTCCAGTTCCAGGTCGATGTCCGGCGAGTGCAGCCCCTGTCGCTGAAGCTCACGCGCCTGGGCGTTGCCTCGATCCTCGAGGGGCTCGTGCGCGCGCTGCGAACAATTGGACCTGAAGCGAAGTAACACACATTTACGGGACCGTCGGCCACCGGCCATTCACCGGGCGGTCGTGCAATGCCCGCCTTCCCATCCACCGATGAAGCGCAAAGTCATTCTCGCCACCACGATGGTCGCCATCCTTGGCATCGCCGCCTGCGACAGCTTCAAGGAGGCGTTCACCGCCCACGTCGATACCGTGGCCCGGGCCGGCACGCAGGAACTGACGGCCAACCACTTTGCCGAACTCATCGGCAACTCGAAGGTTCCGCTGCGCCGGGACGTCGCCAGCACGGTGGCGGAGATCTGGGTGACGTACCAGCTGCTGGCCTACGCCGCCGCGCATGACGACACGCTGCGCGATGACAAGGTGGCCGACGCCGCCATGTGGTCGGCAATCGCCCAGGAGAAGTCCAAGGAGTTCTACGCTCGCATATCCAAGGGCTGGGGGGCGGTCGACACGGCGTCGCTGCCGCAGAAGTACGCGGCCGGCGACATGCTGGCGGCGCGCCACATCCTGCTGATGGCGCCGCGCGAGGGCATGAGCCCCAAGTCGCGCGACTCGGTGCGCAAGGAGCTCGAGAAGATCCGCCGCACGGTGACGCCGGCGAACTTCGCCGAGGTGGCCAAGGCCAAGTCGCAGGACGGCTCCAAGGCGAATGGTGGCAGCCTCGGGGTGTTCGCGCGCGGCGCCATGGTGCCCGAGTTCGATGCGGCGGTGCGCGCCATCAAGCCCGGCGAGGTGTCGGGGGTGTTCGAGACCCAGTTCGGGTACCACATCGTCCTGCGGCAGACGTACGCTGACGTCGCCAAGGAGTTTGCGCAGGCGTACGGCCAGACCGCCACGCAGCGCGCCGAAAGCACCTTCATGGGCGGCATGGAGAAGGCGGCCAAGATCGAGGTGAAGGATGACGTGGCCAAGCTGGTGAAGGAGATCGCCAAGGATGCCGAAACGCACCGGAGTGACAACACGACGCTGGTCACCTGGCGTTCGGGGAGCCTCACCAGTGCCCGCCTGGTCCAGTGGATCTTGGCCATGCCGCCGCAGGCCCGCATCCGCGAGGGGCTGGCCACGGCGCCCGATACGGCCATTCCCTATTTCCTCAAGCAGATTGTCCGCAACGAACTGGTGCTCCATGCCGCCGACAGCATGAAAGTGACGCTCGACACGGCGGTGCTGATGAACATCCGTGGGTCGTTCTACCAGCAGGTGGCTGGCGCCATGGGCGAGCTCAAGGTGGCACCGTTCTTCCTCAAGGATTCGGCCAAGACAACGTCCGAGCGCGAGCGCCTGGCGGCGGGCCGCATCAACACCTATTTCGAGCAGCTGCTCAACGAGAAGGCGCAGTTCGTGGGCGTTTCCGAGGCGGTGGGCGCCGCGTTGCGTGCGAAGTACGAGTCGCGCATCGTGGCCGCCGGCATCGACCGCGCGCTCGAGCGCGCCACCAAGATCCGCCAGGTGGCCGATTCCACCCGCGCCGCGTCGACGCCGCCCTCGGCGGTGCCGATGCCGGGTGGTCCGCCGGCCCAGGCGGCGCCGCCGGTGCCGGCTCCCAAGCCGGCTGCACCCGTCAAGAAGCCGTAAGTGATTTTTCGCACGCTTTCCCGCCTCGCGCTGATCAGCGTCGTCACCCTGCCGGCCTTCGGCCAGCAGGGGGCGGCGCCTGCTCCGCGCGAGTTGCCGGTCGACAAGATCATTGCCGTCGTTGGCACCAAGCCCATCATGTGGAGCGAGGTGCAGGAGTTCATCAACTTCCAGCGGCAGCAGGGGACGGCCATCCCCGAGGATTCGGCCAAGTTCGTGGTGTTCGCACGTGGCGTCATCAGCGACCTCGTGGACCAGGAAGTGCTGATCGCCACGGCCAAGCAGTACAAGATCGAGGTGACCGACGCCGAGGTGACGCCGGCGGTGGAAACGGAAATGAAGCGCATCCGCGACCAGTTCAAGACCGAGCAGGAGTACCGCGACGCGCTGAAGAACGAGGGTTTTGGCACGGTGGAGGAGTTGCGGCGCATCCGCGTGGATCGCGCCAAGCGCGACCTGTACCAGCAGCGGGCCATCGACTCGCTCAAGGCCAAGGGCCGCATGCCGTCGGTGGCGGTGTCGGAGGCCGAGATCGGTGAGGCCTTCGTAAAGGCCAAGGACCGCCTGCCCCGCCGCCCTGCCACGGTGACTTTTCGCCAGATCATCGTCGGCCCCAAGCCAAGCGATGCCAGCCGCAAGGCGACACTCGCCAAGATCGACTCGCTGCGCAGCGAGATCATCAAGGGCACCGACTTCGAGGTCGTCGCCAAGCGCGAGTCGATGGACCCTGGGTCCAGGGAACTGGGCGGTGACTTGGGGTGGGCGCGCCGCGGCATGATGGTGCCGGCGTTCGACCAGATGCTGTTCGCGCTGAGCCCCAACGTCATCAGCCCCGTGGTCGAGACGGTCTTCGGGGCGCACATCATTAGGGTGGATCGTGTGCGGCCGGCCGAGGTCAAGGCGCGGCACATCCTGATCAGGTGGAAGCTCGACTCCGCCGACGTGGTGCGTGCGCGCATCGAGGCGGATTCGACGCTCGCGGCGTGGAAGCGGGGCGTTCCGTACGACTCGTTGGTGACGAAGCACCATGACGAGGCTGAACTGCGCCTGATGGCCGACCCGGTGCCTCGCGACTCCCTGCCTCCCGAGTACCGGGCCGCCATCGGGGGCAAGAAGGCCGGGGATTTCGCCGGACCGTTCGAGATCCCCAATCCGCAGACGGGGTTCGGAAAGATCGTCATCATGCAACTGACGACCGCCGAGGACGGGGGCGAGATGAAGATCAGCGACATTCGCGAACGCATCCGTTCGCAGTTGGCGCAGGAGAAGACGGCGCGCCGCATCCTCGACCAGCTGCGCAAGGAACTCTACGTCTCCATCCGGATGTGACGACGCCGCGTCTCGCGATCACGCTCGGTGATCCGCGCGGCATCGGCGCGGAGATCGTGCGCAAGGCGCTCGCCGACCCTCGGGTGACGGGCGCCTGTCGCTGTGTGGTGGTTGGGCCGTCGGGACTCGAGTGCCCGGCCGACGAGGTGACCGGCGAGTGGCACCCGCGGCAGAGCGCGGCCAACGCCGGGCGCCTGGCGGGCAAGGCCATCGAGCGCGCGGTGGCGATGTGCCAGGCGGGTGACGTCGATGGCTTGGTGACGGCGCCCATCGACAAGCACGCGCTGCTCTCGGGCGGCTACGACTTCCCCGGGCACACCGAGATGCTGGCATCCCTCTGCCAGTGCGAGGTCGCCATGATGCTGGCGAGCGACCGCCTGCGGGTGGTGCTGGCCACGACGCACGTGCCCCTGCGCGAGGTGCCGGCGCTGCTCACCGCCGCGGTGATTGCCCGCGTGGCAAGGGTGACGCGCGCGGGACTGCGCACCGCGTTCAGCATTGCCGAGCCGCGCATTGCGCTGTGCGCGCTCAACCCGCACGCGGGCGATGGCGGGCGCTTCGGACGTGAGGACGACGAGGTGCTTGCCCCCGCCGCCAGGGCCAGCGGCCTGCTGGGGCCGTTCCCGGCGGACACCGTGTTCGTGCGCGCCATGCGCGGCGAGTTCGACGCCGTCATCGCGCCGTACCACGACGTCGGCATGACGGCGATCAAGGTGGCGAGCTTTGGCAGCGCGGTGAATGTCACGCTGGGACTTCCGTTTCCGCGCACCTCGCCCGACCACGGCACGGCGCTCGACATCGCGGGGCAGGGGAGGGCCGACGCCTCATCGATGATCGAGGCCATCCTGCTCGCCGCGCGACTTGCGGGGCAACAGAGGCAGAGGGGTCTCTCACGGAGACCGTAAGAGATATCACGAAGCCCTCAGTCCCTCTTCATCGCCAGCATCGCGATGCGGCGCCCATCCATCTCGCGCACCGTCCACGTCGCGCCGCCGCCGCGCACGCGATCGCCCACCTTCGGCAGCCGCCCCAGCGCGCCGAAGACGAACCCCCCCACCGTGGTGTAGGAATCCTCCGGCACCTGCAGCCCGTGCTGCTCGTTCACGTCGCCGATCTCCGCCTGGCCGCTCAGCAAGGCCTCGCCCTGCGAGGTGCGCTGCAGGATGGCCGCCCCCTCGTCGTGCTCATCGAGGATCTCACCCACCAGTTCCTCGAGCAGATCCTCCATGGTCACCATCCCCGCCGTGCCGCCGTACTCGTCGAGCACGATCGCCAGGTGCTCCTTCAGCCGCTTGAAGTCTGCCAGCACCTCCTCCACCTCCCGCGATCCGGGCACCGCGTGCACCTCGCGCATGACGCTCGCCGCCGTGAAGAACGCCGGACGGAGGCGCAGCGCCGGGAGCAGGTCCTTGGCATGCACCATGCCGACGATGTTGTCCAGCGTGCCCTCGTACACGGGGTAGCGCGAGAAGCCGGCTTCCTCGATGATCGCCAGGGCTTCATCGAGGGTCGTCTCGGCATGCATGGCCACGATGGCCGTGCGGGGCGTCATCACCTCGCGGGCGTTCTTTTCCGAGAACTCGAACACCGCCCCGATGAGGTCGGCGTCCTGCTGCTCGATCTCACCATCGCGCTGGCTCTGCTCGACGATGACCCTCAGCTCGTCGGGGGAGTGCACCGCCTCGTGACCGGCGTCGAGCCTCAGCCCGAACAGGTGCAGCACGCCGTCGGCCGACGCGTTCAGGAGCATCGTGAACGGGCGCGCCAGCCAGGCGAACCCGAGGAGCGGCGGCGCCAGCCACTTGGCCCAGATCTCGGGATGCTGCAGGGCGGCCGCGCGCGGCACCAGTTCTCCGAAGACCACGTGGCAGAAGGTGACCGCCGAGAGCGCCACCGCCGCGCCCAGGGTCACGCGCAGCCCGGCTTCGACGGCGAAGGGCAGCAGCGCGAACCACTGCTCGAAAACGTGCCCAATGGACTCCTCGGCCACCCACCCCAGTCCCAGCGAGGCGACGGTGATTCCCAACTGGCTGGCCGAGAGCACACGCACCAGATTGTCGGTGGCACGCAGGGCGTACCGGGCAATCGGATCACCGGCCCGGATCATCGCCTGCAGGCGCGTGCGGCGGGCGCGCACGAGGGCAAACTCCACCGCGACGAAATACCCGTTCAGGAGAAGCAGCAGGACGATGAGGCCGAGGCGCGAGAGCACGACTGAAACGTACGGACCGGGCGACGGGCCACGCCAGCGCAGGAGACGCGCATGAGCGTCCGTGACGCTGGGAGCGCCCCGGCGCAGGAAGACTGTGCGCCGCTGGCCAACGATCGGGTGGCCGGCGCCGAGCGCGCGGCCCGCGGGCACGATCACGGCGGGCACGATGGACACAGTAACGCCGGGTCGACCGCCGGGCTGAAGGCCGCGCTCGCCATGACCCTCGTGTTCTTCTTTGCCGAGCTCGTGGGCGGCTGGCTGGCCAACTCTCTCGCCCTGCTGGCCGATGCCGGGCACATGTTCACCGATGTCGGCGCGCTGGGCCTGTCGCTGTTCGTGGCCTGGTTCAGCCGCCAGCCCAGCACCGCCCGAAAGACTTACGGCTACCTGCGCTGGGAGATCCTTGCCGCGTTCCTCAACGGGTCGACGCTGCTGCTGGTCAGCGCCGTCATCGTCTGGGAAGCCATTGGACGCCTGCGGAATCCCGAGCCGCTGGAGAGCGGGGTGATGCTGGTGGTCGCCAGCGGCGGCCTGATGGTGAACATCATCGCGGCACGCCTGCTCCACGGCGGCGCCGCGCACTCGCTCAATGTGCGGGGCGCCTACCTGCACGTCATCAGCGACCTGCTCGGCTCAGTGGCCGTCATCGTCGCCGCGCTGGCCATCCGCTACCGCGGCTGGATGATTGCCGATCCCGTGGCGTCCATCATCATGACCGCGCTGATCGTGCGCGGCTCCTGGCAACTGGTGCGCGAGTCCGTGGACGTGCTGCTCGAGGCCGTACCGCCGCACATCTCGCTCGACGCCGTGCGAGCGGCCATCAGGGCGGTGCCCGGCGTCGCGTCCGTGCACGACCTGCACGTCTGGACGGTCACCAGCGGCATGGTGGCCATGAGCGCGCACGTCGTGTCGCCCGATCCCGCTCAGCACCAGGAGTCCCTCGAACGCATCTGTGCGGCCATGGCGCCCTTCGGCATCGGGCACGTGACCGTGCAGATTGAAGGCACGGCTCTGTCGGATTGCGAGCCGGGTTTTTCACACGCCTAGCGCTCAGCGCACTGTCCATCGTCCATCGTCTATCCTCTCATCATGCCCCAACTCGACAAGCTGCTCGCCGTCATGATCCAGAAGCGCGCCGAGGCGCTCTACCTGGATGAGGACCAGCCCTGCACGCTGAAGCTCTACGGGCAGGACGCGCCGCTCACCAAGGCGCTCGGCGCCACGCAGGTGGTGGCACTCCTCAGGGAAATTGCGCCCCCGCAGGCCGGCCTCAGTCTCGACCAGAAGTCGCCCGTGAAGTTCCAGTACACCAATGCAGAGGGCGTCTTCCTCGTGCGGGCCATGCTGCAGGGCGACAAGTGGCACTGCCAGCTGACGGTGGACGACAAGGGCGAATTCGAGCGCCGCACCGGGATGTTCAAGGCCATGGACATGGATGCGCCGTCGGTGGCGGAGGCTGTCGCCGCCACCAGGGTCGACGCCGCGGCGCTCAGTGATCCCGGCAAGGCGAAGGTGCAGATGGAGAAGCTGCTCCGCCTGCTCGTCGAGGTCGGCGGGTCGGACCTGCACCTCCGCGTCGGCGAGCCGCCGATCATCCGCAAGAGTGGCGAGATGACGCGCGTGGACGGCCCAAAGCAGACCGGCGTCGAGCTCGAACACCTGATCATGGCCATCATGCCCGACCGCAACAAGAAGGAGTTTGCCGAGCACAACGACACCGACTTCGCCTACGAGATCGAGGGCGTCGCCCGGTACCGCGCCAACACGCTCAAGGACCGCAAGGGCATTGCCGCCGTCTTTCGCGTCATCCCCACCAACATCGTCACCGCCGACCAGCTCGGCGTCACTCCCGAGGTGCAGAGGCTTTGCTACCTCACCAAGGGACTGGTGCTCGTCACCGGGCCGACGGGTTCGGGCAAGTCGACCACCCTCTGCGCGCTGGTCGACCTCGTGAACCGGTCGCGCAGCGACCACGTGATCACCATTGAGGACCCCATCGAGTTCGTGCACGAGAACAAGAGCTGCATCGTCACGCAGCGGCAGGTGGGCGTGCACACCGATTCGTTCAAGAGCGCGCTGCGCGCCGCGCTGCGCGAGGACCCGGACATCATCCTGGTGGGCGAGTTGCGCGACCTCGAGACCGTGGCCATCGCCATCGAGACCGCGGAGACGGGGCACCTGGTGTTCGGCACCCTGCACACGACCACCGCGGCCAGCACCATCGACCGTCTCATCGACCAGTTCCCGGCCGACCGGCAGGAACAGGTGCGCACCATGCTGTCCGAGTCGCTCAAGGGAGTGATATCGCAGGTGCTGTGCAAGAAGATCGGCGGTGGCCGCGTGGCGTCGCGCGAGATCCTCCTCGTCACCAACGCCGTCTCCAACCTCATCCGCGAGGGGAAGACGTACCAGATTCCCAGCATCATGCAGACGTCCAAGCGCATCGGCATGATCACCATGAACGACACGCTCATGGAACTGGTGGAGAGCAAGCAGGTGGAGCCGAGGGAAGCGTGGATGAAGTCGGTGGACAAGACGTCGTTCGTGAATTCGCTCAAGGCCAAGGGGCACGACACGTCGTTTGCCGAAACCGAGCAGCCGGCGGCGGCGGGAGCGGCACCGGGCGGGGCGGCGGGGGCGGCGGGAGGTGCGGCCCGGCCGGGCGCCGGGGGGGCGCGTCGCTAGTTATCGACGCAGGCCGTGGGAAGGGCATTCCCGGGGCGGGCGGGGAGGATCCGGCAGAGGAAGAGCGGTGAAAGCGGTCCCGAGGGGTCAATAAGCGCCCCGCCCGGGTTATATTACAAGGCTATGGAAATCCGCAACATCGCCATCATCGCCCACGTCGACCACGGCAAGACTACTCTCGTGGACAAGATGCTCCGCCAAGCCGGGGCATTCCGCGCGAACCAGGTCGTCGCCGAGCGCGTGATGGACTCCAATCCGCTCGAGCGCGAGCGCGGCATCACGATCCTCGCCAAGAACACCTCGGTACACTGGAAGGGGACGAAGATCAACATCGTCGACACGCCGGGGCATGCCGACTTCGGCGGCGAGGTGGAGCGCATCCTGCGCATGGTGGATGGCGTGCTCATCGTGGTCGATGCCTTCGACGGCCCCATGCCGCAGACGCGCTTCGTCACCCGCAAGGCGCTCGCCCTCGGCCGCAAGATCATCATCTGCATCAACAAGATCGACCGCCCGGGCGCCGACCCCATGCGCGTGCACGACGAGGTGCTCGACCTGCTCATCGAACTCGAGGCCAGCGACGCACAGCTCGACGCGCCGGTGGTCTACGCCTCCGGGCGCTTCGGCGTCTCGACGATGAACATGGACGAGCCCGCCGTCGACCTCGCGCCGCTGTTCGACACCATCGTCAAGTACGTGCCGGCACCGCCGCACGACGCGTCGGGTACGTTCCAGATGCTCGTGTCGACCATCGACTACTCCAACTTCCTCGGTCGCATGGCGATCGGCCGCATCGAGCGCGGCACGGTGAAGCTGGGCGAGACGGTGCACCTGCTTCCCGTGGACCACGGCAAGAAGGGGCAGCCGGGGCGCGTCACCAAGCTCTTCGGGTTCGAGGGTCTCGACCGCGTGGAGCTGACGGAGGCCTCGGCCGGCGAGATCGTCGCGCTGGCCGGACTCGACGGCGTGGAGATCGGGCTGACGATCACCGATCCCGAACATCCCGAGCGCCTCGAGGGCATCGCGGTGGAGGAGCCGACCATTTCGGTGGACTTCCTCGTCAACAACTCGCCGTTCGCCGGGCGTGACGGCAAGTTCGTGACGTCGCGGCAGATCAAGGAACGGCTCGAGCGCGAACTCGAGAGGAACGTCGCGTTGCGGGTGGAGGACACCGACGCCACCGACACGTGGACGGTGAGCGGGCGCGGCGAGCTGCACCTTTCCATCCTGATGGAGACGATGCGCCGCGAGGGGTACGAGTTCCAGGTGTCGCGCCCGCGCGTCATCACGCACCTCGGTCCCAACGGCGAGCGCCTCGAGCCCTACGAGGAACTGGCGATCGACGTTCCCGAGGAGTTCATGGGGGTGGTGATCGAGAAGCTCGGCTCGCGGAAGGCCGAGATGCTCGAGATGAAGAACCCCGGCCAGGGGCTGGTGCGATTGCTGTACCGGATTCCCGCGCGTGGCCTGTTCGGGTACCGCAGCGAGTTCCTCACCGACACGCGCGGCACCGGGATCATCCACCACCGGTTCCTCGAGTACGGGGCGTGGTCGGGGGCGCTGGAAGGCCGCATGCATGGCGTGCTCGTGTCGATGGAGCAGGGGACGATCATCGCCTTCGCGCTGGGCAACCTCCAGGACCGGTCGACGCTGTTCGTGGGCCCGGGCGACGACGTCTACGAGGGCATGGTGATCGGCGAGAATGCCCGGCCGGGCGACATGGACGTCAACCCGACCAAGGAAAAGAAGCTGACGAACATGCGGTCGAAGGGCACCGACGATGCCATCAACCTTGAGCCGCCGCGCACGGTGACGCTGGAGGGGGCGCTTGAGTACATCGAGGACGACGAGTTAATTGAAGTGACGCCGCAGTCCATCCGGCTGCGCAAGCGGATGCTGGCGGCGACGAACCGCAAGCGCGTGTCCCGTGAAGCGAAGCGCGAACGCGCCTCGTCGTAGTCCACCACAGTCGCAGACGGAGCTCAGTACCATGTCGGGCATGAAGGCGTTGTCGGCAGCGAAGACACTGCTTGACGCGAACCTCGATTCCCCCGGGACATCGATTGTGGGGCTGCTGGATGACGAGGACGGACCGCTCGATGCGGACCTCGACGAGGATGACGAGTTCGACGACGACGACGATCCGGATGCGGACGACCCGGATGCGGACGACCCGGATGCGGACGTCGACGCGGACGAACTCGACGTGGACGAACTCGGCGAGGACGAGGACGAAGTGGGCGTCCTGGATGACGAACTCGACGACGAAGATGAGGATGATGATCTCATCGACCTCGACGAGGATGCCGACGTCGCGGACGACGTCGTGGACGACGACAAGCCCTAGCATCGGGATTCCGGCGAGTTCGCCGTAGCCAGTTGCCCCGTTGGACATGACTGGCGATACTTAGCGGTCGCGGGCCATTAGCTCAGGTGGTTAGAGCGCACGCCTGATAAGCGTGAGGTCCGAGGTTCAACTCCTCGATGGCCCATTTGGATGGAAACGCAGACCCCGCAATGGCTTGGTGCCGGTGCGGGGTTCTGCTTTTGGAGTGGCGGAGGGCCAGGGTGTGTCCGTTAGTGTGTCCATCGTTGCGCCCTCTTCAATTCGCACTGCCGGCGACAGCTCGTCTCCGCGGGATTCCCCCGCCCAGACAGTTGGCAAAGGGTGCGGCGAGGTGTCGCTGGCGCTCGGAACGCGTACCTTCTTCTTACGAGGTTTGCTGCAGCGGCCGGCCTAGCCTCGCGTGCGTGGATGACCGCCCTCGAGCTCCCCATGACAGTCACACTGCCTTGCCCCGTGTGTGGTGCGACGCTGACGCCGGACGCCGCGATATGTCCCGAGTGCCATACGGACTTCTCGATGACGACCATCGGGGTCGGCGACAGCCCGACGATCGTTCGCTTGCGCGCGGCGGAGCCGGTGGATGCGCATGCGATGATCGACGATCTCGTCGCCACGCTCACGCCGCGCTTCCAGGTGGTCAGGCGCCTGGGCCAGGGCGGGATGGGGACGGTGTACCTGGGGTGGGATCCGCTCCTGCGGCGCAACGTCGCCATCAAGGTGCTGACGCCGGAGTTCGCCGCAGACCCGTCAGCAAAGGCCCGGTTCATCCGCGAAGCACAAGCAGCAGCCGCGGTCGCGCACCGAAACGTCGTCAACATCTTCCAGGTTGGCGAACTGCAGCAGACGGGCGCACCGTATTTTGTGATGCAGTTCATCGACGGGCAGACGCTCGATGCGGCGTTCCCCCGGGGCAAGCCGGCCGCGCAATCACCCGCGAAACGGATCATCGGCGAGGTGGCCGCCGCGCTTGCCGCGGCGCACGCGCGTGGCCTGGTGC
>DATCGU010000142.1:0-2581 GCA_036508735.1 Gemmatimonadaceae bacterium
ATCGACGCCGGCGGGTGTACGGCCTGCTGGACTGCAAGGCCGCGCGACGCGCACTCGCCAACGGCGGAAGCTACTCGCAGCAACGCGTCTTCTTCGCGGACGAGGCGACGGCGCGTGCCGCCGGCTATCGGCCTTGCGCCACCTGCATGCCGGCCGAGTACAAGGCGTGGAAAGCGCAGCGTTGAGTCCGCGTCCCTCCACGCTCGTGTTGTCACTCGCGGTGCTTGGTATGCTTGCGGTGCCGTCGCTTGGCGGCGCGCAGGTGACCGAGGCGCCGCGCGCGGGGCAGCCGGCAGGAGTGCAGGCATCGCTCAAGCCCCCGGTCACGCCGCGCCGCGCCTTCCTGTACTCGCTGATGGTGCCGGGGGCAGGGCAAGCCGCACTCGACCGTCACTTTGTCGGAGGGATGTATTTCCTGGCCGAGGGGCTGTCGCTGGCGTTGGTGCACCGCTCGGCCGAGGATCTCCGGCTCGCGATCCAGTTTCGCGCCGACTCCGTACCTTCGACGTACGAAGTGACCGGCACCGGCCAGCAGGTGCTGGGCAGCGACGGACGTCCCGTCGTGGCCACCTGGTTCGTCAGCCGCTATTCGGCGGCCATGGTGCGCGCCAGGCGCACGCACTACGAGGATTGGATTGCCGTGGTGGTCTTCAACCACCTGTTCTCCGGCGCCGACGCCTACGTGGCCGCCCAGCTGTGGGACTTGCCGGCGCACCTCGGCGTGCGTACGGCGCCCGACGGAAGCACGGCCGTCGTGGCGACGCTGCGCTTTCGCTAGCAGCTAGCCGCGATCGATGGAGACGTCCACGCTCTCGTGGGCGCCGTCCCAGCGGCACAGTGCCACCCGCTCCGGCGTGATCTTGAGGAAGGTCGGCGCGTCCAGCCAGGCTCCGGGATTGGCGTAGATCCCCGCTTCGTGTGACTTGCGTTCGAGTTGCGCCACGTGCGTGTGCGCGAAGATCACGAGTTCCAGTGACCGGTCTGCGGCGAGCCTCTCGTGGGCCACGGCGCGAAGTCCCTCGCCCCCGTCACGCGGACGCACGTTTCGGCTGGTGTGCGACGTGGCGCGCGCCAGCGCGGCCCCCCACTCGGGGTGCAGCCACCTGAAGGCGCGCACCGCCCACCGATGCCGGATCACGGCGCGCAACCGGCGGTACCCCGCATCGAGCCGCGGACGCAAGCCGTCGCCGTGCGCCGCGTGCGAGCGCCATCCGGCGAGCAGCCCCTCCCAGGGTCCGTCGATGTATTCGGCGCCGCTCTGGGCGCGCAATACCTCGCCGCCCCAGCAGTCGTGGTTGCCCTTGATCCAGAGCACGGGAATGCCGCGCTCGGCCACCGCACCCACCGCGGCCAGCAGGCGTACCCCGGCCTGCGGCACCACGTTTCCCCACTCGAACCAGAACTCGAACATGTCCCCATTCAGGAGAACTGTGCCCGTGCCCTGCGCCGCGACATGACGCAGAAAACTCCAGAGCAACTGCTCCTGCTCGGCCGGCGCGACGCCCAGATGGGCATCACACAGGACGTAGACGGGGGAGGCCAGGGTCGTTGTGGCGGTCACGGGCATCGCCACATTGTATCGTGCGGGCACGGCCTTTACAAACGCCGCGCTGCCCGGGAGACTTCCCCCGGACAGTGGCACATCACGCGCGGGGATGACATGACGGCGCAGGAGACGGTCTCGGACATACGGGTACGGTACGCGGAAACGGACCAGATGGGCGTGGTGTACCATGCCAACTACCTCATCTGGTGCGAAATTGGGCGAACCGACTTCATCCGCTCGCGCGGCATGTCCTACGCCGACATGGAACGACAGGGATTCCTGCTGGCCGTCACCGAGGTGACCATGCGACTGCACGCTTCGGCGCGCTACGATGACCTCGTGCGCGTCACCACCCGCCTCGTGTCGGTGCGGTCGCGCGCCGTCGAGTTCGCCTACGAGATCACGCGACCCGACACGGGCGCCAGCATTGCTTCGGTCGGCACCACGCTCGTGTCGGTGTCGCCCGAGGGTCGCCCGGTGACCCTCCCCGCCGGCATCCGCGCGTTGCTTGATCGCGGCCCACTCGTCGCTTAACGAATGCCCGTGCCTCTTTCCTGTGCCTCCCGACTTGCGCGCCAGGTACTGGCGCTCATTGTGCTGGCCGTAACCGGCTGCGCCTACGGTTTCAGCGGCGGGGGCCTGCCCACGCACGTGCGCACGGTGGCCGTGCTCCCGTTCTCCAACGAGACCGCGTCGCCCGAAATCACTCGCGAGTTTGCCGACGCCCTGCGCGACGGCCTCGAGAAGCGGCTCGGGCTGCGCGACGCCAGCGAAGAAAAGGCGAGCGCCATCGTGCGCGGGAACATCACCAGGTACGAGATCGACGTCCCGGTCGCCTACAGCGCCAACCCCCAGCAGACCAGCGCCTCGCGGCGTCGCCTGCAGGTCGTGGTGGACATCGAGATCTACGACCAGGTGCTGGGCAAGACCCTCTGGCAGAGGAAGGGAATCATCGGGGAAGGCGAGTACTCGGAGCGTGGCGAAGCCGATGGCCGCAAGCAGGCCATCGGGAAAATAGTCAGCGAGGTCATCGAG
>DATCGU010000143.1:0-5476 GCA_036508735.1 Gemmatimonadaceae bacterium
CCGGCAGCCAACCGGCAGCCAACAGGCCGGCTGCACGCACAGGGGAGCGAGTGAGGGCGCGGGGCTTCGGCTTCGCGCCTTCTTTGTACCCGCGATCCCGGTACTCGCGCTCTGAATGTTACCTATAATATGTATTATGTAAACTAATCATGGTGGAGAACTGTGGATAGCTCAGTATCGCCTATCCCCTGCAGCAGTTGAAAGTTGAACGGCCGATGGCCGTGTGGTGTCACCTGTCACCAAGGCGACAGCATTGCCTGATCAACGCCAGCGTAGTCTTGCTGCGAAACGCCAAGCCTTGGGCTACAGCTCCGACACGCGTCCCTGGAATACCACGCGGGCCTCGCCACGCAAGGACGGCAAAATGTGCCCGTCGGCGTGCCGCAACGTAACCGTCAGCACACGGTCCGATCGCGTACGGAGGCGAGCCACCTGCCCCGACAGGCCCCAGGCCTCGAGCATGACGGCCGTCGCGACGGCTCCGGTGCCACAGGCGAGCGTCTCGGCTTCGACTCCGCGTTCGTACGTGCGGATCAGGAACTCGTCGGAACTGGCGGGCGATACAAAGTTGACGTTGGCGCCGGCACGCAATCGACGGTCGAGCCGGAGCGGCCTGCCTCTGCCGACCACGTCAATCGACGACGCGTCTTCAACCAACACAACCAGATGAGGCACGCCGGTGTCGGCAAAGCCGATACGC
Organism: Gemmatimonadaceae bacterium; assembly: GCA_036508735.1. GTDB lineage: Bacteria > Gemmatimonadota > Gemmatimonadetes > Gemmatimonadales > Gemmatimonadaceae > PNKL01. Next base: position 701 of record DATCGU010000143.1, read on the forward strand.
TTCTCGCCGGGTATGACGTCGAAGCCGGCGTCCACCGCGAGTTCCCGAACGGGTTGGAGCGCGATCTCGGGCATTCCGTCCCTGAAGTGTCCGGTCATCACACCGGCGTCGGTCTCAAAATGACACTGACCGTCACCGATGATACCCAACTCGCGCGCCAACCGGACGCTGCAGAGTGAGGCGTTGCCGCACAGCTCGCCAACGCTGCCATTCCGGTTGAAGTAACGTATTCTAAATGATTGGTATGTATCGCTTTGCAAGAAGACGACGCCATCCGCTCCGATCCCTGTCCCGACGGCGCACAGTTCACGGACCCTCTCTGGCGTAGCGAACTCGTGGGCCACCTCGGCGTCCGACCGGGCGTCGAAGAAGATGAAGTCGTTGCCCGACCCCGACATCTTGAAGAATGGACGCCCAACCGGGATGCTCATAGCCGCCCCGTCAGCTGCCACCAGCGCAGCAGCCATACCATGAAGATCGCCTCGCGGACGATGTGTCCGCTCATCTTGCTGTCGCCGACCGTCCGGTCGGTGAAGATGATCGGGATCTCCCTGCCCCGGAATCCCTTGTGAAAGGCGCGAAACGACATCTCAATCTGGAACGCATAGCCGTTCGACTTGACGGCGTCGAGGTTGATCGACTCGAGGACGCGGCGATGGAAGCACTTGAACCCCCCCGTGCCGTCCCAGAGCTTGAGCCCGGTGACGAGCCGGGCGTAGATGTTGGCGCAGTAGCTCAACAGCAACCGTTTCATCGGCCAGTTGACGACCGTCACCCGGCCATTCAGGTAGCGGGAGCCGAGCACGAAGTCGGCGTCCTGGGCGGCGGCAAGGAACTCGGGCAGGTGTCGCGGGTCATGCGAGAAGTCCGCGTCCATCTCGAAGATGTACTCGTACTCCCGTGCGAGCGCCCATCGGAAACCATCGACATAGGCGGTGCCCAGCCCCATCTTGCCGGGACGTTGCAACAGGTGAACCCGCGGTTCACGCTCACGAATCTCCTGCACCAGTTCACCCGTCCGGTCGGGCGAGTTGTCATCGACGACCAGCACCTCAATGCGCGGATCCTTCTGCAGCACCGCGGCGATCAAGGCCGGGATGTTCTCCCGCTCGTTGTACGTGGGAACGATGATCAGCGCCTTGTCAGCCATTGGCCACCTGCGACTGCTTGCGGTCGAGGGCCCACCCGGCGAGCGCGAGCAGCAGGCTGAGCGCGAGGGCGGCGAGGGTGATGCTCCGCCCCTTGGGATACGTCGCGTTGTCGAAGGTGAACTCCACCGACTGCGCGCCCGCCGGCAGCGGCACCCCCATCAGCACGTAGTCCGCGCGGTACACCTGCACAGGCTTGCCATCGACCTTGGCCACCCACCCCGGGTAGTAGTTCTCCGAGGCCACCAGCGCAGAGCCAGCAGGCGCCGGCGAACCCAGCTTCACTGTGAAGTGCCCCGGTCGATAGTCCGTGGTGCTCGTCGTGAGGGCGAGCGGCGCGGGGATCGCGGTCAGCTGCGGCGTTGCCACGGAAGCTGCCGAGTCGAGGATCGCCACCTGGTACGTGGGGAAATTCGGTTGCTGCTCCGCCTGCAGGGCGACGTCATCCGGGTACTTGGCCATCGCCGGCGCGACCCACGCGAACGGTTGATCGCTGCCGAGCTTGTAGAGTGAGACTTTCGAGCCGGCCGCCGTCAGCACGGGACCGACCACCCGTTGTGCGCCCTCGATGGGCAGCGTGTCGGTGTTGGTGAGGAAGTAGTTGACGTTCATGAGTTGCCAGAACGCCGGGTTCAGCCGTGCGCTGTACCCTTCGTCCACCTTGCCAAGCTTCTGGTAGCGGCCGAGCTCGTTGCCATGATAGCCCGTAACCGAGCGAATGCCGTGGACCATCAGGCCGTCGCCCATCAGAACGGGGTCGTGCGGGGCCACGGGATTCCCCTGCCCCACGGCGAAGACCGCCACGCGTGTCGGCTGCGGAAGCTTGCGCAGGTAGTCGATGGTCGCGTCGGTTGCGTAGAGCTTCGAGGCCGGCGCGGAGAACATCCAATATCGCCTCTCGATGCTCCATAGGTCGGCCGCAACGAGGATCAACAGCAGGAATCCCGCCCGCCGGGCAGTGAGTCGGCCGCTGGCCAGCAGGATGATGACGGCAGCCGCCAGCGCCACTCCCACGAACGACCGCCACGCCCCTAGCGTGACGGCGCGCGCGTTCGCCTCCACCGTATCCACCAAGCTTGGGTCGACCACCAGTCGCTGGGACAGCGCCGTGAACCCACCGGCCGTGGCCAGCAACGCAATGGCGCCGCCCGCTACCAACCAACCGATGGCATACCGTTGCGACACCTTGCGGGCGAGCAGCCGTTCGGTGCCCAGGGCCGCCAGCAGCGCCATGGCGAAGGCGAAGACGTACATCATCGTGCTGGGCGCCTTGAAAAACTTGGTGCCGGGCACGATGGCGTAGACGATCTGGAAGAACGGCGTCGACCCGCCGAGTGCCCAGAGCAGCGACACAATAGCCGCGCCCAGCCAGAAGCGGCGAAAGGCGCGGCGCGCCTCACCACCCACGCCGAACGCGAGAGGCACGAGCATCAGCACCGCCACTCCCAGGTATTCACTGTGCAGGTGAATACCGTTGCGCCCCCAGTAGTTGTCCAGGATGCCCGAGAACTGAGGCAGGTACGTGTTGATGAGTTCTTCGAGCGGCCAGGAATACCTTGTGGCGAACGCGTAGTCGCGGCCGCCGGCGCGCGGTGACCACGGCGTGTATTCGTTGAGCGGCAGATACTGAATGGCGCTGATGGCGAGACCGAGCACCACCGCGCCAAGCGCGAACCCAAGGCGCTGGATTCGAACCTTGCGATGGAGCCCCGGAGTACTGATCGCGAGCATCACGGCCCATGCGCCAGCCGTCAAAAGGAGGTATTGCAGCAGCTGTGGATGCGGTGACAGTGCAGCGAGCCCAATGACGAGGGCCAGCACGCCCCATGCCCAGCGTCGTCCGTCACGGATTCCGAACGTGAGGACAATCAGCGTGATGGGCAGCAGCGCGCTGACAAAGAGCTTGCCGTCGTGCCCGGGTGACGCATAGCCGGCAATGGGACCGCCGAGTTGGTACGCCAGCGCACCGACGAGCGCGGGGAAGAATGCGAGGCCGTTGACGCGGAGAAAGAGGAACGTGCCGAAGCCTGCCAGCCAGAGGTGGCTGATGAAGCCCCAGGTCATTCCCACGTCGGTGCCGAGCAGCAGGCGCAGCCAGAACGTGGGATAGAAGATGTCGCCGTGCATGGCACTGACGAACGGCAATCCGCCGAACAGGTACGGATTCCACTGCGGGATGGCCCCGTACGCGTGGTACTGCTGCACCGCAAAGTCACGAAAGGCGAACCCGGCGATGTACTGGTCGCTCATGGGGTTCACCAGGAACTGTCCGCCGAGCGCCGGATAGCCGAGCGCGAGCGCAGCCAGTGCGCAGGCAAACGCAGCCCAGAGCACCGCGTGGCGCGGCGACTGGTCCGGGAGCGACAAGTCAGGTGACGTCATCTAATCATCGGAAGGAGGAACCCGGCGTGCGGCCGGGCGAAGCAACAGGAACAGCACGCCGGGAATGATGTCGAGTATGGTGAGCCAGACGCGCGACGCCACGACGAGGAGCGCCGCCACCGCGCCAACCGCCAGGCCGCTGTCCTTGAGCATCCTGTCCATGGCAAGCTCGCGCACTCCCAGCCCCCCGGGCGAGAAGATCGCGACAAACCCCAGCAGGTATGGGCCAATGAAAAGTGCGATCCAGTCGGCCGTCGTGCCAGCGGTGGCGCCCCCCGAAATGCCGGCGGCGAACCACTGGAATGCTACGCCGTACAGCACCCACGCGACCGTCGTCCCTGCCGCGGCCCACCAGATGGCTCCCGGAGGCAGGTGCGGGACGGTGAACTGTCGTTTGGACACCCGATTGAGCGTGTGCACGGCGAGCGGCACGAGCCACGGCGTGAGCAGCACGAGCGCCGTGAGCGACACGGTAGCGGCGGTCGTTCCGCCGGGGAGTCGCATCACGTGTGCGCCCGCCGCGGCGAAGACGCCGAAGCCGGTGAGCAGGTTCACGAGTTGCACCACCAACGACGACCCGACGGCCGCCACCGGCGAGACGCCGACTTCCTGCGCCAGCGTGCCCATGGCGGCGATCGCCCACACTTTGCCGGGGACGTATGTGCCGAGGTTGGAGACGAACCAGATGCGCGCGCCGTCGGCGAACGAGAGTTGCTCGCCCCACGCCTGCACCACCTGGCGCCAGGTCTGGACGAGCACGAGTCGCGAGACGAGCACGAGCGCGCAGGAACCCAGGATGAGCCGCCAGAGCGGTCGCGCGGTGGCGAACACATGCTCGAAGTCGCCCCAGTGCCGCGCCACGTACCACGCGACGAACCCGAGGAGCGCCACCTGCAACGCCCGACGCAGCACGGCGGCGCGATTCATGGCGAACGCTCCAGCACGCCATCGTATAGCGCTCGATACCGGGCACCAACCGCTTCAGGCGAAAACCGGTCCAGGGCAAACTGCCTGGCCGCCTGTCCCGCGCGGCGCGCCTTCTCCGGGCGCTCCACCACGCCGTCGATGGCGTGCGACAGCGCGGCAATGTCGCCGGTGGGCACCAACCAGCCCGTCTGGCCGTCGCGCACCACATCGGTGAGCCCGCCCGACGCGTACGCGACGACCGGTGTTTCGCAGAGTGAGGCCTCGACGCCCGCGAGTCCAAGTCCTTCGTCGGTCGACGGAATTACCACCGCCGCCGCCG
>DATCGU010000144.1:0-2383 GCA_036508735.1 Gemmatimonadaceae bacterium
GGCGATCCTGGTGAACGGCGAACGCAAGGGGCAGCAGAAACTCGAGGTCGAGGTCACGGAAGGCCAGACGACGACCATCGAGGTCACCAAGCCCCGGTATGCCACCACCAAGCGCATCTACCGCTGGGAGAAGGGTGGGGACATGCCCCCGACCGCGGATCGCATCGAGCTGGTCGACCGGCTGGTGTCCATCACGTCGTCGCCAGAGGGCGTGGAACTCCTGAACAACGACACCAAGATCGGCGACGGCGACGGCGACTTCGTGGTCAAGCGCGGTACCTGCGGCACGCTGACGGCGCGGAAGGCCGGCTGGATTCCCGTGTCGCGCGAGCGGTGCAACAAGGACGGGCTTCCCGATCCGCCGATTGCCGATCGCCTCGTGCTCGCCGGACGCGTGGTGAATGTCACCGCGCCGCCGGGAGCGAAGATCTTCGTGAACCAGAAGCAGGCGGGTGTCGGGTCCTTTCCCGTCCAGGTGCCCGACGGCGCGTGCGTGAAAGTCCGGGTGGAGCAGGCGGCGTTCCTCACGTACGATCGCGAGTACTGCGCGCAGGTCAATGCGCCCGCGCCGCCGATGGACGACAACGTGACGCTCAAGCAGGACGACTCGTACGCGGCGTCGGTGGCCAGCGACCAGGCGAACGTCAACGTCACGATCGAGGTGGGCAAGAGCTACACGGAGCAGCAGGCATGGAAGCTCCTGTCGTCGATCGTCCTCACGTACTTCGACGTGCTCGAGAACTCCGACAGCCAGACCGGCTACCTGCGCACCGCCTGGCAGATCAAGTCGTGGGGCGACAACAACGAGGTGGTGATCCGCACGCGCATCATCGCCAAGCGCTCCAACGACTCGCCGCTTCGCTACACCGTGAAGATCGTCAGCGAGCGGAACAAGATGGCCGGCGTCTCGGTGAAGGAAGACGAGAATTTCATTTCGTGGGACCGTCTGCTCAACACCTACAAGGACGTCATCGGCGAGGCGCAGAGCCGGCTCAAGTAGCGCGGCCGGCCCTGTCGGCGAGCGGCGCGCCCCCCGAGGGGCGCGCCTCCTTGTGTCCCGGGTCGGTCCACATGCTACTCCTCGCCCTTCACCTCGTCCCATAGCGCGTCCAGCGCCGGCAGTCCCGCCGTCTTCACGTCGACACCGCGCGCCTCGGCCAGCCGCTCGATCTCCTCGAAGCGGCGCTGGAACTTGGCGTTGGCCTTGTCGAGCGCGAGGGCTGGATGCGTGCCGCACTTGCGGCACAGGTTCACCACCGCGAACAGCAGGTCGCCGAGTTCCGCCTCCAGCAGTCCGTGCCGCGGGTCTCCGCTCGGCACGCCGTGCGTCGGAAAGACGTGGCCGTCCCGCGCAATGAGCTCTTCAACCTCGGCAAGTTCCTCGGTGACCTTGTCCGCCGGTCCCCGCGCATCGGGCCAGTCGAAGCCCACCCCGGCGGCGCGCTCCTGCAGCCGGTGCGCGCGATGCAGGCTGGGGAGTCCCTGCGGCAGCCCCTCGGCCAGCGACTTCCGCCCGCGCGACTTCATCGTCTCCCAGGGCTCACGGCCGGTATCGTCGGCCAGCGCGCCCTGATTGCCCGCCGCCAGGCGCCGGTCGTCCATCGCATGTCGCCGGTCGTCCATCGCATGGCGCCGGTCGCCTATCGACAGCCGCCTGTCGTCCTTCGCCCCGGGCTCGTGAGAGGTGTACAGCCACGGATGCCGATTCACCATCTTGGCGACGAGCGATCCCGCCACGTCATTGATGTCGAACGCGCCGCGCTCCTCCCCGATGATCGAGTGAAAGAGCACCTGCAGCAGGACGTCACCGAGCTCGCCGCAGGTGGCCGCGTCGTCACCGGACAGCAGTGCGTCGTCGAGCTCGTGCATCTCCTCGTTCAGGTAGGGGCGCAGGGAGTCGTGCGTCTGCGCCCGGTCCCACGCGTCCCGGGCCCGGAGGTCGCGCATGAGCGCCAGCGCCTGGTCGAGCGTTCTCTTTTGTTGCATCGGCCCCCTCCCATGGACTAACTTTTTCGGTCTGCGATGACCAACGAATCTACTGCGGCAAACATGACGCGCGCTTGGGTCGACGTCGACCTCGGCGCGCTGGTGCGCAACGGAGCCGCGCTCAGGCGCTACGCCGGGGTTCCGCTGGTGCCGATGGTGAAGGCCGATGCCTACGGATTGGGCGCCGTCGCCTGTGCGCGTGCCCTCGAGGCACTCGATCCGCACGGGTTCGGCGTTGCCACGGTGCCCGAAGCCGCGGAGTTGCGCGCGGCGGGCATCGATCGGCCCGTCTTCGTCTTCTCCCCGCTGCTTCCGGCCGACTTCACCGCGGCCCGCGCGGCCCGGGTGGTGCCGACGCTTGGCAACCCCGCCGCCATCGCAGCCTGGGCGCGGGGCG
>DATCGU010000145.1:0-5199 GCA_036508735.1 Gemmatimonadaceae bacterium
AGGCGCTACGTGATGGCCAACGTGCCGCGTGCGCGCCTCGATGAAGTGAAGCGAATCCTGCCGGGCATCAGCGGACCCACTGTCATCGACGTCATGAATGGTGGCTCGATGGTGGCGGTACATGCTGTCTCTCCGGCAGCCACGATCTACCGGACGATCAACCAGCTCAAGGCGGTCGGTGGTGAAGGCATTCTGGTGACCCGCATCGAGAGACTGATGGCATGAGCGCGCTCAGGCTGGCCGTCCGCGGTTCCATTGATGCGCTCGACCCGCGCGCGCGCCGCGTGCTCTTTGACCGCGTCACTTCGAGCGACGACGCGGTACGCGAGCGCACCAGCCGGATCATCGCCCGGGTGCGTGCCGATGGCGATACCGCACTGGTTGCCCTTGCCCGCGAGTTCGACAACGCCGTGCTCGTCTCCCTCGAAGTTCCGCGGGCCGCCTGGCGCGTGGCGCTCGCGGCGCTCGATCCCGCGTTGCGCCACGCACTCGAACGGGCGGCGGCGAACATCCGGCAGGTGCACGAGGCGTTTCGTCCCGTCGCAAGTGAAGTCACCACGTCCGACGGGATCATCATTGGCCGTCGTCCGGATCCGCTGGGGCGTGTAGGCGTCTATGCGCCAGGCGGACGCGCCACGTACCCGAGTTCGTTGCTGATGGGCGTGGTTCCCGCTCGTGTTGCCGGCGTCGGTGAGATTATTGTCTGCTCCCCCCCGGGCCCGGATGGCCTCCCCAGTCCCGTGTTGCTGGCCGCCGCCGAGCTTGCCAACGCCGATCGCCTCTTTGCCGTGGGCGGCGCTGGCGCGGTGGCAGCCATGGCCTTCGGCACCGCCACCATTCCTGCGGTCGATCGCATCGTCGGACCGGGCAACGTGTACGTGGCCGAGGCCAAGGCGCAGGTGTCAAGCGTGACCGCCATTGATTCGCCGGCGGGTCCGAGCGAACTGCTCATCATAGCCGACGACTCGGCGTCGCCCGATGTCATGGCGCACGAGCTCCTGGCGCAGGCTGAGCACGATCCCATGGCGGCGGTGATACTTGTCTGCACATCGGCGGCGTTGCTTGACGCGGTCGAGCGCCGGTTGGCTGAATTGGTGCCACTCGAGCCGAGAGCACAGGTAATCGCTGCCGCGCTCGCCGGGCGCGGCGCCCTACTGCTCGCCACATCACTCGATCAGGCGGTGTCCTTTTCCAACCGGTGGGCTCCCGAGCACCTGTTGGTTGCCACCCGCGAGCCCGACGCAATTGTGCCGTCGTTGCGCAGTGCCGGAACGATCTTCGTGGGTGAGTGCGCGAGCGTGGCTTTTGGCGACTACATGAGTGGCGCCAATCACGTGCTGCCCACCGGCGGCCTGGCGCGCGCATATTCTGGACTTTCCACGATCGACTTCTACCGGTGGACCACCTGGCAACGCATAGGACGCGATGCGGCGGCAGCGCTTGCGGATGACGTAGGTATCTTCGCCGACGCCGAGCAACTGCCGGCGCACGCCGCGGCCGCGCGGCAGTGGATCAGGGGAACCGCATGACATCACTCGACGTTGCGCGCGCCTCACTGCGGGACGTGGCCACCTATGCCCCCGGTTCTTCGTCGTGCCTGATTGACCTGCGCGACAACACCAACCTGTTCGGCGCGCCACCTGCGGCGCTCGCGGCGGTGCGTGCCACGCAAGCCACGGCGCTCACGGAGTACCCAGATGTCTCCGGCGGTGCGCTGACGACGGCGCTCGCAGCGGCGATTGGCATTCGCACGGACGAAATTGTCACGGGGTGCGGGTCTGACGACGTGCTCGATGCCGCCTTCCGGGCGGTTGCTGAACCCGGGGCCGTCCTGGCGCACCCGTCGCCGTCATTCTCCATGGTGCCGGTGTTCGCCAGGCTTAACAGCCTGGTTCCCGTGGCTGTTCCCCTCACGGCCCGTGGTGCGGCTGATGCCGATGCCATTCTGGCCACCGGTGCGCGCATCATCTACCTGTGCTCGCCGAACAATCCCACCGGAACCGTGACCCCGGCCGACGTAGTGCGGCGCATCGTGCGCGAGAGCGGCGCGATCGTGGTCCTCGACGAAGCATATGCCGAGTTCTCCCCTGAACTCGCCGACCTGCGCGCCGAGGCACCGGCCCTCGAGCGACTGCTGGTCGTGCGAACCTTTTCCAAGGCGTGGGGCCTGGCCGGTCTTCGCGTGGGCTACGGAATCGGGAGTGGAGCGTTGGTGCGGGAGGTTCAGAAGGCACGTGGACCGTACAAACTCAATGCCGTGGCGGAGCGTGCCGCGGTGACTGCCCTGGCGGAGGATGAGGGGTGGATGCGCCGCCACGCCGTCGAGGCCTCGGAATGCCGCGAGCGAGCGGTTGGTGCGTTGCGCGCGCTGGGTCTCTCTCCGCTCGATTCACGCGGCAATTTCGTCTGCGTGCCGGTGCCCGACGCCCGCAGGGTGGCCGAGCAGCTGGCTGTCCGTGGTGTTGCCGTACGAGCGTTCTCCGCGTTGCCCGTCTATGGCGATGTGCTGCGTGCAAGCATGGCGCCGTGGCCGGTGGTCGAGCAGTTCGTGCGCGCGCTTCGTGAGGTGTTGACGTGAACATCGCAGTCTTCGACTACGGCGCCGGAAACTTGCATTCGCTGGTGAAGGCACTCGAGGCGCCGGGACGTGTGGTGCGGCTCGATACCGACCTGCGAACGGCCCTCGAGACCGACCTGCTGGTGCTGCCGGGTGTCGGGGCGTTTTCCGCCGCCGCCGTGCGCATGGCCGGCGCACGCGATGCAGCGCGTGATGCGCTGCGCCGCGGCTTGCCGTGCCTCGGCATTTGCCTCGGCATGCAGCTGCTGTTCAGCGAAAGCGATGAAGGGCCGGGCCGCGGTCTGCAGTTCATCGACGGACGTGTCACCCGGTTGAACGCCGTCCAGGTGCCGCAGATCGGGTGGAACACGCTCGAGGAACAGAGCGACCCCGTCTTTGCGGGCGCCGCGTTGCGCACGGCGTACTACGCCAACTCGTACGTCTGCCGGCCGACCGATCCGTCATGTGTCGTGGCGTGGAGCACGCACGAGAGCGATCGTTTTGCCGCGGCCGTGCGCGTGGGCAACACTCTGGGCGTGCAGTTTCACCCGGAAAAGAGTTCGGCGCCCGGCGTGGCCTTTATCCGGCAGTTCCTCACCGACGTCAACCCGGGCTGACCTGCATGCTTGCCATTCCCGCAATTGACCTGAGAGAAGGCCACGTGGTGCAGCTCGTGGGCGGCGAGTACGACCGCGAGCAGGTGCGCCTCGATGACCCGCGCCGCGTGGTCCGGCAATGGGCGACCGCCGGGTTTGCCCGCCTCCATGTCGTCGATCTCGATGCCGCCACTGGACGGGGTTCGAACCGCAAGTCAGTCATCCAGCTGCTGTGGGATGAGGTGGCAGCCCTGCAGGTAGGCGGTGGCGTGCGCACCGAGGAAGACATCGTGTCGCTCCTCGAAGCCGGCGCCGCGTCGGTGATCCTGGGCACCCGTGCGCTCGAAGATCTCGATTGGCTGGCGAGCATGGCCGAGTTGCACCCGGGACGCTGCATCCTGGCCGCCGATGTGCGCGAGCGCAAGGTGACCACACACGGCTGGGCCCGAACGCTGGAGCGCGACGTCGTCCAGGTGGTTGAGGAAGTATCGTCGCTGCCCCTGGCAGGTTTGCTCGTCACCGCGGTGCACCGCGAGGGAAAGATGCAGGGTACCGACCTTCCGTTGATGGAGGATGTCGTGGACGTGTCCCCGTTTGCCGTCATAGCCTCGGGGGGAATCGGGTCGCTGGCTGACCTCCGTGCACTCGACGATCGCGGTGTGTCCGCCGCCGTCATCGGCATGGCACTCTACACGGGTGCCATCGATCCCCATGTCCTCGCCGAGGAGTTCTCCCAATGATCGCCGTCGACCGCAAGACTTCCGAGACGACCATCCACGTGGAGATGGCCGTTGGCCGCGGGCACGCTGACGTCAGGACGGGCGTCCCGTTTCTCGATCACATGATGACCGCCCTCGCGCGCTACGCCGGGCTTGATCTGACCATCGTGGCCAGCGGTGACCTGCGACACCACCTCATCGAGGACGTCGCGCTGACGGTCGGTGAGGCATTGCATCGGGTGCTGCCATCCACCTGCGCGCGCTACGGTGAACGCACGGTACCCATGGACGAGGCGCTCGTGCACGCGGTGCTCGATGCCGGGGGACGCCCGTACTATCGCGGGCCCATTCCCAGTTCGCTGTACGACCATTGGATGCGGTCGTTTTGCGACGCCGCCAAGGTGACACTCCACCTGCGTGTATTGCGCGGCGCGGACCGGCATCACATCGTCGAAGCTGCCTTCAAGGCGCTCGGGTTCGCCGTGCGCCAGGCGCTCGCCGACACCGGCACCGTGTTCAGCACCAAGGGCTCCGTGGCCCTGGAGAACGGCTGATGCTCTCGCGGCGACTGATCGTCTGCCTGGATGTCAAAGGGGGACGCGTGGTGAAGGGCGTACAGTTCGAGGGACTCCGTGACGTCGGCGATCCCGTGGAAATGGCGGCGCGCTACGAAGCCGATGGGGCCGACGAGATCGTCTACCTCGACATCGCGGCGAGCACCGAGGAGCGCGCAACCCTTTTCGCCCTCGCGCGCCGCACCGCCGAGCGCCTGTTCATTCCACTGACCATCGGCGGCGGCATTCGCACGGTGGACGACGTGGCCGCCGCGCTTCGGTCGGGCGCCGACAAGGTGGGGCTCAATTCCGCGGCCGTACACCATCCCGAGGTGCTGAGCGAGGGCGCCGGGCGCTTTGGTGCGCAATGCATCGTGGCGAGCATCGATGCCAAGTGGGAGGACGGCCGGTTCCGGGTGTACACGCACGGCGGCAGCATTCCCACGGACCTCGAGGCCGTCAGCTGGGCGGTGGAGTGCGCCCGGCGCGGCGCCGGGGAAATCCTGCTGACGAGCATCGACCGTGATGGCTCGCGCGATGGATACGACCTCGAGCTGACGAGGGCGGTGACCGGCGCGGTGACCGTACCGGTAATCGCCAGCGGCGGGGCGGGGAACGCCGCACATGTCCGCGACGCCATCGTGCGCGGCGGCGCCGATGCGACGCTCGTGGCCGGCATCCTGCACGACGGCCAGGTGACGGTGGCGGCACTGAAGGACGCCCTGCGCGCCGCGGGACTTCCCGTGCGGGAGGCCGCGTGAACGTCACGCCCT
>DATCGU010000146.1:0-21480 GCA_036508735.1 Gemmatimonadaceae bacterium
CCGGGCGGAGTCGATGCAGCGGCGCAGCGGCGCCCGCTGACGACCTGCTGCCTGCCGCACCCGCTCCCCGCCTGGCATCCGCACCGGATCAAGTACAAGAAGCTGGTGCGCCAGCCGTCACGCAGCCTGGCCTGGGCCGACGTCTACGTCGAACCAGGCCAGGCCTTACCGAAGGATATGAATGGCGGTGCCGCGAGCGTGATCAGCGCTTTTCGGTGGTGGGCGGTTTCGTGGTATCGGCCGCCTGCTGCCAGGCCGTTGCCGCTTCCGGCGGCAGCTTGTCGGAGCGCTTGATGAAGGCGACGACCTTCCAGATCTGGTCGTCGTTGAGGATGCCGTCCCACCCCGGCATGCCAGTAAGGCGGATGCCGTGCTTGGTGATCCACCAGAAGTCCGCGTCGGGATCGTCCGGAACCCGGTTGACGAGCTGAGGGACGGGCGGGCTGAACTTGGTGCGGAGAGGGCTGATCTTGTGCATGGCTCCGCCGTGGCAGACGGCGCAGTTTTTTTCGTAGATCTGGGCGCCCTCGGCCAGAGTTGCCGGCGTAGGCTGCACCGGATTCTCCTGTTTGGGAGCGTGGCTGGCGATGTGGGCATTCACGGCCATGTGCGAGAGTCGCCGTTCCAGGAAGCCCGGAGGATTGTCGGCGCCGACCGGGAACCAGCCGCGATTGGCCACCAATAAAACACCGCCGAGGACGACGAACAGTGTCGCCGCGATTCCGCCGAGAAACCCGCGCATCCAGCCTCCTTGAGTTGCTGTCATTACTGTGGACTCCGAAGAGGGTGCGTGTCGCTGCTACGGCTTCAGCTGCTTCTCCCGGATTGCCCGGAACTCGTTCCCCGCGCGCCACTCCGGATACTTCGCGGCGTTGGCAATGCGATAGCCCATCGTTACGAAGAGATCAAGGTCCTGTATCGCGCCGCTCATGTCCCAGTCCGGCTTGATCTCGTCCGAAGGCTTGTGATAGTCGTTCGTGGTGTATTCCTCGCGCTTCTTCATCCCATAGTCCGCAGGCTTGCCGATGAACTCCACTCCCCCTTCCGCGTAGAATGCGGGGACACCCGCCTTGGCGAAGTTGAAGTGGTCGGAGCGGTAGTAGAACCCCTTCTCGGGCTCGGCGTCTGGCCGAAGCGTACGCTTCTGTTCGGCCGCAGCCGTCGCGGCATAGTCGTCGAGCTCCGAACTGCCGAGTCCGATCACCGTAAGGTCGCTCGTGGGTCCCCACTGATTGAGGGCGTCCAGGTTGATGACGGCCAGCGTCTTGGCCAGCGGATAGATGGGCGTGACCGCGTAGAACTGCGAGCCGAGCAGCCCCTGCTCTTCGGCGGTGACCGAGAGGAAGATGATCGAGCGCTTGGGCGGCGTCTTCATGGCGACGAATCCCTTCGCCATCACGAGGAGACCGGCGACTCCGCTGGCGTTGTCCGCCGCGCCGTTGTAGATCGAGTCGCCGTTGACCTTCGTGCCGATGCCGAAGTGGTCCCAGTGCGACGTGTAGATCACGTACTCGTCCTTCAGCGCGGGGTCGCTGCCTTCAATCTTCGCGAGGACGTTGCGTGAGTCGATCGTGCGCAGCGCGTTGTCGAGCTTCAGCGTGGCCGTGACGCCAAGGGGAACGGGCTTGAACGCCGGGGTGGCGGCGCGCGCCTTGAGCGAATCGAAGTCCTGGCCCGACATCGCGAACAGGGCCTTGGCCTGGTCGAGCGTGATCCATCCCTCGACCGCGCTGCGACCCATGTTCTTGTCGGGCGTGACGAGGTCGAACTGCTCGGCGGTCCTGCCCTGCACGACGGCAAATGGATATCCCGCCCGTTCGGTCTCGTGCACGAGCAGCACGCCAGCCGCCTTGTGCTTCATCCCCTGGTCGTACTTGTACGTCCACCGTCCGTAATAGGTCATGCGCTTGCCGCCGAACTGCGTGGTGTCGGCAAGGGGCGGATCGTTGACGAGCATGACGAGCGTCTTGCCGGCGACGTCCATGCCCTTGAAGTCGTCCCACTTGAACTCGGGCGCTTCCGTGCCGTAGCCGACGAACACGAGCTCACTCTTGTCGAGCGACGCACTCGGCGCCACGTGTTTGGTCCATGCGACGTAGTCATCCCGCCACTTCAGTACCTTCTTCGTGCCGCCCTTCGCGAAGGTGAGTGTCGGCGTTCCCTTCACGGTGATCCCGACCATCGGAACCTTCTGGATGTAGGTGCCGTCGGTGTTGCCGGGCTTGAGTCCGATGGACCTGAACTGCGACTCGATGTAGGCGACCGACTTGTCCTCGCCGGCGCTGCCGGGCTGGCGCCCCATCAGCGAGTCGTTGGCCAGCACACGGATGTGCTGCATGAGGGTCGCCGTGTCGATGGCGGCAATGGCTTCTGTGGGCACTGGTCCGGCGTCGGACTTCGGTTGGCAGGCCGAGGTGGCAGCGAGGAGGATGACGGATAGGCGAACGAATGAACGCGGCATATGGATTCGCGGGAGAAGGGTGGATCGAGCCGAACGCAGATGAATATGCGGTGCGACACGCCGATACCGACAGAGGCACTCGCGACAGAGGCACTCGCGGCAGAGGCACTCGCGGCAGAGGCACTCGTGGCAGAGGCGCTCGCGGCACTTGCCGCCGCCGCCGCCGCAGGCGACTCTCATGCCTTATGCGCCTGCTGATCGTTGAGGATGACCCCGAGCTTGCTGAGGTCCTGACCCAGGGTTTCGGCGAACACGACATGGAGACCGTGCACGCGGGCACGGTGACCACCGCACGGTCGCATGCCCTGCTGGGGCACTTCGATGTCATCGTGCTCGATGTGATGCTGCCGGGTGGATCGGGCTTCGACCTGTGTCGCGAGCTTCGGCGTGAGGGACGTGCCACGCCCATCCTGATGCTCACGGCGCGCGACACCGTGGACGATCGCGTGCAGGGCCTGGATGCGGGGGCCGACGACTACCTCACCAAGCCGTTTGCGTTTCGTGAGCTGCTGGCCCGGGTGCGCGCACTGGCACGCCGCCGCCCGGCGCTGGTGCCGCGGGTGGTGCAAGTGGCCGACCTGCGGGTCGACCTTTCGTCACGCCGCGTGAGCCGGGGTGGCCGCGTCGTGGAGCTGACGGCCAAGGAGTTTGCGCTGCTCGAATGCCTGGTCCTGAACGCCGACCAGGTAGTGGATCGCACGGCGATCACGACGCACGTCTGGGACGACAACCACGACCCGTTCACCAACGTGCTCGAGGTGCTCGTGCGCCGGTTGCGACGAAAGATCGACGACGACTTCGAGCCGAAGCTCATCCACACGCTTCGCGGCGCCGGTTACCGGCTGGGCACATGAGCGCCACGTCACTGCAACCGCTGCAGCAACTGCGCCGGCGCCTCACGGCGTGGTACGTCGTGACGTTCTGCGGCATCCTGCTGCTCCTGGGCGGTGGGTTGTTCTTCAGCATCCGCCGCCAGCTTTCCATGCAGCTCGACTCATCGCTGCGCAGCGCGACCACCGAACTGGCGCGCGCAGCCCGCATCCGCGAAATGGAAGCTGGCGCGCGCGGACGTGTGGTTGACGCGGTTGAGGAATTGCACATTCCCGACCGCGCCCTCTACCTGCTCGACACGGCAGGCAAGCCGCTGACGCCGGATACCGCGGCAGAATGGGTGCAGGCGGCAGCCCGCACCGCGCGTGACGCGCCACTGCTCGCCGAGCACGCGCAACTGGACGAGGTGCGCCTTCGCCTGCGGGCCGAACGCTTCACCCTCTCGAGCGGCTTGCCGCTCGTGGCCGTGGCCGTGGCCGACCAGGTGGAATTGGAGGATCGCTATGCCGCGCTCATCGCCTCGTTCGGTGCGGCCGCCCTTATGGCCGTCGTCCTGGTGGCGGTCGGAGGGTCGTTTCTCGTGCAGAAGTCATTGCTTCCGGTCGAGCGTTCCATCGCGCATATGCGTCGCTTCATGGCGGACGCCGCGCACGAAATGCGAACGCCGCTCACGGTCATACGCAGTCGCGCCGAGGTGGCATTGCAGAAGCCGCGCGAGGCGGGCGAATACGCGGAGGCCATGCGCGGAGTGGAGGCTGAAACGCGCCGGCTGGGGCGCATCGTCGAAGACCTGCTGACGCTGGCACGTGCCGACGCAGGAGAGCGTTCCGTGGAGCGCCATCGGGTCTTCCTGGACGACATCGTCAGCGATGCCGCCGGAGCCGCGCGCGCGATGGCGCAGGCACGCGGCGTGGAACTGACCGTCGACGAGTTCGAGGAATCCGCCGTCGAGGGTGACGCCGCGCTGCTGCGCCAACTTGCCATGCTGCTGCTGGACAATGCCGTGAAGTTCACTCCGGCCGGAGGGCATGTGTCCCTCCGCGTGGGCACGGTCGATGGCCGTTCGACGCTGACCGTCGAGGACAACGGTCCTGGCATCTCCGAGGAGCAACTGCCACACATCTTCGACCGCTTCTACCGCGGGGACCCGGCGCACAGCCGCGGAATGGTCGGTTCCGCCTCTGATGGCGCGGGCCTTGGGCTGGCGATCGCCAAGTGGATCGTGGAGGCCCACGACGCGGAAATCCGCGTCCACGCTGCGGCAGGTGTGGGGACTCGCATGACGGTGGTCTTCCCGCCGGCAGGCAAGCCAGATGTGTCATCCTCCTGACAGGTACGCCCAACTACTCTTGCCGCAGTCGGCTGGAGAGACGCAGCACGCGCTGCCGCCCGGCCTGTCTGCCCATTCAGGGCCTTCCTCAGGATCCCATATGTCTCGTCCATCGCTTGTTGCGTTGGTGTTTGTTGCGTTCGTCGCCGTCTCTGCCGGTGCCCAGCCGGCGCCCGCCAAGAAGCTGTCAAAGCAAGAAGCTGCACTCCACAAAGCCGCGAAGATCAGCGAAGACTCGGCGCGCGTCATCGCGCTGGCTGCGGTGCCCGGCGCGACCGTGAAGGAAGGCGAACTCGAGAAGGAGAAGGGCAAGCTCATCTGGTCGTTTGACCTGAAGGTCGCCGGCAACAAGGGCGTCGAGGAAATCTGGGTGGATGCGATCACCGGCAAGGTGATCAACCGCGCGCACGAATCGGACGCCGCGGAGACGAAGGAAGCGACGTCGGAAGCGAAGCTCAAGGGCGCTAAGCCGCCGGTCAGGAAGCCGTAGCGGTGCAGTTGCGGAACCCAGCCATCGGCGCGGTGCCCACGGCACGCGTGTTGGCCGCGCTGATTGCGCTGGCGCTCGTTCGTGTTGCCGGCTCGCAGGAGCCGACGACGCGCGTACACCGGGCCGATGCCATTGCCGCCGCCGCGGCCCGCGGCCCCCGCCTGGCGCTTGCCAGGGCCGACACGCTGGCTGCCGCCGCGCAACTGCAGTCGGCGCGCGCCTGGCAGAACCCCGCACTGGGCGCGTCGTACAGCAAGGATGCGCCGCAATACCACTACACGCTCGATATCCCGCTCGACTTGCCGTATCAGCGGCGGCCGCGCATCGCCTCGGCGTCAGCCAGTCAGCGAGCCGCCCGCTATCGCTACGCCATCGAGCGGGCGTCAGTGGCCATGGAAGCGGACACGACGTACACGCGCGCCCTTGCGGCGCGGGCGTTCGCCGAGTTGTCGATGCGCAATGCGCGTGACGCCGACAGCCTGCGGCGCATTGCCGTGGCGCGCCGCGATGCGGGAGATGCCAGTGACCTGGATGTCGCGCTGGCAACGGTGACCGCCGGACAGGAAGCCAATCGTGCGACGACGGATTCGATGGCCATGCAGTCGGCGCTGCTCGACCTGCAGTCGGTGATGGGGCTCGGTGCCGGTGAGGTGATCATTGCCCTCGACGACTCCCTGACGGCACCTCCTGTGGCGCGAATGGTCGCCGTGAAGGGCGTGCTGTTGCCGGTTGCAGCGGCTGGCGCCCAGTTGGAATCGGCATCGCTCGCGGTGCAACTGGAACGTCGCAGCGTCTTTGGCGTGCCAAGCCTGACGGTGGGGTTCGAAACTGGAGATCTCTCCGGGAGCGGGTCGGAACGCCTGCCAACCGTGGGCCTCGCGCTTCCCCTGCCGCTCTTCAACCGAAATGGCGGACCCATCGCGCTGGCCCGAGCCGAAGAAGCCCGCGCCCGCGCGGCATTGTCGTGGGCCGAGGTGCAGGCGCGCACGGAACTGACCCGTGCGCAGCGCGAGCAGACCGCCGCCCTGGCCAAGGTCGGACGTGACGAGCGCCTCGTGGAACAGGCCAACCGCGTGGCCGCCATGGCGCTGACCGCCTACCGGGAAGGGGCCGCGTCGCTGCCGAACGTGCTCGAGGCGCAGCGCACGGCACGCGAACTGTTGGCGCAGTACGTTGGAGATCTTGCCGACGCGTGGATTGCCGAGGCCGAACTTCGGGTCCTGACCCTCACTGCGGCGCGCAACGCGCCATGACCATGCAACGATTCACGATACTCATCTCCTTGGCTGGGGTCATTGCAGCCGGTGCCTGCGCGCGCGGAGCCGGTGAGGGCGAAGGAAGCACGCCGCGCCTGGTAACCGGTGCCAAGACCGCGATGGTGGTCGAGCAGGCCTTTTCCGAGATCATCGACGCAACGGGCATCGTCAGCGGCCGTCCGGGGCACGTGGCGGTGCTGAGCGCGCCGAGCGCGGCGCGTATCGCGTCGGTGTCGGCGGTCGTCGGGCAGCGCGTGGCGCCGGGGACGGTGCTTGTGGAACTCGATCAGGTGGCCTTTCGTGCCGCGGCACAGTCGGCGGATGCCGCACTGGCCATGGCCGAGCGCCAGGCGGCGCGATCACAGCGCCTGGTCGATGCCGGGATTGCGCCGCGCCGCGACCTCGAGCTGGCTACCGCCGAGCTGGCCGCGGCAAAGGCGACGGCCGAAACTACACGCCGGCAGTCGGAACTGTCAGTGCTTCGCTCCCCCATTGCCGGCGTAATTACACAAGTGAGCGCCACGCTGGGGGCCACCGCCGATCCGTCACAGCCGCTGGTTCAGGTGACGGACGGTTCCGCCGTGGACATCGTGTTCAACCTTGCGCCGGCGCAGGCAGCGCAGCTGCGCGCTGGCGCGCGCGTCGAGCTGCTGGGCGGGCCGGCCGCGGCGATGCGCGGCGAGGCCATGGTTGTCACCGTCAGCGGCGCCATTGACAGTGCCACACGCGCGGTGGCCGTACGGGCGGCGCTGCAGAGTGGGGGGCAGGCACTGAAGATCGGTGAAACGATTGCGGCGCGCATCATCCTCGCCACCCGGGCTCACGCACTCGTGGTGCCACTGGAAGCCCTCGTTCCCGACGGCGAGACCTTCAAGGTGTTCGTCGTTGACGCCGCGGGCACGGTCCACGCACGGCAGGTGGTGGTGGGAGGTCGCACTGGCACGGTCGCCGAAATCACGGACGGGCTGAAGCTCGGCGAGACGGTGGTGACCTATGGTGCGTATGGCATGGATGACAGCGTGAAGGTGGCGCCGTCCGCGCCCGCCGCGCACAAGCCAGCCGCCAAGTGAGCGATCGCGTTCCGGAGGCACCGGGAACCGGGGGCACGCTGTTCGGCGCGCTCGCCAGGCAGCGCCGGTTCATCTACCTCGTGGTGGCCGTTCTCAGCGTGGCGGGTCTGTGGGCCGCGTCGCGCCTGCCGTCGGCCATCTATCCCGAGCTGGTGTTTTCGCGCATCACCGTCGTGGTGAACGGCTCGGCGCTTGGTGCGCGGCAGGTGCTGTTCAGCATCACCCGCCCCATCGAGGAGGCGGTGAGCGTCGTGGCGGGCGTCACGCGCGTGCAGTCGCGCGCCATTCGCGGCGGCACCGAGGTGAACATCACGTTCGCCGAGGAAACCGACATGCAGTCGGCGCTGGAGCAGACGCGGGCGCGCGTGAACCGGGTCATCGGCGAACTGCCGGCGGGGCTCGAGATCGAGGTGGAGCGCATGACGCCGTCGCTCTTCCCGATACTGTCGTACAACCTCGAGGGCGGCGATCCGCCGACCCTGTATGACATTGCGCAATACCAGATCCGCCCGCTCTTCTCGCGCGTGCCCGGCGTGGCGCGCGTCGACGTGCAGGCCAGCGACGTGCGCGAGGTGCAGGTCATCGCCGACCCGGCGCGCCTCGCTGCGCAGGGAATGACCTTCGAGAACCTCGCCGACGTCATCCGGCAGTCGAGCACGGTGAGTGCCGTCGGGCGCATGCCGGCCAACTACCGGCAGTACCTGATCGTCACCACGTCCGAAGCGCGCGCCGTGGATGATGTCGCCAACATCGTAGTGGGCCGCGGCATGCGCGTGCGCGACCTGGCGACGGTGCAGATGGGCACCGAGGACCACGTGCGCATCGTGGCCGGCAATGGCCGCCCGGCAGCCCTGCTGAATGTCACCCGCCAGGTGGGCGGCAACGACGTGGCCATCGCCGACAGCATTGCGAGGATCGCCGTTTCGTTGCGGCAGACGCTGCCGCCCGGCGTGCGCCTGACGCCGGTGTACGACCAGGCGCTGCTGGTGCGCGAGGCGGTGAGTTCCGTGCGCGACGCCATGCTCATCGGGGCGCTGCTCGCCGTCATCGTGCTGCTCGTCTTCCTGCGCCACGTGCGCATCACGGCCATCAGCGCGTCCTCCATTCCACTGACGATGGTCATCACGGTCTTCGTGATGGCGCGCATGGGGCAGACGTTCAACCTGATGACGCTTGGCGCCATGGCCATCGCCATCGGCCTCGTCATCGACGACGCGGTGGTCGTCACCGAGAACATCGTCCGGCACCTGCACCTGACGGCCGACCGCGGCACCGCCATTCGCAACGCCGTGCGCGAACTCGTATGGCCGGTGACGACCTCGACCATCACCACCGTCGTCGTCTTCCTGCCGCTTGGCATGCTCTCGGGCGTCGAGGGGCAGTTCTTCCAGACGCTCTCGGTAACGCTCACCATCGCCGTGCTCGTGTCGCTGGTGCTGGCGCTGACCATCATCCCGCTGCTCAGCGCGCAGTTCCTGACGGCGCGTGACGCCGAGACGAATGCCGCGGTTACCGACGGCATGCTGCTGCGCCTCTCGAAGCGCCTCGATCGCATGTCCGTGCGCTACGAGCACGCGCTTGGCGCGGTGCTTCCCCGCGCGCGCGGCGTTCTGGTGGTCGCACTCGTGTTGGTGGCGGCAGGTGTCGTTGCCTACCAATTCGTCGGCACGGGCTTCCTGCCGGAGGTGGACGAAGGAGCCTTCGTGCTCGACTACTGGACCCCGGGCGGCACCGCGCTCGTGGAGACGGACCGCATGGTGCATGACGTCGAGCATATCCTGGCCGAGACGCCCGAAGTGGAGGCAACCTCGCGCCGCACGGGTGCTGAACTCGGGCTGTTTGCCACGCAGCAGAACCGTGGCGACCTCGTGGTGCGGCTCAAGCCGCGGAGCCAGCGCTCGCGCTCGAGCGAAGCGATCATTGACGATGTCCGCAAGCGCATCGAGTCCGGGGTGCCGCGACTGCGCATCGAGTTCGTGCAGATCCTCGCCGATGTCATCGGCGACCTGTCGGGCAACGCGCGTCCGGTGGAGATCCGGCTGTTCGGGTCCGACCTGGCGGCGCTCGAGGCGTACGGCACGAAGCTGGGCCAGAAGCTGGCGACCATCGATGGCCTCGAGGACTTGTACAATGGTGTCAGCGAGCCGAGCGCCGAGATGGCCATGGCTATCCGTGCGTCCGAGGCCAACCGGCTCGGCATCACGCCCGGCGAGGTAAGCGCCCAGGTGAGTGGCGCGCTGCTGGGCGTCGAGGCGGGATCGCTGAGGCTCGACGACCGTTCCATTGGCATCCGCGTGCGTGCCCCCGATGCGTTGCGCTTCGACCCGCGGCGCCTCGATGCGCTGCCGGTGCTGGCCTCGGCCGGCGGATCCTCCGTGCCGCTGGGCGCACTGGCGACGTTCACCCCGGGTGAGGCGCGCGCGGAACTGCTGCGCGAAAACCAGCAGCAGATGATCGACATGACCGCCGACATCACCGGGCGGTCGCTCGGACACATCGTGGACGATGTCAAGACGGTCATCGCCGCCACGCCACCGCCTTCGGGAGTGCGGCTCGAACTCGCGGGGCAGTACGCCAATCAGCAGCGGGCCTTTGCCGCGCTGCTCGTGGTACTGCTGCTGGCCGCCGTCAGCGTGGTGGCCGTGATGCTCGTGCAGTTCGAGTCATTCATCGAACCCATGGTGGTGCTGCTGGCCGCGCCGCTCTCGTTCGTCGGCGCGCTGCTGCTGCTGCTCATCACGGGAACGCCGCTCAACGTGTCGAGCTTCATGGGGCTCATCCTGCTGGTCGGCCTCGTCGTCAAGAACGGCATCATACTGCTCGACTTCACGCGCCATCGCATGCGCGAGGGCGGGCTGCCCCTGGAACTCGCCATCCGCGAGGCGGCGGCCGTGCGGCTGCGCCCGATCCTCATGACGACACTCTGCACGTTGTTCGGGCTCATGCCGCTCGCGCTCGGCCTCGGCGCCGGGAGCGAGATGCAGAAGGCGCTGGCGCTGGCCGTCATTGGCGGACTCGCACTCTCCACGCCGATCACGCTGTTCATCGTGCCGACGCTCCTGGTGGCCGTCCGTGGGCGCAACTTCCGCCTCACGGAGCGCGAATAGGACGCGCCTAGAGAATCCGCTTGCCCAGCGCGCTCGCCACGAGCCCGACGGCGAGTTCGGCGGTGCGGTTGGAAATGTCGAGGATCGGGTTGACCTCCACGACATCGAGCCCCACGAGGCGGCCGGAATCCGCGACCATTTCCATCACCAAGTGCCCTTCGCGCCAGGAGAAGCCGCCGTCCACCGGCGTCCCGACGCCGGGCGCATGCACCGGATCCTGCGCATCGACGTCGTACGACACCCACAGTCCGGACGTGCCGGTGTTCACCAGCGAGAGGGCTTCCTCCATCACGCTCGACAGGCCGCGACGGTCGACGTCGTGCATGGTGAAGACGTGCACGCCAAAAGCGCGCAGGTGTGCGCGCTCCCCGGGGTCGAGGTCACGGATGCCGACCAGCGCCGTATGTTCGGCGCGCACCGAGGCACCGTTGCCGAACATCAACTGGGAATCGCCGTGGCCAAGCAGGTGTGCCACCGGCATGCCATGCACGTTGCCCGACGGGCTGGTGTCGGGCGTATTGATGTCGCCGTGCGCATCGATCCACAGCAGGCCCAGCGACTCCCCGCGCGCACGGAGTGCGCGTGCCGCGCCCGCGACGGAGCCCGCCGCCAACGAGTGGTCGCCGCCGAGCACGACCGGAAAGCGGCGCGCGCCCACGGACTCTTCGACGCGCCCGGCGAGCTCGGCGCAGATCGAGGCGATAGTCGGCAGGAAATCACCGCCCCGGGCCTCGGGTGGAAAGGTGTCACGGTCGGCCACGGCTAGGTTGCCGTGGTCGATGACCGCGTGGCCAAGGGCGAGCAGTTCATCGCGCAAGCCGGCGGCGCGCACGGCGTACGGGCCCATGTCGACGCCGCGGCGACTGGCGCCCAGGTCGAGTGGAACACCGATGATGTCAATCGCCAGAGCCATCACGGAATGGGCACGCTGGACGAGAGGGCCCGGGTGAGCTGGTACAGGAACTCCTGCGCCTTGTAGTACCACTCGATGCGCACCCGCTCGTCGCGGCCATGGGCGCGTGCGTCCACGGTGGGATCGCTGAACAGTCCCGACACGCCGAAGGCCGGCACGCCGAGCGCGCGGAAATACCGCGAGTCGGTGGCACCGGTGGACATCGTGGGCACCACCGGGATGTCGCCGAACATCTCTTTCGTGAGCTTCGCCACGGCACCCATCACCTCGGGGCGCATCTCCGACGGCGGCGATGCGCGGTTCTCGGTGCTCGTGTCGATCACGGCAATGATCGACGCATCGCCGACGATCCTCTGCAGGGTTGCCTGCACCGACGCCTTCGACGACGTCGGCGCCATGCGGCAGTTCACGTTGGCCTCCGCCAGCTGCGGCAGCGCGTTGACGGCGTGGCCGCCCTTGAGCATCGTCGCCACGCAGGTCGTGCGCAGCATCGAGGCGTAGCGCGGGTCCTTCGAGAGCAGTGCCGCCGCGGCGGTGTCCAACGGATCCCTGGCGATCACCGTCATGGCGGCCGCGACGTCTTGCTTCTCCACCTTGGCCGTCTGCTCGAAAAAGGCACGCGACACGGGATTCAGCTCCACCGGGAACTGGAACTTCGAGAGTTTCACCAGCCCCTCGGACAGTTGATAGATGGCGTTGTCGGGGCGCGGCACCGACGAGTGGCCGCCGGCGTTGGTCGTGCGCAGCGTGAAGTCGTTGTACACCTTCTCCGCCGCCTGCATCGACTGCAACTGCGGCTTGCCGTCGCGCAGCGACCCACCACCACCCTCGTTGATCACCCATGCGGCGTCCACCAGGTCGCGGTGGTTCTTGATCAGCCAGGCGACGCCGTTGTAGTCGCCGCCCTCCTCGTCGGTCGTGAGGGCGATGATGATGTCGCGTGGCGGCTTGAAGCCTTCCTTCTTCAGCCGGATGGCAGCGGCCACGAAGAGCGACGCCATCGCCTTGTCATCCGCCGTCCCGCGTCCGTAGTAGAATCCGTCGCGCTCGGTGAATACGAACGGATCCAGGTTGTCCGACCAGTCGGCCTTGAGCGCCTCGACGACGTCGAGGTGCGCGAGCAGGAGCACCGGCTTGGGCCCGCCCGGCCCTCCCGTGCCACGAAACCGCACCACCATGTTGTGCTTCTTGGCCGTCGGACCGCCCACGAAGATGTCCTTCTCGGGGAAGCCGGCTTCACGGAAGCGCTGGGCCATGGCGTTGGCGGCCGGCGTGGTGTTGCCCGTCCACACCGACGTGTTGAGCTCGACGAGCTGCTTGTAGATGTCGTGCGCCATCTGCTGGTTGGGCGTCAGCGGTGCCTGCTGGGCCGGCAAGACGGCCACCACGAGCAAGCCGACGGCAGCCGCGGCAGTTGCGTGGCGGAGGGATGCAAGCATAAAGTGTGCGCTCCTGGAAGCCGGAACACGCGCCGATGAGGGCTGGGACCGCCCGGGGCGCGTGTGGTACGTCACTAAACGATACAGCTCGGCCGTCCGTTGGCGAGGGGAGGTAGATTCCCTGTCGTGACCGACACGGCGACTGCAAAGGTGCATTGGCGGCGATGGCTGACCCCAGCCAACGTGATCACCCTGCTAGTGGTGCTCTGGCTGGGGCCACGCTTCCTGCCGCACCTCGGGGCGCTCGTCGGTATTGAGAGCGGCAACCACCAGCGTCCGACCTTCGCGGTGACAACCCTCGGCGGCAATCAGGTGAGCGACTCCACGCTCAGGGGTCGCGTGGTTCTGGTGAACTTCTGGGCCACCTGGTGCCTGCCGTGCCGGGCCGAGATGCCCCTGCTCCAGGCGATGGCAAACCGGCACGGCAATGCGGGTCTGGTGGTGCTTGGGTTCTCGGTCGATCGCGCCGGTGCGGACGTCGTCAGTGCCTTCCTGCGCGAGCGGGGCATCACCTATCCCGTGACCATTGTCGGGCGCGGGGTGGAGACGGCCTTCGGCGGGGTGCAGGGTTATCCCACGTCGGTGCTGCTCGACCGCGCAGGTCGCGTGCGCTACAAGGTGGTCGGGCCGCTGGCGATGGCCTCGCTCGAGCCGGCCGTGCGCCGGCTGCTGCGCGACACGGCGTCCGCGCCGCGCTGAACGCCTACTTGAACGTCATCCTGAACGGGCTGCCCTCAGCCGTGAGGGCGAGCATCATCTGGTCGACGCGCAGCGAGGACGGGCTGTTCAGCGGGTACGGGTTCGTACCGATGATGGAGAACACGTAGACGTCGTCGCCGTGCCTGACAAGCTCCCTTGCCACGGTATCCTGCGTGGCGTGGATCTTCTCCCACGCCGGCTTCTTGTAGGCGCGGATGACGAGCAGGAGTCGCGACGGTACCCGGGAGTTGCCGGCTTCCGTGTAGTGAAATTCAAAGGCGCGATATGCGCCGTTGGTGGTGTCGACCTTGTCCACCAGGCGATAGCCATACTTCCAGACGCCAGGGAGCGTGACCTCTGCCTTCGCCGAGGCGATTTCCTGCTGGAAGGGCGGAAGCAAGGGCGCATTCGCCGCCGCAGTGTCGTTCTTCGGCGCCTTCTCCGCGGTGTCGCAGCCTGCTAGTGGCGTGATGACGGCAAGGAGAGTCAGGATGGCGAGGCGCGAGTTGGTGAGCATCGACGGAAGGGCAGGGAGGAGGGCGGTGGCTAAATGGCCGCCGCTTGTCGAAGATAATCCATGGCCTACCCCGATGTTGCCTGGCGCAGCACGCTGAATCACTCTGCCGGAGCGATGACGATGTCCCTGTTTCGTCTTTGTCTCGTGACCCTGGTCACGTTTGCGGCTGGTCTTCCCGTGCGTGCGCAAGGCGCGCCCTCCTGGCGCGACAAGATCACCGCTTTCGTCGTCACCAACATGCAGCACACGGCGTGGGGGGTGAGCCACGCCGAGCGCGATTACCGGTTGGCCCTGGAGATTGCCCGGCGTGACGGCATTTCCGTGGACGACGACGTCCTGTTTGCTGCCGCGATGCTGCATGACATCGCCGCGTTTGCGCCATGGGCCAAGGCCGGTGTCGATCACGGCGTCCGAGCGGCCGAAGTGATTCCCGACTCACTCGTGGCCTGGGGCTTTCCTGCCGCCAAGATTGCGCGCGTGCAGGACGCCGTGTCGCATCACATGTACTCGAATACCGTAGGCACACGGGCAGAGGCACAGGTCCTTCGGGATGCTGACACCCTCGACTTCCTGGGGTGGGAAGGCATCACGCGCATACTCTCGCTCGCGACTCGCCATCGTTGGGCCACCGATGTTGCCACCGCCGTGGCGACGTTGCGCAGGAACGCCGTCGATCTTCCGCCCACGCTGTCGACCGCGGCGGGCAAGGCGATGGCCGAACCACGGGTGGCGGCCATGCGCACCTATCTCGCCGGGCTGGATGCCGAACTGAAGGGGATCGGTGAGCCTTAGGGTACAGGTCGAAGTACCCCCCTCCCCTATCCAACGGTCGTTACTGGTGTAGTTTACTTGCAGGTATGCGTGGCGTCAGGTCGATCTCGCGGAGGCTGTCGAGTGGTTGCACGGTGGGTGGGCAGCGGTAGTCACCTCGCGTCGTCTGCGACGCGAGACTGGTCCGGATCGAGGGCGTTCGCCGCTCGGCTCTGCACCGGGGTGACGATCGTCCTTGCCTCCAGCCTGCTCGCGTTCTCGCCGGCCAGGGCGCAAAAGTGCCACGAAACGGCCTGGCACGACACGCACGCGGAGCAGGCGAGTCAGCCCACGCTGACGACCGACGCACGACTGCCACAGCAGGCGACGCATTCTGCTGCCATGCATCAGATGTCACAGCACCAGGCGTCCGCACCGGCCGTGATTGGCGAGCAGACCATCAAGTCGCGCGAATGCTGCTGTGAAGGCGAGGGACGCGAGTCGTCATGTCCCTCCTGCCCAGCTGGCGCTTCCTGTGCCACACACGGTTCGCTCTCCGCACTCGATGCCGGCGAGCACGTTGCGGCACCCGCTCCAGTGAACTCTCCGGAGCCGCGCGCGGTTGACAAGGACCCGGACTCTTGGTTCGGCAGCCCCGACACACCACCTCCAAGAAGCTGACATGCATCCGCCGACGCCCTGCGCCGGCGGCGCGACGTTCGTTGGTCCCGTAGTCGCAAGATCCTGCGACGCGGGTGCCGCTACCTGTCCGCTTCTCGAGGTTCCGTGTGATTACTCTCCTTCGCTCCATTCGGCGCGTCCTCACGCCACGCATTTCATCGCTGCCTATTCTGTGCGGGCGCGCATCCGCCAGCCAGTCGTGGCGCATGGCTGCTGGTGCCGCAGTGCTGCTGCTCGCAGCCGCTCCACCCGCAGCGTCACAAGCCACCACCGGCGCGTCGGGCGGCCTGCGCCTCGGTGCGCTCTACGCCGCCGCTGACCGCGCGAATCCGCGGATCACCGCAGCCGACGCCCTGGCCACCGCCGCACAGGCGCGCGTGCCAGGCTCCCGGCGCCCGCCCGATCCTCAGCTGCAACTTGGCTTCATGAACCGGTCGCTTCCCGGGCTTGGGCCCATGGATATCGTGGGCATGACGCAACTGCAGGTCATGCAGATGGTGCCGACGGGCGGAAAACTCGGGCTGGCCGGGGAGGCGGCGGCGGCGCGTGCCACTGGAGCGCACGAGCGCGCCACCGACATTCGCTGGGACGTGCGTGAGCGCGTGGCCGCGGCCTTCTATGATGTGTACCGCACCGAACGGTCGATTGCCATCGCCCTGGAAACGCGTCGGCTCCTCGACGACGTCGCGTCGACATCGGAGTCGATGTATCGCGTCGGCGAGGCGACGCAGGCCGACGTGCTGAAGGCGCGCGTCGAAATTGCGCGCATGACCGAGGAGATCGTCGCCATGCGCGCCATGCGGCTGGTCAACCTGGCGCGACTGGGCGGCCTGCTCGATCAGCCGGTCGACTCTTCCACGGCGCTCGCTGTGCTGCCTGCATTTCCCGACACGCTCCCAAGCGCCGACTCGCTCATGCACCAGGCAACGGTGTCACGTCCGATGGTACGCGCCGGCGAGGCCGACCTGACGGCAGCCCAGGCGGACACCCGTCGGGCGTGGCGCGAACTCTGGCCCGACCTGCAGGTGGGCGTGCAGTACGGGCAGCGTGGCGGTATGGATGGCGTGGAACGCATGGCGAGCCTGATGGTGGGTGCCTCCATTCCCGTCTTCGCCAAGAGTCGTCAACTGCGGATGCGCGATGAAGCGGACGCGATGCAGGCCATGGCCTCCGCCGACCTCAAGTCGATGCGCGCGGACACCCGCGCCCGCGTCGGCGAAGTGCATGTCGAATGGGTGCGCGCCCGGAACCTGAGCGCGCTCTATCGTACGACGATCCTGCCCCAGGCCCGCGCGGCGGTAACGGCCTCGCTGGCCGCGTATCGGGTGGGACAGGTCAACGTGATGACACTGCTCGACAACCAGATGACGGTCAACCGCTACACGCAGGAGCTGGCGGCGCTCGAAGCGGCGGAAGGCATGGCGCTGGCCGACCTGGAGATGCTGCTGGGCCGCGAACTCTTTGACCCCAACACCGGCCGTCCCGCGCCGGGAGGCGACCGTTAATGCCGGACCATGGACAGGAACGAAACTCGAACGCCCAGAAGGACGAGGCGTTCAGCGCGCGCAAACCCGGCAACTGGTTCTCGCGCTGGCAGGCCGGGGTCATCGCATTCGGCATCATTGGCGCCGCCGTACTCGTCGTGCTCTACACCTCCCGGGGGAAGGCACCGGCAGCCGGATCACCCGGGCAACAGAAGGGTGCCGCCGCCCCGGCTGCCACTGCCCAGCCGGTGATGTTGAGTCCGGAGCAGGCGCACCGCATCGGGGTCACCTACGCGACCGTGGAGCGCGGTGTGCTTCGGCAGGACGTTCGTACCACGGCCCAGGTGACCTTCGATGAAACGCGAGTGCGTGCCGTCACCCTGAAGTTCGACGGCTGGGTCGATAAACTCTTCGTCGACTACACGGGGCGCGCCGTGCGCGCCGGCGAGCCGCTCCTTTCTGCCTACTCGCCGATGCTGGTGGCCGCGGAACAGGAACTGGTGCTGGCGGCCAAACTCGTGCGCGAGATGTCAGGCGCCGATTCGTCCACGCGGGCGAACGCCGAAGGCTTGCATCGTGCCGCACGGCAGCGGCTGCTCAACTGGGATGTGCCGCAGGCCGAGATCGATCGGGTAGAGCAGAGCGGCGACGTGCAGAAGACGCTGATGGTGCGTGCACCCTATGGCGGCGTCATCCTCGAGAAGAAGGTGCTGGAAGGGCAGCGCATCATGGCGGGTGATCCGCTCTATCAACTCGCTGATCTTTCCGTGGTCTGGGTGGAGGGCGAAGTCTTCGAGCAGGACCTCTCCCTCGTGAAGATTGGGGAGCCGGTCGAAATCGAGTTCAAGGCATGGCCCGGCGAGACGCGCACCGGACGCATCATCTTCGTGCAGCCAACCGTCGATGCCGATACGCGCACTGCGCGCATCCGGGTCAGCCTGAACAACGCCGATGGCCAGCTGAAGCCGGGCATGTACGCGACGGTGAAGATCCGGAGCATGGCAACCACGCCGGTGCTTCACGTGCCGCGCTCGGCGCTCCTCTCCACGGGCCAGCGCGATATCGTCTTCGTGCAGCGTGCGGACGGCATGCTGGAGCCGCGTGACGTCGTACGGGGGCTCGCCACGGATGACCGCGTGGAACTCAAGTCGGGCGTACAGGCCGGAGAGACTGTGGTGTCGTCGGCCACGTTCCTGATCGATGCCGAATCCAACCTGGGGTCGATGCTCGGCGGCATGGGTGGCATGCCCGGAATGGACATGACTCTGCCGGTGAGCAAGCCGCCGCAGGGGACAAAGTCGCCGACGAAGACCACCCCTCCTCCGGCACACGCGATGCCCGACGGCATGGTCATGCCGGGGATGGACATGCCAGCGCCGGCGAGCAAGGCGAAGAAGGGCACGCGACCGCCGGCGAGGAACTGACCCATGCTGAAACGCATCATTGCCTGGTCAGTCGCCAACAAGCTGATCGTCGCATTGTTCACGGTCGCCGCCGTGGTGGGCGGCGTCGTCGCCCTGCAGCGCACACCGCTGGAAGCGCTGCCTGACCTGAGCGACGTGCAGGTGATCATCCAGACGGATTACAGCGAACAGGCGCCGCGCATCGTCGAGGATCAGGTCACCTACCCGATTGCAGCGGAAATGCTCAAGGTCCCGGGCGCGCGAACGGTCCGCGGCTACTCGTATTTCGGGGTGTCATTCGTCTACATCATCTTCGACGACAAGACCGACCTGTACTGGGCGCGGAGTCGCGTCCTCGAGTACCTCAATGGCCTGAAGAACCGGCTGCCCGCAGCCGTGTCGCCAACCCTGGGTCCGGACGCCACGGGACTCGGCTGGGTGTACCAGTATGCGCTGGAGGACACCAGCGGCAAGATGAACCTCGCCGACCTGCGCGCGCTGCAGGACTGGTATCTTCGGTACCAGCTGACCTCCGTCCCGGGCGTCTCGGAAG
Source organism: Gemmatimonadaceae bacterium (assembly GCA_036508735.1). Taxonomy (GTDB): domain Bacteria; phylum Gemmatimonadota; class Gemmatimonadetes; order Gemmatimonadales; family Gemmatimonadaceae; genus PNKL01. Next base: position 18,985 of record DATCGU010000146.1, read on the forward strand.
TGGCGACCATCGGGGGCTTCGAGAAGCAGTATCAGGTTGATCTCGATCCGGCCAAGTTGCTCGCCTATCGCATTCCGGTGACGCGAGTCATGCAGGCGATCCAGAACGCCAATGCGGACATTGGCGCGATGGTCATGGAGTTGTCGGAGCGCGAGTACATGGTGCGCGGGCTTGGATACCTCAAGTCGATCAGCGACATCGAGAACGTGGTGGTGGGAGCCACCGCGGCCGGAACACCAATTCGCGTGGCGGAGCTTGGCAAGGTCGACGTCGGGCCGGCGGTCCGGCGCGGCATCGCCGAGCTTGATGGGCGCGGTGATGCGGTAGGGGCCATCGTGGTGATGCGCTTTGGCCAGAACGCGCTCACCACCATCGAGCGCGTCAAGCAACGCATCAAGGACATCTCACCCGGGCTTCCTCACGGCGTGGTGATCACTCCCGTTTACGACCGGAGCGACCTGATCCAGCGGGCCATCGAGAACCTGCGTGGCAAGCTGCTGGAAGAAAGCATCGTTGTCGCACTGGTGTGCATCCTGTTCCTGCTGCACGCGCAGTCGGCGCTCGTGGCCATCCTCACCCTGCCCGTCGGCATCCTCATGGCGTTCATCGCGATGCGGTACATGGGTGTCGGTGCCGACATCATGTCGCTGGGCGGAATCGCCATTGCGATCGGGGCGATGATCGACGCGGCCATCGTCATGATCGAGAACCTGCACAAGCATCTGGAGCGGGCAGTGACTGCCCGCGAGCGGGCATTGGGCAAGGCGCCGGAGGGCAAGAAAGAGCGCTGGCTGGATACTGGCGTGCTTTCCACAGCCGAACGCTGGGCGGTGGTGGTTGACGCTGCGCAGGAAGTGGGCCCTGCGCTCTTCTTCTCGCTGCTGATCATCACCGTGTCGTTCCTTCCCGTCTTCGTGCTCGAAGGACAGGAGGGGCGGCTGTTCCACCCGCTGGCCTACACCAAGACCTTCGCCATGGCGGCGGCCAGCATTCTCTCGGTGACGCTGGTTCCGGTAACCATGGGGTTGTTTGTGCGCGGGAAGATCCTGCGTGAGGCGGCAAATCCCGTGAACCGGTTCCTCGTCAGTTCTTACCGCCCGTTCATCACCTTCGTGCTGCGACATCGCTGGCCCGTGGTGGCCGCGGCAGTGGCGACGGTCATCCTGACTTGGATTCCCTGGTCGCGCATCGGCAGCGAGTTCATGCCACCGCTGGAGGAAGGAACCATCCTCTTCATGCCGACGACACTGCCCGGCGTGAGCGTCGCCCGGGCGCGCGAGATCCTGCGTATCCAGGACCAGATTCTCCGCCGCTTCCCGGAAGTCGACCATGTCTGGGGCAAGGCCGGCCGCGCCGAAACGGCAACGGACCCGGCCGGGCTCGACATGATCGAGACCACAATCACGCTGAAGCCGCGCGACCAGTGGCGCGCCGGACTGACCTACGACGGCCTGGTGACGGCCATGGACTCGGCGGTGCGACTGCCCGGCGTGACCAACGCGTGGACCATGCCCATCAAGGGCCGCATCGACATGCTGGCGACCGGCATTCGCACGCCGGTGGGCATCAAGGTATTCGGTCCCGATCTCGGGGAGCTGGAACGAATCGGTCGTGAAATTGAACAGGCGGTCCAGACCGTGCCGGGCACCCGCAGCGCGTTCGCCGAGCGCGCCATGAGCGGGTACTACCTGGACATCGACATTGATCGTCAGGCCGCGGCGCGCCACGGCCTCAACGTCGGCGACGTGCAGGCCGTGATCGCCACCGCCATCGGCGGCATGACCATCACGCAGACGGTGGAAGGGCGACAGCGTTTTGGCGTGCGGGTGCGGTACCCGCAGGAATTGCGTGACACGCCGGAACGCCTGGCCGCGGTGCTTGTGCCGGTCGCGCACACCAGGAGCGGCGAGGCGCCGGCAGCTGGCATGGGCGCGGGAATGAGCGGGGGCGCCGCCTCGAACGGCAACGAGGCGCAGGTGCCGCTCGGACAAATTGCACATATCAGCACCGTCGCCGGTCCGATGGTGGTGCGCACGGAATCGGCGATGCCCACGGCGTGGGTGTACGTGGATGTCACCGGACGCGACCTCGGCGGTTACGTCGCCGACGCGCAGCGGGCGGTTGCCGCCAAGGTCGCCCTGCCCGCCGGATACTCCGTCGTCTGGAGTGGCCAGTACGAATACATGCAGCGCGCAAAGGAGAAGATGAAGCTCGTCATCCCGGCGACGCTGGCGCTCATCTTCCTGCTGCTCTACTTCAACTTCAAGAGCGTGGGCGAGACGCTCATCGTGATGCTGTCGCTGCCGTTCGCACTCGTCGGCGGCATCTGGTTCCTGTGGGCGCTGAACTACAACTGGTCGGTGGCCGTGGCCATCGGCTTCATTGCGCTTGCCGGCGTGGCCGCGGAAACGGGCGTGGTGATGCTCATCTATCTCGATCACGCATGGGAAGAGCGTCGCCGGGGACGGGCGAGGGTTTCTGCGGCCGATCTGTACG
>DATCGU010000147.1:0-14848 GCA_036508735.1 Gemmatimonadaceae bacterium
GGGCGATTCTTAAGGTAGCGTGCTCATGCGGCTTGCGCCCCCCCGGGGCCCCGGCAACCAAGAGTGCATCAAGCGATGTGTGTTAGCACCGAACCGTCGTGACGGCGGCCACGCAGCGGACGACTGCCGGCGTGTACACAAAGGTGTCGTGACCCTGCATTGGTGCTTCGGGGTGCGGCATGCAACATTAGAGGTGCGGCTGCCCCTTGCCACCGCGCACGTGATGCGCACCGGTCCCTCCCTTTCGTCCGGCAACCTCCGTGACCTCAGGTCCTCAGACGCAATTCCTGCGTGGCGCGACCGTTCTTGTGACAGGCGGTGCCGGGTTCGTCGGCGCGGCGGTGGCGCGCCGCCTCGCCGCGTCCGATATCGGCGCCCGCGTGGTGGCCCTCGACAATCTGAGGCGGCGCGGCAGCGAGCTCAACGTGCCGTTGCTCCGTGAGGCCGGGGTCGAATTCCAGCAAGGCGATGTGCGGAGCGCTGACGACCTCGCCCTCGGCGGACGACCCATCGACCTGATCGTCGAGTGCGCGGCCGAACCGTCGGTGATGGCCGGGTACGGCGACGGATCGCGCTACGTCGTGGAGTCGAATCTCGGCGGGCTGGTGAATTGCGTGGAGCTGGCGCGCGAACGCAAGGCGCGCGTCGTCTTCCTGTCCACCAGCCGCGTCTACCCCGTGGCGCGGCTCAACGAACTGGCAGTCACCGAGATGGACACGCGGTACGCGCTGGACGACCAGCCCGGAGTGGAGGGGGCATCCGCCGCGGGCATCAGCGAAGCGTTCTCGCTCTGTGGCGTGCGCACGCTGTACGGCACCACGAAGCTGGCTGGCGAGTTGCTGCTGGAGGAATACGCCGCCGCGTTCGGCGTGGAGTACGTCATCAATCGTTTCGGCGTGATCGCCGGGCCCGGGCAGATGGGCAAGGTTGACCAGGGGGTCTTTGCGCTCTGGATGTCGCGCTATGTCTTTGGTGGCAGCCTGTGTTACCAGGGATGGGGGGGACGTGGCAAGCAGGTGCGTGACGTGCTGCATATCGATGACGCCTGCGACCTGCTGCTGGCGGAACTGGGTGCCTGGTCGACCGTGTCGGGACGCGTCTGGAATGCCGGAGGTGGCCTCGTCAACAGCCTCTCGCTGGCCGAGTCGACGGCGCTGTGCGAGGAAATCACGGGGACGCGGGTGGCGCAGTCGTCGGATGCGGTGACGCATCCCAGCGACGTACGCGTCTACCTGACCGACCAGCGGGCGCTGTCCGGAGCGCTCGGGTGGAATCCCCGCCGGTCGCCGCGTCGCGTGCTCGAGGACCTGCACACGTGGATGACCGCCAATGCCGCCGTGCTTGCGCCGGTCTTCCGCGGATGAGCGCGCAGGAGGAGCCGGCGCGCCGGATGCTGCTGACGGTGTTGATTCCTGCCCACAACGAGGGCGGTTCAATCGTGGCGACCGTGGGTGCCATCGAGGGCGTCCTGAAGGGCGCCGACATTCCGCACGAAATCCTCGTGGTCCTCGATCATTGCACCGACGACACCGAAGAGGTGCTTCACCAGCAGATGACCATCTTTCCCGCGCTGCGCGTCGCAACCAATACGGGCGATGGGGGGTTCGGCTTCGCCGTCCGTCACGGGCTGGATGTGTACGCGGGAGACGCCGTGGTGGTGGTCATGGCCGACGCCTCGGACGACTCGCGCGACATCGTCACCTACTATCGCAAGCTCGAGGAGGGCTTCGACTGCGCCTTTGGGTCGCGGTTCATCGACGGGGCGGCGGTGCGGAATTATCCATGGCAGAAGCTCCTGCTGAACCGCGCAGCCAACTGGTTCGTGCGCGTGCTCTTCCGCGAGCGATACAACGACTTCACGAACGCGTTCAAGTGCTACCGGCGCACGGCGATCGACGGTTGCCGGCCGCTGCTCTCGAACCACTTCAACCTGACCATCGAGCTGCCGCTGAAAGTGGTCGTGCGCGGCTACTCGTGGACGGTGGTACCGACAAACTGGTACGGGCGAGAGGCAGGTGAGTCGAAGTTCCTCATCAAGGAGATGGGGAGCCGATACGTCTACATCATTCTCTATGCGCTTATTGAGAAGTACTTCTCGCGGGGCGACTACCGGCGCTCAGGTGCGCCCTGAAGCGCCAGCCGAAGGACCTGGCAGGGCACGCTGGCGAGCCTGCTGGTGGGTCGCGCCGGCAGCAAGGTCGACGTTAGACTACACGCCGTACCCGAGTCGATCACCCACTGCCGGACCATCAAATGCCGCTCATCCCCTTCACGGAACTACCCCCCGATAGCCGTGTCTGGCTGTTTGGCGCAGCCGCACCCATCGATGACGTTGACGAAACGCGGCTGCTCGCGGCCGTGGATGGCTTCCTGCTGACGTGGGCGGCGCACGGCCACCCGTTGTGGTGTGCGCGCGAGTGGCGTGAGGAACGGTTTCTTGCCGTTGGCGCCGACACGTCGCGGGAGGGGGCGTCCGGGTGCTCCATTGACGGCCTGTTCCGGGCACTGAAGTCGCTCGAAGCCGGCATAGGCACCACGATGTTGGACAGTTCCCTGGTGTTCTATCGTGACGCGACCGGCTTCGTGCACGGACTGTCGCGCGATGACTTTGCGCATCTCGCGCGCACCGGCGCGGTGGATGCGGCGACGCACGTGTTCGACCTGTCTGCGGTGGATATGGCGACCTACCGCGAGAAGTTCGAGCGGCGCGCCAGCGAGAGTTGGCACGCCGCTCTGCTTGCCGGTCAGTAGGCGCCGGTCAGGCGCGCTGCCAGTCGGGCTGCCAGTCCTTGATGGCGGCCTTGATGGCCTTGGATCCGGCGAGTTCTCCGGCGAGCACGCGTCGCACGAGGTCGGGCAGCTCAGCGTCGCCGGCGAACCGCAACGCCACCATCTGGCGTACCGTCAGTCGGAGGATGTCGCCGTGCCGTGCCGAAGGCAGCAACTCGCGCAGGCGCAGGCGCATTTCGAGGCGAATGAGCCGGTCCTGCACCGCCAGCACCATTGTCCGCGACGCGAGGACTGCTGCGGTGACACCGATGGCGAATACGACATTCCACCACGCATACCGTCCGCCGGTGTACCAGGCGTGCCGCAGCGCGATGAAGACGTTCAGCAACACGATGGGCGTGGCGACGAAGTGATAGATCGGGTACCAGCGGGTGTGGCTTTCGGCGCTCTGGGTCTTGTCCGGCATGGTGATCTCGTTGAACAGGGGGGAGCCTGCCGCGGCTCAGGTCATGGTGGCGGCGCGAACTCAGCCGGGAGGCGGCGGAGCTCAGCGAGCGTGTGGGGTGGGGCGGACACCTTCAATAATGGTACGGCGTCTCCGGGTTCCCGGCAAACGCTGGCCATGAGCTTCCTGCCTGCGCTGGTGATTCTGCCGGTGATCGTGAGCGAGCGGCACTTGTCCACGATGGGTAAATTACGGGACCGTGGCCCGCGTGCCACCAGAATGCCTGCTGATCCCGGAACGCTTGCCCGCCAGACCTCGCGATGAATCGCCTGAGAAGTGCCGTCGCCGAGCGCGTGCATCAACTGCTGCGATATCTCTTGGAACGCAGTGTCGATGCGTGGGTCGGCAGGCAGGCACGGATACGGATACGGATGATTCAACTGGGGTCCAATGATGGAGTCATGGATGACCCGGTTCACCGGATCGTCCGGTAACCCAACGTGTATTCCATTCTGGTCGAACCGGTGCCGCACGTGTTCGACAGGTTGTCACGCACCTATCAGTCCTGCGCCAGGGTTACGTGCCTGCAGTCAGCCGTGGTGCCGGACGAGGAGACGAAGAGCATCGAGTTCTTCTTCCTCAGGCCAAAAGACGGGTTGTTCTACGACGATGTGTACTCCGGGTGGAGTTCCACGAGCAGAGATCACCTGGAGAAATTCCGGCAATATGTGAGGAACTTCGACGATCTCTTGTGCAGCGAAATGGTGCCCTGTGTGAGCGTCAATCATCTGTTCGAGATGACCGGATGGCAGTCGGTGGACTTCCTGCAGATCGACGTCGAGGGCCTCGATGTGAGCATCGTCGGCAGCCTCGACTTCAAGACGTGGATGCCGAGCATCATCCGTTTCGAACACATGCACAGCGACAAGGCGTCGTTATTTGCGTTGCTGCTCAGGCTCCGCACGCTGGGCTATCACACGTTTTCGTCCGGCTTCGATACCGCTTGCCGCGTGGCCTGTGGCATGCGGCTTCCACGCGGGGCCAAGGGGCGCAACAGGCAGCTCGCGCTCCCGTGCATCGTGTGGTCGCACAAGAGCCTAGCGGGCAATGCTCCCGATCAGGCATAATCTACCATAGTCCCGGTTGTTGCCGAGACGCAGTCAGGTCTGCACGCCGGACGCCCCGATTGGCCCTCTGCCGGGGCGCAAGCTCAGGGTGATTGCTTTGCCGATCCAGCGGGTCCGTCTCGCTGGGTTGTCGAGGAGCCCGGACAACACGCGAATGTGAGGCGTCCCGCGCTGGCAAGCTGACCGGTCACAGTGGCTAGGGCAGCGACTCCCAGGCGTCGCTGGTTTCCGCAGTTGTTGGGGTAATGGCACGGCCACCTTCCGACCTCCGACTTCCGACCTCCGACTTCTCGTTCATGTCCTCCAGTATCGCCGTCGCGATTCGCAGCCTTTCCAAATCGTACACCATCTCCCACGACCAGGAGAGGCACTACACCCTGGCGGAGGCGACGCTGGCGCGCCTGAAGAATCCGCTGAACCGAAGTGCACGCGAGACTTTCTGGGCGCTGAAGGACGTCTCGTTCGACGTCAACGAAGGTGAAGTGGTCGGCATCATCGGCCGCAACGGCGCCGGCAAGAGCACGCTGCTGAAGATCCTCAGCCGCATCACCGAACCGACCGCGGGCCAGGTCGACCTCCATGGTCGCGTAAGCAGCCTCCTCGAGGTTGGCACCGGCTTCCATCCCGAGCTCACGGGCCGCGAGAACATATTCCTGAACGGCTCGATCCTGGGGATGCGAAAGGCGGAGATTCGCCGGCAGTTTGACGCGATCGTGGATTTTTCCGGTGTGGAGCAGTTCATCGATACGCCGGTCAAACGCTATTCCTCCGGCATGTACGTCAGGCTGGCGTTTGCCGTGGCGGCGCATCTGAGTCCCGAGATCCTCATCGTCGATGAAGTGCTCGCCGTTGGCGATGCGGAGTTCCAGAAGAAGTGCCTTGGCAAGATGCACGACGTCGCGGCGAAGGAAGGGCGAACGGTCCTCTTCGTGAGCCACAACATGCCCGCCGTCGAAAACCTGTGCGGCCGGGTCGTCGTCATGGACCGCGGAAGCGCGGCACAACCAGCAGAGACCCGCCTCGCCATCCGCCACTATCTCGAGAACATCGTTGGCTCGGCTGTCCTGGCAACGCCGCTGGCCCAGCGGACGGACCGGACTGGCAGCGGGGCGGTGAGGCTGAGCAGCTGCCACGTGGAAGATGCCGGTCGCCAGCGCATCTCGCGCATCATCAGCGGGATGGACGTCACGTTCGTCCTGGGCTACGCGTGCCGTGCGGGCGATCGCCCGGCAAAGGTGGATGTCGGCATCTCGGTCAGCACCAGCAGCGACCAACTGCTCTTCGTCCTCTACAGTGGGTACACCGGAAGACTGTTTGGCCCGATCAGCGGCGCGGGTGAGTTCCGGTGCACCATCCCCCGTATTCCATTGTCCCCTGGCAGCTACCGGTTGGGTGCCAGGATCGAGGCCGGCGGAGAAGAGGCGGATTGGCCTCGTGACGGGGTGTGTGAACTCGAGGTGGTGGCTGGTGACTTCTACGGAACCGGAAGCCAAGGGTACGAAGGAACGTCGCCGTTCATGATCACAGGCGACTGGAGTGGCGCATGAGGCTTCGAGCCTTGGCAGGGCGCCTTCGCCGTTGGATTTCCGGCGTCCACACCACGCCCGGCGACGACTACTATCGCGTCTCGTTCTCCCAGGAGGGCGAAGACCTGTTGTTACTGTGGTTCTTCGAGTGGAAGCCTTCCGGCTTCTACGTCGACGTCGGCGCCCATCATCCGCGGAAGTACTCCAACACGCTGGCCTTCTACAGCAGGGGCTGGAGCGGGATCAACATCGACGCGATGCCGGGCAGCATGAAGCCGTTCCAGGAGGCGCGACCGCGCGACGTGAACCTGGAGCTTGCGATCTCGGATGCGCGGCGCGTGCTCACGTTCTACGAGTTCAATGAGCCCGCCCTGAATGGCTTCGATCCCGATACGGTCCGGAGTCGCGATGGGTTCGTCCCCGCCGGCGGGTCGTCGAATGCCGTGTTCTGGGTGGTCTCCGAGCGACAGATTGAGACGGTGACGCTGGCCGAGGTGCTGGATGCGCACCTGCCGGCGGGTCGCGATATCGACTTCATGAATGTGGACGTCGAAGGCCTGGACTACGCTGTCCTGGCGTCGAACAACTGGGACAAGTACCGGCCGACGATCGTCCTGGCGGAAGACCCCGGCGTGGTCTCGCTCGATGATCTGGGCAACTCCCGCATCGTGCGTTTCCTTCGGGAACGCGGCTACGTGCCGCTGTGCAAAACGAGGCTCACGCTCTTTTTCGTGCGTCAGGACCGGCTTGCCAACAACGCCTTCGGGCCGGGCCTGCTGCGGGTGGGCGCCGGTCAGCCTGATGGGGATCAGGGATCAGGGAGGCAGCCCACCACATGATGGTGTCGATCCTCATCTGCACGCGAAACCGCCGGAGCGATCTCGCGCAGACACTGCAGGCGCTCCAGCAGGTCGAACTGCCGCCACACAGGACCGCCGAGCTCGTGCTGGTCGACAATGGCTCAACTGACGGGACGGCGGAGTTGATTCGCTCGTACGAATGGTCCAGAGGACCGGTTCGAGCGCTCCATGAGCCGCGGCCAGGCAAGGGACATGCCTACCGCCGCGGCCTATCCGCAGCTGCCGGACAGGTCCTGCTCCTGACCGACGATGATGTGCGGCCGCCGCGTGACTGGATTGCGACGATGTGCGAACCCATCTGGTCCGACCGGGCAGACATGGTGCAGGGAGGGGTGAAGTTCGCCCCGCATCTCCTGCGGAACTGGATGACGCCGAGGCTCAGGTCGTTCCTCTCCTCCACGGAAGAACTCGACGCCAGCAATCCGGGCTGGGTAGTCTCGGCGAACCTCGCGTTTTCGCGCCGGGTGCTGGAGCGCGTTCCTGCATTCGACCCGGAACTCGGTGCGGGAGCGCTGGGGATGGAGGACGAAGTGCTGTTCTGGCGGCAGGTGCGTGAAACCGGCTTCCGGGTGATCGGCGTGCTCGACAGCCCCGTCGAGCACTGGTTCGATGTGCAGCGCCTGGGCAGGGTATCGCTTGTTGGCTACATGCGCGTGCACGGACGATCCAGGGCCTATGTCGATTATCATTGGCACCATCAGGACGTGCGTCATCCGCGGCTTGCCTGGTGCCGGGCAGTGGTTCGCTGGATCACGTTTCACATCGAGCATCCCGCCGAATGGCGGCGGCAGGAAGGCATTTCGGAGGCAGAGGCCGATGTGCTCGGTGCCCTCGCGTATTGCGAACAGCAGCTGATCGAACGGCACCGGCCGCGGAACTACGCGTACCGGGGCCTGGTCAAGACATCGAGCGAGTAGACCGGCAGGTGCCGGCCTTCGATATCAGCACGGAGACTCTTCGGCAAATGGCTTCGCACCCGCATCGTGCAACAATCGAACCGGTCCCCAGTGGCGTCGATCGCCCCCTCTGGTCGGTCATGATTCCGACGTACAACTGCGCCCGATACCTGTCAAAGACACTGGAGAGCGTGCTGGCGCAGGATCCGGGTCCGGACATCATGCAGATCGAGGTCGTGGATGACTGCTCCACCAAGGACGATCCAGCCGAGGTCGTGCGGTCTGTTGGCCGCGGGCGCGTCGGATTCTACCGGCAGCCGCAGAACCGGGGTCATGTGCGGAACTTCGAGACCTGCCTGAAGCGCAGCCGTGGCAGGCTCATCCATCAGTTGCACGGCGACGACTACGTGCAGCCTGGCTTCTACCGGACACTCGGTGCGGCGTTTGAAGTCCATCCTGAAGTCGGGCTGGCAACGTGCCGCCATATGTACGCCAGGGCCGACGGCCACTGGTTTGGCGTGTCGTCCCTGCGCCGGCGGCAGAGCGGCATTTGGGAGAATGCGCTGGAAGAGTTGACGCTCTTGGGCGGCCTCCAGACGCCGTCCGTTGTGGTGCGCCGGGAGTGTTATGAGGCGCTCGGCGGCTTTGATGAACGGCTGATGCGCATGGAGGACTACGAAATGTGGGTGCGCATCGCGTCGCACTTTCCGGTGTGGTACGAGACCGAGTGCCTCGCCGTGTATCGCTTCCGTCCTGATTCCAACTCCCCCCGCGATGCGTTGACGGCGGAGTGCATTTCCGATGCACAGCGTCTGGTGGACGTCATCGCGGGCGATCTCACGATGACGCTGCGGCCGGATTGGCAGCGTGTGGTGGTGCGGACTGCGGCACACGACGTGATCGGCGTCGCGGGGACACTCTTTGACGAACGCAGGACCTGGCCGGCGCTCGTCGTCCTTCGGGAGGTGATCCGTCGTGATGCGAGCCTGGGAACGCTGGCACGGGCGGTACAGTGTGTCCTTCGGGCGATGGCAAGGAGCGTCACTCGTTACTTTCGCCCGGCACCGCTGTTTCCAGAGGAGTGATCCGTCCCGGGCGTGGCGACCACGCCGTCAGATCTCATCGGCAAAGGCGCGCTCGATGTGACGAAAGATCCACGCCCCGGCAAGCAGAACGCTGAGCGTGACGGCGATGCTGTATGCCAGGTGGGGGATGGTCGGTGCCGGCGTGCCCAGCAGCGACCAGCGCATCAGTTCGAGCGGCGCCGCCAGCGGATTGGCGTGGTACAGCGCCTGCCACCGCGCCGGCACGGCCGACGAGGAGTACGCGATAGGGCTGGCGTAGAGCGCAAGCTGGATGGCCACCGGCAGCAGGTACTGCACGTCCCGGTATCGCACCGCGAGGGCGGCGGCGGCAAAGCCGGCACCCAGGGCCAGCATGCCCAGCAGGAGGATCACCAGCGGCAGCGCGAGGAACGCCAGGGTGGGGGTGCGTCCCTGCATGGCGGCAATGCCAAGGAAGGCGACGACGGTGACGAGCAGGTCGACGAGCGCGGCCGGCACCACCGCCAGCGGAAGGATGAGGCGCGGGAAGTAGACGCGCGTGACGAGCTGCGGATTCTGGATGAGCGAGGTGCTGGCCCGCGTCAGCACGCTGGAGAAGAAGTTCCAGCCGGTGAGGGCGGCCAGCGAGAACAGCAGGTAGGGCTGGCCGTCGGTGGGCACCTTGGCGATCGTGCCGAAGACGAAGGCAAAGATGCCGGCGGCAGCGAGCGGTTGCAGCACTACCCACGCGATGCCCAGGAAGGTCTGCCTGTAACGCAGGCGCAGGTCGCGCGCGCCGAGCGCGCTGAAGAGGTCGCGGTAGTTCCATATCTCGCGTAGCGTACGGAGGGGCGACGTAGCCCCGGCGCCGATGCGCACCACCGGGGCCGAGCTCATGCCGTGCTCCGCGCCGACGTGACGGTCGCCACGCCCGAGGCCAGGGAGATGCCCTCGCGCTGGAACGCCGTGTAGGCATGCAGCAGGATGGCCTGACGAGCGTCGAGGGCCAGTAGCCAGTCCGGATGGTTCACGTAGAACGACGTCTCGAACTCGTGGCCGGCCGGCGAGGTGCCGATGAGGTGCGAGCGCTGCAGCGCGACGTACGGCTGTTCCTCGACCGCCTGACGGAAGACCGAGGGAATGCCGGCGAGACGCGCTGCCTCGGTGTCGAGCGCCACCGTCGTATGGAGCACGAACCGGCGTCCGTCGCGCCGCGCGAGGTTGCGGATGCGGCTGCGCAGCAGGTCGGCATTGGAGAAGATCACCTCTTCGCCGTTCACGCTGCGCAGGCGCGTGGTCTTCAGGCCAATCTTCTCCACCACGCCGTCCACGCCATCCACGGCGATGGTGTCGCCGATGACGAAGGGCTTGTCGAGGACGATGGAGAGCGCGGCGAACAGGTCGCCGAGGATGTTCTGGACCGCAAGGGCGATGGCAATGCCGCCCACGCCAAGGCCGGTGATGAGCGTGGTGATGTTGATGCCGTAATTCTGCAGCGCCAGCAGGACGAGCAGCGTCCACAGGACGAAGCGCACGCCGAACCCGAGGGCGGCCAGCGTGGTGCGGTCACTCTGGGAAGGGTTGTTCCGCGCCCACTGCCCCAGCCAGAACGTGACGATGACGCTGGTCCAGCTGAATCCCTGCAGGACGAGCGCGAGGATCCTGACGATCCGTATCGCTTCGCTGGCGGGCGGAGGAAAGACGATGAACGCGTCGATGCCGGTAAGGGCGACGAAGACGAATAGCGACGTGCGAATGCCGCGGACCAGTTCGACGGCGAAGTCATCGGTGACGGTATCGGTGGCCGCGGCCAGCCGCGCCAGCCGGCGCGCCGTGAAGCGGCGCAGCACCCAGAGCAGCGCCACGCCACCGGCCGCAGTGGCCAGGGCCCGCAACCAAAGCTCGGGAGCGTTGCCCAGAATGGCATTGGTGGCGGCGTCGGTGAGCGGCATCACGCCTTGAAGTTACGCGCCGAGCGCCTACCCGTCAGCCCGGCCAAGGGAACCGCCGCGTGCTTTGGCTGGTACGTGTCATACCACTACCTTATACCTGCCATGCTGATTCGCCCCCGCACGACCGCCGATCTCCCGTCGTCGGAGATCACCCCCGAATCGCTGTACATGAACCGCCGTGAGTGGCTGGCCGCCGCCGGCTTCACCGTTGGCGCGATTGTGGGCGTCGATGCGCTGCTGCCGCGCCGAGCCGGTGCGCAGCAGGCCCTCGGCAAGCCGTACGGCCTGCAGTCCGATGACAAGCCGACGCCGTGGGAAGACGTGACCAGCTACAACAACTTCTACGAGTTCGGCACCGCAAAAGACGATCCAAAGGAGATGGCGAAGGACTTCAAGCCTCGCCCGTGGACCGTGAAGGTCGATGGGATGGTAAAGAAGCCCGGCGACTACGGGCTGGACGACTTCCTGAAGGCCGGCCGGGTGGAGGACCGCATCTATCGGCACCGGTGCGTCGAAGCCTGGTCGATGGTCATCCCCTGGCGCGGGATCATGCTGGCCGACGTGCTGCGCCGAGCCGAACCGGCGTCGGGCGCCAAGTACGTGGAGTTCACCACGTTGTATGACCCCAAGCGCATGCCGGGTCAGCGCGAGTCCGTGCTGCGCTGGCCATACACCGAAGGGCTGCGGCTCGACGAGGCCATGCACCCGTTGACGCTGCTCGCCAGCGGCGTCTACGGACGCGACCTCCCCAACCAGAATGGTGCGCCGCTGCGCCTCGTGGTGCCGTGGAAGTACGGGTTCAAGGGGATCAAGTCGATCGTGCGCATCCGGCTCACCGACCGACAGCCGTCGACGGCGTGGAACGACTCCGCGCCCGGCGAGTACGGGTTCTACAGCAACGTGAATCCCACGGTGGACCATCCGCGCTGGAGCCAGGCCAAGGAGCGCCGCATCGGTGAGTTCCTGCGTCGTCCCACGTTGATGTTCAACGGCTACGCCGAGCAGGTGGCGTCGCTCTACGCGGGCATGGATCTCCGCAAGAACTATTGATGCCGTTGCCAACCTGGTGGAACGCGGTGCGCGAGGTCGGGCGTCCGCGGTGGTGGACGTGGGTGCTCTGGCTGGCGATTCTCGTGCCGGGGCTGGCGGTCTTCGCCGGGCTCCTGTCGGACTTCCTGATGAATACCCGCTGGCTCGGATCCAACCCCATCAAGGATGGGGAACAGATCCTCGGCCAGCTGACCATCAAGTACCTCGTGGTGGCGCTCGCCGTGACGCCGCTGCGGCGACTCCTCGGCTGGAACTGGCTGGCGCGGGACCGGCGCACGTTCGGACTGACGGTGTTCTTCTACGCGCTGACGCACTTCCTGTGGTTCGTGCTGCTCGACATCCAGCTCGACGGCGTCGAACTGGCCAAAGCGCTGACCAAGCGGCCGTACATCATCGTCGGCTTTCTGGCCCTGCTGGTGATGGTGCCGCTGGCACTCACGTCCAGTCGGGCATCGATCGCGCGGCTCAGGAAGAAGTGGACGGTGTTGCATCGCGTGACGTACATCGTGCCGATTCTTGGCGTCATCCACTGGTGGATGTCGGTGAAGGCCGACATCGGGGAGCCTCTCCTGTACAGCGTGGTGTTCACCCTGCTACTCGGCTGGCGCTTGTGGCATGCGCGGCGCGAGACGTCCCGTCATGCCACTACTTGAACCCGCAATATCCCTGCCGTACACTCTGTTCGCATGGCAGCGGGCTCCGGGTGGCATGTCGGTCGTTCTCGACAAACACCCGGATCCATTCGGCCTTGCCGTTGACAGTCTGCTTGTGGGATTTCCTGGCTTGAGTTGCGCTCACCTGCGCTTCATGCGAGCGCAATCGGGGAGAGAACATGGCTTTGCCAGCGTCCATTCGCAGAATGGTACGGCGTGCGTTCAACTCAGTCGGCTTGAGTCTTTCCCGATACCAACCGCCCGTTGCGACGGCGCCCGTTGCGACGACCGTGTTCGAAACGCTCAGTCCGCAGGAACCGCTGATCGTGGACCAGGCGGAGTACGAGCGGCTGTGGTACCAGTACAAGGAACACGCCCTGAGCGCCCATTCGGGCAGCGTCTGGAACCCAGGTCAAGACCATACGTCCAGCGTCCAGGACATCAGTCCGGTGCGGTTCCGCGCTGACAATGACTTCATCTACCAGACCCGCGCGCATTCGGCAGCGAGCTACGTCGTGGAAGCCCTCTGGGTGGAGAAGTCCGACACCCACGGTCTTCTCAACCGAACGCGTGAGGCAGGCGACTTCGGTGTGGAGTGCATACGCATGGATGGGCGGCTTTGGTCGCGAGATCTCATGGACAGCGTTCTGGAGATCACGTTCTTGCTGGACAACCTCCCGCCGCAATCTCTCGACACGATGCGCATCGTCGATATCGGAGCGGGTTACGGGAGGCTGCTTCACCGGCTCGCGGACGTAACCGACAATCCTCATCTGCTCGGTGCGGACGGGTTTGCCCTGTCGACGGCCATCTGCCGTGCCTATATCGGCTATCGCGGCCTCGCGTCCCGCGTGACCGTCCTGGATCTTGCAGGCGTGGATGCGCTGACGGAACATATTGACCTTGCGACCAATGTTCATTCGTTCTCGGAGATGCCACTGGCGGCGGTGACATGGTGGCTGGACTGGCTCGTCCGTCGCGAGGCGAAGTACCTGTTCATCGTTCCCAACCGGCCCGGTCCTGCGCTGAATGATGGGACCGACCTGATGCCTGCCCTGAAAGATCGGGGCTTCTCTCTTGTGGCGCATCGCATGAAATATGTGGACCCGCTCGTCGGTGAGAATGCGCTCTATCAGGCCAACTACTACCTGTTCAGCCGGGCGTAGCGGGCCGAACCTGCGTCGTTCCTGCCCGGTTGCTGTCGGCTACGATCGCTGTTGGCTATGGGAGCCAATCAGGTCTGACGCTCATGGCTCCGTGCCTGAAGGGGTATCCGCCACCGAGCTTGGCTGGCGCATGTGGCATGCACGGCGCGAGACTTCAGGTCATGCCGCCACGTCGCACGCCCCTCCCGCCGTCCGTTGATGCGCTGATCGTCACCGCGCCCGGCCTGGAGCCGCTGGCGCGCCGGGAACTCGCAAGGCTCGACATCGCCGTCACCGGCGAGGAACCCGGGGCGGTGAGCGCGATGCTGACCACGCGTGACCTGATGCGCGCCAACCTGCACCTGCGGACGGCGAGCCGCGTGGTGGTGCGGCTGTCGCACTTCAAGGCGCTGACCTTTGCCGACGTCGAGAAGCACGGCAAGCGCGTGCCGTGGGAGACCGTGGTCGTGCCGGGACAACGCGTGCGCTTCCGCGTGACGTGCCGCAAGTCGCGGCTGTATCACTCGGGGGCGGTGGCGCAACGGCTGATGGAAGCGCTCGCGCTGCGCGTGCGCGGCGTGGTGGAGTCGACCGCCGCCGACGACGAGGAGGAAGGCGGCGGAGAGCAGCTGTTCGTGGTGCGGCTCTTTCGCGACCAGCTGGTGCTCAGCGTCGACAGTTCAGGCGCGCTCCTGCACCGACGCGGCTACCGACAGGCGACCGCCAAGGCGCCACTGCGAGAGACCCTCGCGGCGGCGATGCTGCTCGGCGCCGGGTGGGATGGCACCGCGCCGCTTCTCGATCCCATGTGCGGCTCGGGGACCATTCCCATCGAAGCAGCGATGATCGCTCGGCGCATCGCCCCCGGGCTGGGCCGGCATTTTGCGTTCGAGCAGTGGCCAGGGCACGAGGCCGGCCTGTGGCGTACACTGCAGGGCGAAGCCGCGTCGGCGGTGCTGCCCCGCGCCCCGATGCCGATCCTCGCGAGCGACCGAGACGCCGGTGCGGTGGAGGCAACCTGGGCCAATGCCGAGCGCGCCGGGGTGACAGATGACCTTTCCGTCAGCAGGCAGTCCCTGAGTGACATGCTTCCGCCTCCGGGTCCGGGGCTGGTAATCGTCAACCCGCCCTATGGAATTCGCGTGGGCGACAAGAAGCTGCTGCGCAACCTGTTTGCCCAGTTGGGCAACGTGGTGCGCACCAGGGCCGCCGGCTGGCGACTGGCCGTGCTGAGCGCAGACCGCGACCTGGAGCGGCAAGTGCAGCTTCCGTTCGCCGAAGAGTGGAAGTCGACCAATGGCGGCATTCCTGTACGACTCATCGTCGCCGAGGTGCCCGCCCGTGCCGAGTGAACAGGGCACGATCGTCTCGGTGAACGTGTCGCCGGGTGGGGTGCCCAAACTTCCAGTGCAGCGCGAGGG
>DATCGU010000148.1:0-5645 GCA_036508735.1 Gemmatimonadaceae bacterium
GCCGGCCGGTGCCGCGCCGCCGCTGCCCGGCGCGGCGCTGTCGGCTTCCATGAGATAGGCGAGGTACTTGCCTCCCTCGCGCGCCAAGCGGAACGACCGCACGCGCGGGATTACCTGCGCCTTGCCGTTGGCGAGGCTCACCACGGTCAATGACGTGCGTGGCGCCGGCAGCGCGCGCGGCTTGGCCTTGCGCGCGGTCTCAAAATCCGCCCGTGGGGCATACGTGATGAAGGCCGCGATGCGCGAACTCGCCGAGAACTGCGCCGGCGGCGCGCTGAACTGGGCCGCTGAATCGGCCGCCGGCATCAGCTGCGGACGACCGGTGTAGCCGCGCGCGAACCGCCACTCGGTGTCGGCGCCCGTCGCGCGAATGAGCACCTCGCCATCGCCCACCACCGGGCTCAGCGTGTACGCGGCGAACTTGCCATCGGGCGACAGCGAGGCACCCGAGATGGTGCGCCACTGGTCGTAGGTGTCCTGCGTGATGGCGCGCTTGGCCTGCGCGGCCAGGGGGGCCAGGGGCGCCGCCAGCAGGCAGAGGAAGGCGGCGCAGCGCACACTGACAAACGCGAGTCGGCTGATCTTCATCGCAGGGTCGGGTTAAGGAGTTATCTTCTCGGAGCAGGGCGCTGGGCGCCCTGACAGAACCTACGCGCCACCGGTCACCTCCGCTGTCCCGGACTTCGATGAAACGGATCCTCGGCTACTTCCTGCGCGGCCTGATGCTCACCGTCCCTATCGTGGTCACGGTCTGGGTCTGCTACGGCATCTTCACCAAGGTGGACGGCTGGCTGGGGATCTCCATCCCCGGCCTCGGTTTCATCACCACCCTGACGCTCATCACGCTCGTCGGCGCCCTTGGCTCGAGCATCCTCACGGCCTCGGCCGTGAACCTGCTGGAGGAGGTGCTGAACAAGCTGCCGTTCGTGCGGCTGCTGTACACGTCCACCAAGGACCTCCTGGGCGCCTTCGTCGGCGAAAAGAAACGCTTCGACAAGCCGGTGCTCGTGACGCTCGGCATGGACAACAGCGTGAAGGTGCTCGGCTTCCTCACGCAGTCGTCGGCGGAACGCCTGGGTGTGGATTCGTCCGTGGTGGTCTACGTGCCGCACTCATACGCCTGGTCGGGACAGCTGATGATCGTCCCGTCTTCGCGCGTCGCGATGCTCGCCACCGACAGCGCGGAGTTCATGGCGTTCGTCGTGTCGGGCGGCGTCACCGATTTCCCAATCTTGAGGAAGTAGACCATGCGCATCGTGCTCCTCCTCGTGTTCGCCGTCGCCAGCGCGCAGGCGCAGGTCCGCGATTCCCTGCTGCTGCTCAAGCCCGCCGCCGTGTGGGACGGCATAAGCGACGCGCCGCACTCGGGATGGACCGTGCTGGTTCGCGGTGACCGCATTGCCGCCGCCGGCCCCGCCGCCGTGGTGGGAACGCCCAAGGGCGCCACGGTGGTGGAACTGCCGGGCACCACGCTCATTCCGGGGCTGATCGAGGGGCACGCGCACCTGTTCCTGCATCCGTACAACGAGACGCCGTGGAACGACCAGGTGCTCCGGGAGCCGCTGGCGCTGCGCACGGCACGCGCCGTCAACCATGCGCGCAACACCCTGATGGCCGGCTTCACCAGTCTGCGCGACCTCGGCACCGAAGGCGCCGGCTACGCCGATGTGGGGCTGAAGCAGGCCATCGACCAGGGGATCATTCCCGGCCCGCGCCTCGTCGTGGCCACCCGGGCCATGGTAGTGACCGGAAGCTATGCCCCCAAGCGCGCCGACTTCGCTTTTGAACCGTCGCAGGGCGCCGAGGAGGCCGACGGCATCGACGGCGTGATGCGGGTGGCACGCGACCAGATAGCGCACGGCGCCGACGTGGTGAAGGTGTACGCCGACTACCGCTGGGGGCCGCGTGGCGAGACGATGCCGACGTTCACCGACGCCGAGTTGCACGCCGTTGTCGAGGCGGCGCGCAGCAGCGGCCGGCCGGTGGTGGCACACTCCAGCACGCCGGAGGGGATGCGCCGCGCGATCATGGCCGGCGTCGAGACCATTGAGCATGGCGACGGCGGCACGGACGACACGTGGAAGCTCATGAAGGAGTACCACATCACCTTCTGCCCCACGCTCGCCGCGGGCGATGCCACGCGCCAGTACGCCGGCTGGAAAAAGGGCGTCGAGCCCGAGCCCGCGTCGATCATCGCCAAGCGCGCATCGTTCAAGGCGGCGCTGGCCGCCGGCGTGACCATGTGCATGGGTGGCGACGTCGGCGTGTACGCGCATGGCGACAACGCGCGCGAGATGGAGCTGATGGTGGACTACGGGATGACGCCGCTCGCCGTGATGAAGGCCGCCACGTCCGTCAACGCGAAAATGCTCCACTGGGAGAATCGCGTGGGCCGCGTGGCGCCGGGAATGCTGGCGGACTTGGTGGCGGTGCGCGGCGATCCGACACACGACATTCGTGCGGTACGCGCCGTGGTGCTGGTGATGAAAGGCGGGGTGATTGAAAAGAAGCTGTAAGCTGTACGCTGTACGCTCTACGCCATCCGTTGCCGAGCGGACGGCGTATAACGTATAGCGTAGAGCTTACAGCTTCTTTTGTAGTTGCCGTAACAGGAAGTACCACGGTACTCCGAAGCTCATTGCCCCCACCGCGCTCGCTGCCGACGCGAATCCGTACTCGCCGTCCCGGAACGAGATCACGATGACGGTGCAGAAGACGAGGAATGGCACGAAGGCGAGCAGCGCCACCCCGCGCGTGCCAAGCGGGATGCGGAACGACCCTCGCAGTTTGGGCTCGCGCGCCCGGAAGTGCACCAGCGCCGCGAACTCGAGCATCACCGCGGCGGCGTAGAAGATCGCGTCGGCAACGACCAGGTGGCCGAACGAGAGCAGCGCGAACGCGCTGTAGATGGTTGCCGACAGGACAATCGCCACCACCGGCGTGCCGCGCGCGTCGGCGCGGCCGAGGAACTTCGGCAGCAGTCCATCCTGCGCCATCACCATCGGAATGCGCGTGTACACCAGGAGCAGCGCGTTGAAGAGCGCCAGCGCGCTCGCCAGGCCGGCGATGGCGATCAACGGAGCAAGCACGACGCCAGCCGCGCCGGTCGCGGCGCGGGCGATGGACGGCCAGCCCCCTTCCGTCCATGAGGTCCAGTCGGTGGCGCCCAGCGCCGGGACAAGCGGCACAAGGTAACCAAGCACGATCAGCGGCAGCGCGAGCGCCAGCGCCTTGGGATACGTGCGCCCGGCATCCACCACCTCGCCGCCGACGGTGGAGGCGTTGTCCCACCCGAAATAGTTCCAGAGCGCGGTGGAAAGTCCAACGGCCAGGCCGGCGCCCAGTCCCTTCCCCGGCTTGAGCATCGGCTGCCACGGCACGTGCGTCACCTGCGGCAGCGCGAAGATGGCGACCAGCGCGAAGGCGCCGAGCACAAACGTGCCGATGATGACGGAGACGCGCCCCACGGGGAATGCGCCGCGCAGGTTGATGACCGTGGCCCCCCAGATCATCACCAGCGCAACGCCCCAGCGCGCCGCCGGCGACAGGTCGGGGACGAACCACGACAGGTACTGGTTGAACATCGCCGGGTAGATGGCCATGTCCACCAGCGAGTAGAGCCAGGTGTACCACCCGTTCTGGAAGGCCCAGAAGGGGCCGAACGCCCGCAGCACCCAGCGGTAGTAGCCGCCCTCCTCGGGCAGCATGCTGGCGAGCTCTCCGATGATGAGGATCTCGGGAAGCGACCAGACCAGCGGGATGACGAGGAGAAAGGCGAGCGCGAGCCCCGGGCCGGTATCGGCCACGAGGCCCTCGAGCGTGAAGGCGCCGCCCGAGACGTTGAAGAAGATGACGAAGACGAGCGAGAGCGTCGTCAGGGAGCGGCGGAGCATAGCCGGGTATTCTACGCGTGTGCCGGCCTCGCGACAGGGCGGGCCTCTGCTGCACACCACGGGTGTGCAGCAGACGCCAGCACCTACGGCTTCAGCCAGTACGCAAACCACTGCCGGATGCGACCGAGCCGGTCCACCAGCAGCCACGGCTCACCCGTGCGCGACAGGTCGTGGTTGGAGCGCGGGTAACGCACCCACTCCACCGGCACTCCCTGCTTCTTGAGCGCCATGAACCACTGGTCGGCGTCGGCCATCGGCGTGCGGAAATCCTCCTCGCTCTGCACCATCAGCGTCGGGGTCTTCACGTTCTTCACGTACCGGATGGGCGACAGCGAGTCGTACATGGCGGGGTTCTCCCAGGGCTTGCCGAAGAACTCGAACTCGGTGAGCCCCTGCACGTCGCTGGCGCCGTACCACGACCACCAGTTGCTGATCATGCGGTCGGCCTCGGCCGCCTTGTACCGATTGGTGTGCGACGTGGCCCACGCCGTCATCACACCGCCGTACGAGCCACCCGTGACGCCCATGCGCGTGCTGTCCACGTCGGCACGCCGCGCGGCGATGTCGGTGGCCTGCATCAGGTCCTTGTAGTCCTCGGCAAACCAGCGGCCGCGCGTGCTGTAGGTGAAGTCGGCGCCCGACCCGCTCGACCCGCGCGGATTGGTATAGAGCACCATGACGCCGGCCCCGGCGAGGCTCTGGAACTCATCGAACCAGCCCTCGTCATAGCGGGAGTGCGGGCCGCCGTGGACGTAGAGCACCAGCGGGTACTTCTTGCCGGCGACGTAACCGAACGGCTTCATCACCCATCCTTCGATGGTGAGGCCGCCGACGCCCTGGAAGGTGAACTTGTCGGCGTCGCTCCACGCGATCTCGGCGTTCACCTTGTCATTGAAGCTGGTGAGCTTCCGCTCGTTCTTGCCGTCCAGGTCGGCGATGAAGAGTTCGGTGGGTGCCGTCACGCTGGTGGCGATGAAAGCCACACGCTTCGCCTTTTCATCACGATCGAACCCGCGGATGACGCGGCGCCCGCCGATCACCTCGCGCATCTGGCCGGTCTTCGGCGTGACGATGAAGAGCGCGGTACGCGCCCCGACGTCGGCGCTCATCAGCACCTCGCCATTCGGCAGGAATTCGGCGCTGGCGGGCTCGTACTGCCAGCCGTTCGTCAGGTTCTGCGGCGCGCCACCCGCGGCATCAATCAGCATCAGGCGGGCGTTCTTCGTGCGCTCGGCGCGGCCGATGAACAGGATCTTCTTGCCGTCCAGCGACCAGGCGAGGCCCTGCTCGTCGCCCTGAAGCGCCGCCACCAGCCGGGGTTCGCCGCCGGACACTGGAATCACGAAGATGTCGCGGTCATTGCGCGGCGCTTCGTCACGCACGGCGTCATACGGCAGCCTGCCGAGTGAATCGGCGATCAGCTGCACGACGGAGTCCGGACGCAACCTGGCGTCGGCGGTGAAGGCGATCCACTTGCCATCGGGCGACACCACCGCGTCGCGGTGCGAGTAGCGCTCCCTGGTGACCTGCACGCGCGGGGAGCCATCGAATTTCTGCAGGAAGACCTGCTGCTGGCGTATCGCCCGCGCTTCACGCGGGTTCGGCAGGTAGCCGCTGCCGTTCGCCTTGTACGGGAAGTTCACGATCTGGCGGCCGTCAAAGCGTGCCTGGTCAACCGGCTTGGTGATGGCGCCATACGGCGGAAAGGCCATGGCGCCGGCCGCTCCGGCGCCCGCCGCGGCTGCCGCGCCC